>NZ_CP061725.1:3109057-3419963 GCF_014764405.1 Micromonospora craniellae | reverse complement strand
CCCGGAGCCCGGAGCCCGGAGCCCGGAGCCCGGAGCCCGGAGCCCGGAGCCCGGAGCCCGGAGCCCGGAGCCCGGAGCCCGGAGCCCGGAGCCGACGGTTGGTGTCTGTCGCCGGTTGTTGGTGGTTGTCCGGACGGTGACGACGTTGGGCCGGTTGCGGGATGTGTTGTCGCTGACGGCCGGTGATCGGCGTATTCAGACGTTCTTTACCTGTGATGTTCGGTCCCGGTCGCTGCTGGCGGCCGGTGTGGACGAGGCGTTGGCGGGGTTGGGCGCTCCGGTTCTGCCGTGGCGTGATGCGGTGAGCATGAGGTTCGATCTGGCGTTGGCGGCGAGTGAGAACGATCGACTGGTGGATCTTGACGCGCCGGTGCTGTTGGTGCCGCATGGGGCGGGGCATCAGAAGTTCTACCCGGGTACGGCGGTGGTGTCGGGTTTGAATCCGGAGCGGCTGGTGATGGGAGGCCGGGTGGTGCCGGCCGCGATTGGTTTGCCCCATGCCGCGCATTTGGAGCGTTTGGCGCGGGTGTGTGCGCCTGCGGCGTCGCGTGGGGTGGTGGTGGGGGACCCTGCGCTGGCGCGGATGCGCGGCTCACGATTTCGGGACGGGCAGCTGCGGGCGGCGTTTGGTGCGCGGGACAAGCGGCTGGTGGTCCTCGCGTCGACGTTCGGGCCGGACTCGGCGTTGGGCCGGTTGCCGGACTTGCCGGAGCGTCTGGTGGGCGGGTTGCCGGTGGATGAGTACCAGGTGGTCGTGGTGCTGCATCCCGGGGTGTGGGCGGCGCACGGCCCGTGGCAGGTGAGGTCCTGGTTGCAGCAGGCTGCCGCGTACGGGGTGCAGGTAATCACGCCGTACGAGGGTTGGCAGGCGGCATTGTTGGCCGCATCGGTGGTGATTTCTGATCATGGTTCGCTGGCGTTGTACGCGGCGGCGTTGGACAAGCCGGTGGTGCTGGCGGGTCGGGGCAGCGCGGTGACGGTTCCCGGGTCTGCGGCGGCGTTGCTCGCCGAGACCGCGCCGGTCTGGGATGTCGATCAACGACCCCGGGATCAGATCGACGCGGCGATCGATCAGTATGGGGCAGGTGTTCACGGTCAGGTCATGGACCTGTTGGCGGAGCCAGATGCGCATGGTGAAGACTGCGCGCGTCGCCTGCGACGACTGGTGTACGGGCTGCTGCGGTTGAAGGAACCAGCGGACCCGGCGATGTTCGGTCCCGTTGTCGCGCCTGCGGTATCGGAACCGGCGATACCGGCGACGGTGGTCGGCGCGGCGATTCAACGCGACGGGGTCCGTATTGAGCGGTATGCCGACCTCGGCCACGGCGAGCCGCGTGGCGGGCTGGAGTATCGGCATCTGGTCGCGGACCTGCGTACCGCCAGCCTGGCCCAGCTCTGTTCGGCCAGTGTCGTGGTCGTTGACGACCATGCGGTGTGGTCAACGAAGGGCTGGCCGGTTCGGGCGGCCGAGGAGGTGGCGCGGTGGCCGCAGGCGAGCGTGCTGGCAACGGTCGTGGACGAGACGTCTTGCGCGGTCTGGGCTGGTGGCCGGGTGACTGTTCTGCACGCTGACGAACCGGTTGATCCGATCGTGCTCGCGTCGCTGGCGTACGTCCGACTCACCATGCTCGGCCGTCTCCCGGGCGAGGACAGAGTTCATCTTGGCCGGCGGATTATCGGGGTGGTGGCGGTAGCACGTTGAGCTTGCGCAGGTATCGGTCGAAGCGGGGATCCCCGGTGTTCCAGTAGAGCTGGGCGATCCAGCCCCAGCGGGCGCGGGCCGTCTCGGGGTCGCCGCCGCGCCAGGCCAGTTCGGCTTCGATGTCGGCCAACTCGACCTCGTACTGCGTCGCCGTGGCCTCGGCCACCATCTGACGGGCCAGTCCGATCGCGGCGCGTGCCTGCGGCAGGTCGCCGAGCGCGAGATGGGCGCGGGCCGCCACGGTATGCGCACGGGCGGCGTTGCGCACGTCATCGGTCAACGTGAACGCGGTGGCCAGCAGCGGCAGAGCCTCCTGCGGCCGGCCGAGATGCAGCAGCACGTTGGCGAGCATCCGATGGTGGATCCCGGCGGCCCTGCGCAACTGCTGCCGCTCGTCGATGACGAGGCAGCGGCGGAACGCCTGTTCCGCGGCGCCGTAGTCGCCCTGGGCCTCGGCCAGCCGGCCCCGGAACTCCCCGACCGACGAATGCATGTGCGCGTCATCGGTCGTGGCCAGCAGGCGCTCTGCTTCGGTCAGGGCGGTTTCCGCCCGGTCGAGTAGATGTAGTTGGGTGAACAGGCGTGCCTGCGCGGCGTGAATGCGTGCCTCCAGCACCCGGTCACCGAGCGCGCGGGCGGCCCGCACGCCCCACTCGTTGGCGCCGGAGATCCGCCAATGGTGGCCGCGGCTGGTCAGCAGCGGCTCCAGCGCACCGCACAACTGCGTCACCTCCACGAACCGGCCGGCATGGAAGGCACGCGGGATGACCGCGACGATCGCCGCCAGTTCGGTCTCCAACCAATCCAGCGGCACCGACCACGACGGGTTCCACCCCAGTCCAGACGGAACCTGGTAGCGGCGCAGCCGCTGACCGCCAGCCAGGTCCGCCGCGACCGCCCGGTCCCGGTAGAACGTGAGCAGCCGCTCGAACGGCGTATCGGCGTCGACCGCGTGGTCTGGGAGCATCCGTAGCGCGTGGTCACGGATCAGCCCCGGCAACCGCAGCCGACCCCGCGTCTCGGCGACCACCAACCCGGCGTCGATCAGGCGGTCGACACCATGCCCCACCGCCGCTACCGCCGCCTCGTGACTGAAGTCCCGCACCGGTTGCGTGGCCAAGACGATCAGGTCATCGACGGTCGCGTCGGGTAGCTCCCGAATCGTCTGGCCCAGGCACCGCAGGATCAACTCACCCGGGTCATCGCTGCTGGCAAGCTCGTCCCGAACCGCCGCAACCGCCCCCGCAACGCCGCGCCGCCGAGACAACCGCACGGCGACCTGCACGATGGCGAACGGGATCCGATCGCACAACTCGAGCAGTTCCCGCGCCGCGGCCGGCTCGGCCGCCAGCATCCCGGGACAGCGATGCTCCAGCATCTCCCATGCGCCCTGCTCGTCCAACCCGTGCAGGATCACCGGCGCGGTCGGCGCCCAGGCGCGTAGATCATCGGTCAACCGGCGAGCCGTCACCAACACCAGGCTCGCCGGCCACGGCTGCACCAACGCCGACACCTCCGCCGCGCCAAGCACGTTGTCCAACACCAGGACACACCGCCGGTGCACCAACGCACGCCGGTACTGCTCCGCCATCACCGCCAGGGAAACCTCAGCGACCGGCACGCCGAGCTGACGCAGCACCGCCGCCTGCACCTCACCAACCTGCAACGCCTCGCCCACCCGGTAAACATCCAGGTCGACATACACCCGCCCACCCGGAAACCGGCCCGCTGCCTCGTGGCTGACCTGGAGCACCAAAGCGGTCTTACCCACCCCGTGCACCCCCGCCACCAGATGCACACCCGGCTCCGCCAACTCCACCCGCGCCGCATCCCGATCGAGGAACACCGCCGGCGGCAGAACGCCACTCTCGGTCACCGCACCTGCCACCGCCGCCAACGCGACGCTGACCTCCGCAGCGAAATGCGGATCCCGCTCGCCCGCCTCCAGAATCGCGTCCCGCAACTTCTCCGGATCATTCGGCAGCGCGCCGAGCCGACGCAGCAATGCCCGCATCACCCCACCCGCACCGGCCACCACGACACCACCGACGCCTGCCGTGACGGTCTTCGCCGCCTCCGCGGCCACGACATCCCAGCTCACCGGCAGACCCCCTTGCGCTGTCAGTCACCCCAACCTGACACACCGCAAGGACTATAGCGATCACCAACAATGCAACTCCAGAAGCGCCCAGCCTCTCAACTGGTCGCCCAACAACCCGGATGCGAGCCGCCAGACGCTGTGGCTGCACATGAGACAGCACCACGTCGCCGGGTCGACCGGCGCGGACGAGGCGTTCGTTCGCCAGTTCCGCACGGCCCGCAACGTGCTGGGTGTGGCGGTGCAGTTGTACTCGACGGACTGCTCGGCAACGAGACCGACCTGCCGGTGTTCGAGCACGCCACCGACACCCACGGCGCGACCCTGGCCAACTTCGTCCTGTTCGACCTGGTCGGCAAGCAACTCTCGCCCCGCATCCGGGACCTCGGGAAAATCACCCTGTACCGGACCGGGCCGAACGCCGACTTCCTCGTCCGCTACCCGCGCGCGGGCGGCCTGCTGGCCCGTCGCCTGAACACCGACCTGATCACGAGTACCTGGGACGATCTGCTGCGTGTCGCCGCCTCGGTGCAGGGCGGCCACCCGACCGCAGCACTGGTCGTGGGGAAGCTGTGCTTCTCGAAACGGCAGCAGAACGCGCTGACCAGCGCGATCAAGGAGTACGGGGCGCTGCGCCGCACCGTCTACGCCGCCCGGTGCCTGGCCGACGAGACCTACCGGCGGCGGATCTCCCGGCAGCTCGACAAGGGCGAGAACCTGCACGCTCTGCGCCGCTCCCTTGCGTACGCCGGCGAGGGAGCGCTGCGCCGCCGCCACCACGAGCAGCAGACCAAGCAGATGTGGTGCCTGACCCTGGCCACCAACGCGATCGTCTGCTGGTCGACGGAGTACCACGGCCTCGGCTTAGCAGCCCTGTGCTGGGCCGGCCGCGACGTCGACGCCGAGGTGCTGGCGCACATCTGGCCGACCCACCACGAGAACGTCCACTTCTACGGCACCCACTCGGTCGACATCGACGGCGAACTCGCCCAGCTCGACACCGACGGCTACCGGCCGCTGCGGCTGGCCGAGGTCACCCCGGCACACCGCTGACCACCCACCGCTGGCACGTGAACCCGCTGCCGGGCAGCCGCCGGTGGTGTTCGTCAACCGTTGTCATCGCATGCCCTCGCTGGTCAGAGGCTGACGAATCTGGCCCCGCGCAGCACCAGGTGCTGCGCGGGGCCAGATTGGCGCTTGGGTGACCGTCCCCTTTCGCCGAGCATCTGATCTTTGGTCAGATGCTCCGTACGGCGGTGAGCAGGACCCCGCTGGCGAGGGCCAGCTTGGTCAGGTTGGCGGGGGATGGGTCGGCTCGTACGCGGTTCGCGTTGATCACCCACTGCTCCGCGCCCTTGATCAGGGTGGCGATGCGGCAGATGGTGACGGCGACGGTCAGCACCGTCATGTGCGACTTCTTCATCTGGTTCTCCTTACTACTGGATGGACTACTTCTTGGTGGACAGGTAGGCGACGCCGATCAGTGCACCGAGCGCGCCGGCGAACAGCAGTAGCTCCCGCTGGTCGATCCCTGTGGCGCTGTTGGCCTTCGGGGCGAGCAGTTCAGTCAGCGGCTGGCCGCAGGCCGGGCACCGACTGGCCGCGAACACGTCGGCACCGCTGATCGGCTGCCGACAGCTCGGGCAGGTGCCGACCCGCTGGCCAGCCCGGTCGACGAAGTTTCCGAGGGTGGCCAGTTGCGCTCGCGCGGTCACCAGCTCGGCCTCCACGACCGCCTTCTCCGTGACCGAGCGGGACAGCGCGGCTTGCAGGTCGGCGACGGACCTCTCATCGGCGACCGCTTGCAGACCTCGGCCGAGCAGATCCACCGCCGCGCCGGTCACCGTGCTGCCCCGCGCCTTGGCGTGGTCGTCGACCGCGCTCTTGAGGTCGGCAGGCATGCGGATGTAGATCGAGGACGCGTCGGAGGAGGTCATGACGCATACCCTAGCCGATTGCATCAGAAAATGCAGTGTCTTTGAGGTGGGGATGTCAGCGCCACTCGTTGACCTTCTGGGACAGAGAATCCCGTAGCCTCTGTCACAGAGGTCGGCGATCCACCCACCACCACCTGCTGGACACAGCACCAGGGTGATGGTGACTCAGGCACATTCTGTGTCACATCATCGGAAGGGGCCGTCGAGGTGTCCGTGATCCCGCTACCGACCGCCCGCCGCCCGGTCGCGCTCGTGGTCGCCGTCGACGCGTTTCTCGACCGGCTCCACAACGACCCCACCCGCGCCTCCTACACCGAGACCCTGCGCCGGCTACGAGAGACCACCGGTGACCAACTCCCGGTCGCCGCGCTCACCCCGGAGATCTACGAGCAGACGATGGCCCGCTGGGACCAGGGGGCCGCGAACACCTGGAACAAGCACCTGTCCACGCTGACCTCGTTCACCGCCTACTGCCGCCGCCAGGACTGGCTGACCACTGACCCCGGCCGACAACTGGAACGCCGCAAAGTCACCCAGACCCGGGACAAAGCCATTCCCCGCGCCCGCCTCGACCGGCTGTTCACCGACGACCGCCACCCGCTGCGCGAGCGGATCCTGTGGCGAATGCTCTACGAGACCTGCGCCCGCGCCGAGGAAATTCTCGGCTTGGACGTGCCCGACCTCGACATGGAGTTCCGCCGCGCCTTGATCACCGAGAAGGGCGGCGACCGCGCCTACGTGCACTGGGAGACCCCGACTGCCCGACTTCTGCCCCGGCTGCTAGCCGGGCGCACCGCCGGACCGGTGTTCCTCGCCGACCGGCGCGCACCCGCCACCGGCCGCCGCGCGCCGGCCCTGGGCGACATCTGCCCAGACACCGGCCGCGGCCGGCTGTCCTACCCGCGCGCCGAGTACCTGTTCAAGCATGCTTCCAAGCTCCACGACCCGCACGGGATCGGGTACACCCTCCACCAACTGCGCCACTCCGGGCTGACGCACCTGGCCGCCAAGGGCCGTAGCGCCGCCGAGCTACAGGCCAAGTCCCGCCACCGGCGCCTGGCCACCCTCGGCATCTACGTCCGGCTCGGCGAGGAGACCTCCGCGCCTATCACCGCCGAGAACGACGAGCACCACCGGAGGCACCGGCGATGATCTCGCATCCCACGTACCGGGATCGCAGGGAACGGCGAAATGTCTCCCCTGCAACTCGCTCCCCAAGGCAGCCGCCCCAGGTACGGGCCTAGATCAACAGCTTAGCGAGTTGTTTTGGGTCTGGAAACTACGGACGGGCCTATTCCCGCTGACGACACCACCCTGCTCGTCACCGTCGGCGACGATGCATGCGCTCTGACATGGACGACCGCGGTCAACGAGGGCTAAGCAGGATGGCGCGCCGGGGCCACCGGGGCCACCGGTATGTACGTGGCACCGCCGCGAGCGTCGATCAGGAGCGGCGGGGAGTGAGCGTGACTCACGACCTCCAGCGTCCCGATGGCCGGGTCGTGACGTGGCGCTGGACGGAGCTGCGGTCCTGCTGTAGGCCGGCGCTGGCCTGCTCATCGTGCTGCTGTCGTCGGCCGCCGAGTGCCGTTGCTCGGCGCGCTGACCCGGCACGACGCGGTCCGCTACGAATAGCGCTCCCCGATCGTCGCCAGGGGGCGGCCCGCGGCGGGCGGGACCGGGGCGCGGTCCGCGACTGCAGCCGCGATCGACGCCACGATCTCACCGGATCGGACGGCCACCGCGGACAGCAGGGTGGCGGTTATCCCGTGCGCGTGCTCGGTGCCGCCCTGTAGATAGAGGCCGGCCCGTAGCTGATCGCCGGTCTCGAGGCGGTAGTCACGGCCGATTCGCAGCAGGCTCTCGTCGTCGTGCAGGCACAACTCGCCCGCGGCGCCGAGGAGCCGGGCCGGGTCGACCGGGCGATAGCCGGTGGCGAAGACGATCGCGTCGGCGTCCATCGGCTCGCGCTCGCCGCTCGGCAGATGTTCGACCACCGCCCATACGCCGTCCGGGGTCTCGGTCAGCTCGGCGACCCGGGACGCGTTCAGCATGCGCAGCCGGGGGCGGCCGAGCACCTTTTCCGCGTACTGGCGGCGATACAGCTCCTCAATGAGGTCGCCGTCGACCACCGAGTAGTTGGTGTTGCGGTGATAGTCGAACAGCATCCGCTTCACGTCTGCGGGGGCGTCGTAATAGACGTCGACGGCCTCCGGGTCGAAGATGCGGTTGGCGTAGTTGCTGTCGTCGGCGGGGCTGTAGCCGTACCGGAAGAAGACCGAGCAGACCTCGGCCGTGGGATAGCGGCTGTGCAGGAAGCTGACCGACTCGGCGGCGCTCTGGCCGGCGCCGACGACGATGAGACGGCGGGGCTCGGCCACCTCGAACGCGGCCACGCGGTGCAGGATGTCGAGGTTGTGCCAGATCCGCTCGCTCGGCTTCACGCCGGGCGGCAGGCTCGGTTCGAGGCCCAGCGCAAGGCTGACGTTACGGGCGCGGACGGTACGGCCCCCTGACGGCGTCGCCGCGATCACGTCGACGAGGTCGCCGCCGGGCACTGGGACCACGTCGGTGACAGTGTGGCCGTAGCGGACCACCTCGCTCATCCGGCCGGCCGCCCACCGGAAGTAGTCGTGGAACTCGACGCGCAGCGGATACACCGTCTTGTAGTTGATGAAGTCGGCGAGCCGGCCGTGCGCGTGCAGGTACGACACGAAGCTGAAGTCGCTGGCCGGGTTGCGCATGGTGACCAGGTCCTTGAGGAACGACACCTGCATGGTGGCGTTGTCGAAGAGCATGCCGCGGTGCCAGCCGAAGTCGTCCTGCTTCTCCAGGAAGATGGCGGAGATGCGATCCTCGGCCCGCGTGCAGCGGGCATTGTGTTCCTCGACGGCGATGGCGAGGGCCAGGTTCGATGGGCCGAAGCCGATGCCGACGAGGTCGTACACCTCGATGTCCGCGGCAGACATGGATTGCCCTTTCTTCGAACACGAAATCAGAGGAGTTCGGCGATCTCGGCGGCGGTGCCGACCACACCGCACCGGTCCGACACGCGGCGGAGCGCTTCGCGGTGATGGGCGGGGCTGAAGTCGGCGACCGCGTCCGCCACCACGAACGCCTGGATGTCGCGCATGAAAGCGTCCTGCGCCGTCGCGAGCACTCCTGCGTGCGCGTAGACCCCCGTGATGATCAGTTGGTCCCGGTCGCCCAGCAAGTCGGCGAGCACGGTGCCGGCGAACGCGCTGTCACGCCGCTTGGTGAGACGGAGGTCACCAGCCGCCGGGGTGAGTGCGTCCACGATGGCCAGCGCGCGGGGATCGTCCGGTGGGCCGTCGCCCCAGAAGTCCTGTTGCAGGCCCCGCTCAGCCGGTGTCTGTCCACCTGGCTGAGCCGTGTAGACGACCGGGATGCCACACTCACGCAGCATGCCGATGTTGCGCACGACCCGGGCGGCCAGGGCCTGGTCGGCGATGCCGAACGGGGCCAGGAAGTAGTTCTGCATGTCGTGCACGAGCAGGACGGCGCGGGCCGGATCGGGTTTCCATCCGACTCGCGCGCGGTGCAGGTCGAAGCCGGTCGGGATGAAGTACGGGCAGATTCTGGGCAACACCAGCGACAGCCCTTCTCCCGGTCAAGTAAGGTCAGCCTAACCTAAGACTCGGCCGCAGGAAACTCCGCGAGGGGTTCACGTATGCGCATGCCTCACTCGGGCTTGCCTTGAGGGTAGGATAGGCTAACCTAACCTCGCCACCGTGGCAGGGATGATCTCCCGCTGACCAGTGAGGCCTGCAGACGATGAAGATGTGCATGGCAACCGTATCGATAGGCGGCGGTCTTGAGGAGAAAATCTCCGCGATCGCCGCTGCGGGATTCCACAGCATCGAATTGCTCGACGACGACTTGCGGCGCTCCGGGATGACCCCCGAAGAATGCGCCCACCGATGCGCCGACCTCGGACTCACCATCGAGCTCTACCAGCCTTTCCGCCGCGCGGAGGGAGTGCCCCCGGGTGAGTTCCGCGAGGTCCTGTCGCGCTTCCACGGCGAGCTCGACGTGATGCGCCGGCTCAGCGCCGAGTCGATCCTCGTGGTCTCCAACACCGACACGGACGCCGACGGCAACCGCGACCTCTCGGCGGCGCAGCTCGCGATCCTGGCGGCCGCAGCCGCGGAGCACGGCATGATGATCATGTTCGAGGCGCTCGCCTGGGGCACCCACATCAGCCGCACCGCCGACGCCTGGGACACCATCCAGCGCGCGAGCCACCCGAACCTCGCCCTGGTGGTGGACACGTTCCACATGAACGCACGCGGCGAGGACGCGGGCACGCTGGCCGAGCTGCCACCGTACGCCATCGGTTTCCTCCAGGTCGCCGACGCGCCGCGGCTGCCCATGGACCTACTGACGTGGAGCCGCAACCACCGCTGCTTCCCCGGCGAGGGCGAGTTCGACCTGCCGGCGCAGGTCGCGGCCGCGATCTCGTCCGGCTACCGGGGACCGCTGTCCCTCGAGATCTTCAACCCCGGATATCGGGAACGTCCTGCGGACGATGCCGCGAAGGCCGGTGCCGACGCCCTCCGGCGGCTCATCGCCGAGGTGACCGACGCGTCCCGGCCGGTCGCCTCCGTCGGCGATCACCGCTGAGCCTTAAAGCGATCTACATATTCGGTCGGCGAGATGCCGAAATGGCCCTTGAAAACGCGCCGGAATGCATTCACGTTCGTATATCCAACCCGGTGCGCAACGGCATCGGGCGCCGCATTCGAGCGCAACAGAATGGCAGCCGCCTCCATGCGGTTGCGGATTCTCCACTGCCGTAAGGTCATTCCGGTCTCGGCTTGAAAAAGCCTTTCCACTGTACGCGCGGAGGCGTGCACCGATTCCGCGAGCCTTTCCACGCCTCGGATGTCGCCGGGATTGAACCGCAGGGTCTCGGCGATCGTCCGGGCCGGTTCACTGGCCGGCATTGGCAGCACAGTGGACAGAACCGGGCTCTCCTCGATCAGGGCGAGGATCTGCCGGGCCAGGTTGGGCGCGGGCTCGATGATGGTGTTCCAGGACACTGTGTACGCCAGCATCAGCGTCTGCAGATCCCGGTCGACAGTGACCAGAGTCGGCCCGGACAACGTGGTGGCGATGTCGGCGGCCTCGAAGAAGAGCGGCATCGTCACTGAGTTGGCCCGTACCGTGAACTCATGCCGGACACCCACCGGCACCCACAGCGCGTGCCCCGCCACCAGGGCGTGCTGGACGCCGCCGACGACGAGATCGGCGTCGCCGTGCACCTGCCAGAGCAGCACGTGCAGACGATCCTCCTGCTGCACCGGGACCGAGACTGCCGGCATCCAGATCCGCCACGGCACGATCGCGTCATCGCCGTACGTGCGCTGAGACATCCCACCAACCTCTGCTTGTCGCATTCTGCGCGATGCCTGTCGGAATCAGTGCACACCCTTAGGTTAGGTTCGCCTAACCTAACAGCGCACGTACCTACACACCAGACGGCGTTGCCGATAACCAGGAGGACCCCCCGATGACAAGCTCCCTGCTTCGCCATGGCAGGCGACGGCGCCTGACAACCGTCGCGCTGGCGGCGATCCTCACCCTCACCGGCTGCGCCTCGACCAGTGACAGCGACGAGCCGGCCGCGCCCTCCTCCAGCCCGCCACCCGGCGCGGTGCCGCCCGCCGAGGGCACGACGACGTACCCGCTGACGCTGAAGACGTGGGCCGGCGAGTCCGTACTACAGAAGCGGCCCGAGCGGATCGCCGTGATCGGCGTCTCCCCCAACCTGGACTCGCTGCAGTCCCTCGCGGTGACGCCCGTCTTCACGCTCACCGAGGACGCCGAGTACGCGTGGCGTGACAAGGCCTGGTTCTCGAAGATCGAGACGGTGGACAAGTCCACCCGGCGGGACCCGATCAACTTCGAGGGGATCGCCGCGGCGAAGCCCGACCTGATCGTCGCCGTGGGCGCGGTCTGGGAGAAGCCCGACTTCACCAAGCTGGCCGCCATCGCGCCGGTGCTCGACACCGAGAAGGAGGGCGAGATCGGATGGCAGGACCTGCAGCGCCTGGTCGGTAGGACGCTGGACCTCAGCGCCGCCGCCGACAAGGCGGTCACCACGGCCGAGACGGCGATCGCCGACACCGCCAAGGCGCACCCCGAGTTCGCCGGCAAGACCATCACCATCGCCAACGACTACGGCCCGCAGTACGGCCTGTCCTACTACACCGTGGCCGGCGGGGTCGCCGAGGGCATCATGGGCAACTTGGGCTTCACGGCGAACCCCAACGCGCAGAAGTTCGTCGACGAGGACGTGGTCTCCGACGAGAACCAGGGCCTGCTCGACGCCGACGCGCTCGTGGTCGTCTACAGCGGCGACGACGTCCGCAAGGCCCGCGAGGCCAAGCCGCTGTTCAAGGGCCTCAAGCCGGTGAGTGAGGGCCGCTACGTCGCGCTTACGAACCTCGAGTCGGACCCGAACCAGGTCGTGGACGCGGCCGGGAAGCAGATGCCGAACGCGACCTGGGTGCTGCGTGCCGGCGCCAGCGCCGCGAGCCTGCCCTGGGGCGTGAAGGTGGTCGCCGACGAGTGGCTGGCCGGCGCCAAGCTGTCCTGATCCTCAGGCACGGGGATCGGGGCCACGCGCCCTAATCCCCGTGACCGACCGCTACCCGGGAACGGAAGGCCGTGCCGCCAACCCTCACGCAACAACCGCCCGCGACGGCGGCCCCGCCCGCGCCGTCACTCTACCGGCGGCGCGCCCTCGGGCTGCTCGTCATCCTCGTCGCTCTCGCGGTCGCGGGACTGCTCAGCCTAGCGTTCGGGGCCAACCCGCTGTCGCTCGGCGCGGTGTGGCAGGTCCTGTGGGACCGCGACCAGAGCGAGGCCGCCACCATCGTCTGGACCATCCGGGCGCCCCGGACGTTGCTCGGCATCCTGGTCGGCGTGGCGTTCGGCGTGGCGGGCGCGCTCATCCAGGCGCTGACCCGCAACCCGCTGGCGGATCCCGGAATCCTCGGCGTCAACGCGGGCGCCGGCTTCGTCGTCACCGTCGGCGTCGGGTTCTTCGGGCTCACCAGCATCACCGGCTACGTGTGGTTCGCCTTCCTCGGCGCGGCCGTCGCGACGGTGCTGGTCTACCTGATCGGATCGGCCGGGCGGGGATCGGCCTCGCCGGTCACTCTCGTACTGGCCGGTGTGGCGTTGAGCGCGGTGCTCGGCGGGATCACGACGTTCCTGACGCTGATCGACGAGGAGACGTTCCGGGCGCTGCGCAACTGGGGGCTCGGGTCGATCGCGCGTACCGGCCCGAGCGAGACCGTGGCGGTCCTGCCGTTCCTGGCCGCCGGCCTGCTGATCGCGGTGATGCTCTCCGGCGCGCTGAACTCCATCGCGCTCGGCGACGACCTGGCCGCCTCGCTAGGCACCCGGGTCGGCCGCACGCGGGTGCTGGGGATCATCGCCGTCACGCTGCTGGCCGGCGGCGGCACCGCGCTGACCGGCGGGATCGGCTTCGTCGGGCTAATGGTGCCGCACGTCGTGCGGTGGTTCACGGGCCCGGACCAACGCTGGATCATCCTCTACTCGACCCTGGCCGCCCCCGTGCTGGTGCTGCTGTCCGACGTCCTCGGGCGGGTGATCGTCCGACCCGGCGAGATCGAGGTGGGCATCGTCACTGCGGTCATCGGTGCGCCGGTGCTGATCGCGCTGGTGCGGCGGCGGGTGGCGAGCGGGCTATGAGCGTCGCTTTCGGATACCGCACCCGCAGCGTGCGTACACGCTGGTTCTCCGGCCGGTTGAGCGTACGGCTCCTGACGGTGTCGGTGCTGCTGTTCCTCGTCGCGCTGGCCCTCGCGACCGTCGCCCTGACGCATGGTGACTATCCGCTCACCATCCAGCAGGTGTTCGCGACCTTCACCAGCGAGGAGACCTTCGAACGGACCGTCGTCGTCACGTGGCGGCTGCCCATCGCGATCGGCGCGGTCGTGTTCGGCGCACTGCTCGGCATCGGCGGGGCAATCTTCCAGTCGCTGACCCGCAATCCCCTCGGCTCCCCCGACGTGATCGGGTTCGACGCCGGCTCGTACACCGCAGTCGTGGTCGCCATCCTCCTGGTCGGAACCGGTAGCTACTGGTGGATCGCGTTCTCGGCGATCGCCGGCGGCATCGCCACCGCCTTCGGCGTCTACGTCCTGTCCTACCGGCGCGGCATCCAGAGCTTCCGTCTCATCATCGTCGGCATCGGCGTCTCGGCCATGCTCGGCTCGGTGAACGCGTACCTCATCTCCCGCGCCGAGATCGAGGACGCGCGGACCGTCGGATGGTGGGGCGCCGGCTCCATCACCCGCGTCTCGTGGGAGGCGCTGCTCCCGGCCCTGGCGGTCGCGGCGGCGATCGTCATCACGGCGGCCCTGCTCGCGCCCGCGCTGCGGCGCATGGAACTCGGCGACGACGCCGCGGTCACGCTCGGCACCCGCCCCGGACCGGCCCGGCTGGGCCTGATCGTGGCCGGCGTCGCGACCGTCGCGGTGGTCACCGCTGCCGCCGGGCCGATCGGTTTCATCGCCCTGGCCGCGCCGCAACTGGCCCGCCGGCTGACCCGATCGGCCGGGGTGAGTCTGCTGGCCTCAGCCGGCATGGGCGCGGCCCTGCTGGCCGGCGCCCACCTGCTGTCGCTACTGCTCGCCCAAGCGTACCGGCCGGTCCCGGTCGGGCTCATCACGGTGTGCGTGGGCGGCAGCTACCTGATCTGGCTGCTGATTTCCGAGACCCGCAAACGGACCGGGCTGCTCCGATGACAATGAATGCGAAGGACGCCATGACCGACTACCCCGCGGCCCGGGTCGTCGTCGACGACGCCACCATCGGCTATGACAGACGCACCATCTCGGAGCGGCTGTCCGTGGTGATCCCGGACGGGTCCTTCACCGCGATCATCGGCCCCAACGGGTGCGGCAAATCCACCCTGCTGCGCGCGCTGGCCCGGGTACTGACCCCGAGCACCGGGGCGGTCCTGCTCGATGGCAAGGCGATCGGCTCGTACAAGTCCAAAGAGGTTGCCCGCCGGCTCGGCCTGTTGCCCCAGGCGTCGCTCGCCCCGGATGGCATCCGGGTCGCCGACCTCGTGGCCCGCGGCCGCGCGCCCTACCAAAACCTGATTCAGCAATGGCGCGCGTCCGACGAGGAGGCGGTGGCGGCCGCGCTCGAGGCGACCCGCCTCACCGAGTTGTCCGGGCACCTCGTGGACGAGCTCTCCGGCGGTCAGCGGCAACGGGTGTGGGTGGCGATGCTGCTGGCCCAGGACACCCCGATCATGCTGCTCGACGAGCCCACTACCTTCCTGGACATCGCCCACCAGTACGAGCTCATGGAGCTCTTCCGCAACTTCCACGACGAGGGCAAGACCATCGTCAGCGTGCTGCACGACCTCAGCCAGGCCGCCCGGTACGCCGATCACCTCATCGTCATGCGCGACGGGAAGGTCGTCACCACCGGGGCGCCGGGCGACATCATCACGGCCGAGCTCGTCGAATCCGTGTTCGGTTTGAAGGCCCTCGTCGCGCCCGACCCGGTCACCGGTACTCCCACCGTCATCCCGCTCGATCCGCGCACCACGGCAGTCCACCCGGTCGAGCCGAACGAAGCACCGCAACCACAGGAGAGCATCCGATGAACAGACGCGAACTCCCCCGGTTCACCGGCCCGAACATGACAGGTGAACTTCAGTTCAACTACATGGACCGGCTGATCCGCCGCGACCTGAAGGTGGCGCGTACCGAAGACATCACCCCGCGGTACCGTCGCGTCGTGTTCGTGGGTGACGACCTCGCCGACGGCTTCCCGTTCGCCAACTTCTCCCCCGATCACGTACGGGTGTTCTTCCCTCACCCGGATACGGGCGAGCTAGTGGCGCCGCGAGAGCAGCCTGACGGGAGCTGGCCCAACGAGGGCGGCACGGGCGACCCGATCCACCGCGACTACACCGTGCGCGCCTGGGATCCGATGGCCCGTGAACTCAGCCTCGACTTCGTTCTGCACGGCCACGGCGTCGCCGGCCGGTGGGCGCAGCAGGCCAGGCCCGGCGACCCGCTGGTGGTGAACGGCCCGAGCTCGAACTGGCGGCTGCCCGAGAACTACCCGCACTACCTCGCCCTAGGCGACGAGACAGCGCTGCCGGCCCTCGCCCGGATCATCGGCGAGGCGCCTGCCGGGTCGCACGTCACCGCCCTGATCGAGGTCGCCGACGCCGGCGAGGAACAGGTGCTGACCGGCCAGGCTCAGGTCGACCTGCGGTGGGTGCACCGCGACTCGGCGCCGGTGGGCGAGGGACACCTCAGCCCGCTGGAGACGGCTCTGCGCGCCTGGACGCCTCCGGCCGACGCGGGCAGCCTGTTCGCGTTCGCCGCCGGGGAGACGAGCTCCCTCAAGCCGATCCGGCGTTATCTGCGCAACGAGATCGGCCTGGCCAAGGACCAGGTCGTCGTCGACGGGTACTGGAAGCGGGGCGTGGGTGGCTTCGACCATCACGACTCCGACATCGATGACAACTGACACGACGCCGGAGCGGAGCTGGGGCCGGTTCGAAGGCCCCGCCGTTCCCGATGACCGGATGCGGCTGCGCATCGACCCGTCCTGGTCACCGTTCCGGCTGACCCGGGCGATCATCGGATCGGTCTGGCCGTACGCTGTGGGCGGCGCCTGCCTGCGCACGCTGTTCAACGTCACGAGCGTGCTGGTGCCGGTCGCCGTCGGCGCGCTCGTCGACGACGTCGTCACCCCGGCGGCCGGCGGTGCGAGCGCTTCGGACATCGCGTGGCCCCTCACCAGTTGGACGAGCGCCCTCATCGGCCTCTACGTCCTGATGAACATCGGCTTCCGCTTCGGCGGGCGCATTGGGTGGTACGGGGTGCAGCGCGCACACCACGAGCTGTCCCAGCACACCCTGAAGCGGGTGCTCGACGAGCGGGACCTCGGCGCCTCCGCGCACCCCCCTGGCCGGTTGCTGTCGCTGTCCACCTCCGACGGTTTCCAGGCGTGCCAGGCGGTGTACGTTTCGGTCTACCCGCCCGGCGAACTGATCGGGCTGCTGGTCGCCGCGGTCCTGCTGTTCTCGGTGCACCCCGCTCTCGGCATCGGCATCGTCGTCGCTCTGCCGCTCGTGCTCGGCCTGATGCACCTGGCCGCGTACCCGTTGCGGCTGCGCAGCAAGGACGAACAGGCCGGGCTCGCCGATGCCGCCGCCGAGGCCGCCGACCTGGTCGCCGGCTTCCGGGTGATCCGAGGGCTGCACGCCCAGCGCACCGCCGCGAGCCGCTACCGGAAGGTCAGCCGGGACGCGCTGCGGGCTACACTGGCGGCCCGGAACGCGGAGGCGGCCTTCGACGGCGCCAGCGCCGCGGTCGGCAACCTGTTCGCGGCCGGGGTGGCGATCGCGGCGGCGCTGCTCGCGTTCGACGGGCAGATCAGCGTGGGTCAGATGATCACAGTGTCCGGCATCGCGCTCACCCTGATCGGCCCGCTCGACGCACTCATCGGCGTACAGGGATCGATCTGGGCCATGTCCCAAGCCTCCGCGGAACGCCTGCTCGAACTGCTCCGCATGCCCCGCCACCCCGCCGGCGCCGCGACCGCCGAAGCCGGCCCGGACGAACCGCCTGCCCTGGAGTTCGAGCACCTCGCCCTGGCCGACGGTCTGATCCTGCACGCGCGGATCGAACCCGGCGAGTTCGTCGTCGCCCACCTCCCGCACGCGGCCCGCGGGGCACTCGGCGACCTGCTCACGCTGCGGGCCACGCCGGTCGCCGGGCGGCTCACGTATGCCGGGCTGCCACCGGCGGAGCACTCCTCTCAGCGCTGGCGGGAACGGGCGCTGATCGTCCCGCACACCCCGGCGCTGCTGCCCGGGACAGTGCTCGACAATGTCCGCGCCACCGGAGACGAGCCGATCGCCGCCGATGCCGCGCGAGTGGCCCTGGCGGTGGCGGCGCTACACGCCGCGGAGCTGCCCGACGGGTACGACACGGTGGCGGGCTACGGCGGCTGGCAGCTCTCCGGCGGCCAGCGCCAGCGCATCGCCCTCGCCCGGGCGGTCGCCGCCGACCCCGAGCTGCTGGTCCTCGACGAGCCCACCACCTCGGTGGACGCGGTCACCGAACACGTGATCGCGGCCGCGCTGCGGGCACACCGGGCCGGCCGGACCACCCTCGTGCTGACCTCCGCGCCGGCTTTCCACGCCGTCGCCGACCGGGTCGTCGCGGCCCGGCTCGTCACCGCCCGGCGGGAAGAGAGTATCGATGTCTGAGCAGGACACCCGGGGAATGCTGCCGGTCGCCGACGGCCGCACGGTCGCGGCCCGAGTATGGCGGATGCTCGCCGGGCGCCGCCTGGCGCTGTGCGGGATCGTCGTACTGTTCCTGCTCGAGGCGGGCCTGGCGCTCGTCTTCCCCCTGGTGATCGGCAGCCTGGTCGACACCGTGCGGGCCGCGGACGGATCCGGCGTGCCGGCGTCGTTCTGGTGGCAGGTCGCGCTGCTGCCGGCCACTGCGGTGGCGGCCGGGCTGCTGGCGTGGATGGCCACCCGGGCCCTGGCCCGGCTTGCCGAGACGGTCGTCGCCGAGCTGCGGGAAGGCTACGTGGCGGCGGCGCTCGACCTGCCGCGCGCCACGATCGAGACCGCCGGCACCGGCGACGTGGTCACCCGCGCCTCCGACGACATCGCGCAGATCTCCGGCACGCTGCCCGACGTGCTGCCGCGGCTGAGCGTGGCGGCGCTGACCATGGTCCTCGTCGCGGGCGGCCTCGCCGCACTCAACCCGTGGTTCCTTGCTGGCTACGCCCTCACCATCCCGCTTTACGGCCTCACCGTGCGGTGGTACCTGCGCACGGCGCCGGGCGTCTACGTCGCCGAACGCACCGCGGAATCCGCGCGGGGCCACGACATCCTGGGCACCCTGACCCAACTGCCGACGGTGACGGCGCACCGACTGGAACACCGCCAGCTCGAACGCATCAAGGTGACCTCCTGGCAAACGGTCCGGTGGGCGATGCGCACCCGGATCGTGCAGAACCGGATGTACGGGCATCTCAACGTCACCGAGCTGCTCGGGCTGCTCCTGGTGCTCGGCATCGGTGTCTGGCTCGCCCTCCTCGGTGAGGCGTCGGCCGGCCAGGTCACCGCCGCGGTTCTGCTGTTCCTGCGCACCGTGGCCCCGATCGCCGAACTGCTGTTCCTGATGGACGAGCTGCAGTCCGCGCTCGCGTCGCTCGGCCGCATCATCGGCGTCACCGCGACCCGTGGGGCCACCGCAACAGACGCCCCGGACACCCGGAGCGACGCCGGTCCGGCCGTCGAGGTGGCCGGCGTGCATTTCGCGTACCGCCCGGACCGTCCCGTGCTCACCGCGATCGACACCCGGATCGACGACCGGTCGGTGCTCGCCGTGGTCGGTGCCACCGGGTCCGGTAAGTCCACCCTGGCCTCGCTGATCGCGGGCGTCTACCGGCCCACGACCGGCGACATCGTGCGGCGCGTCGATCCACAGAGGATCGTCACCGTCACACAGGAGACGCACGTCTTCGCCGGGACCGTGCGCGACAACCTCACCCTGGCCGCGCCCGGCGCCACCGACGAGCAAATCACCACGGCCCTGAAGCAGGTCGGCGCTGAGCACATCGTCGAACTGCTGCCCGACGGCCTCGACACCGAGGTGGGCGACGGCGGCCACGCCGTCACGGCCGCACAGGCCCAGCACCTCGCGCTGGCGCGGCTGGCGCTCGCCGACCCGGCCCTGGTCATCCTGGACGAGGCCACCGCCGAGGCGGACACCGCCGACACCGCCGTGCTCGACCGGGCGACGACCGCCGTGACCAGCGGCCGGTCCGCCCTCGTCATCGCCCACCGGCTGTCCCAGGCCCGCACCGCGGACCGGATCGTGGTACTCCAGGACGGGCGGCTGGTGGAGACCGGCACCCACGACGACCTGATCGCGGCGGGCGGCCGCTACGCCGACCTGTGGACGGCCTGGGAGACCGGCCGGCGGTAGATCCGCCGGCCGTCGCGCCGGTCAGGCCTGTTGCAGCTCGCGCAGCACGGTGAGCCAGTGCGTCACGCGCTGGTCCTCGGCGAGCGCGATGTAGTCGATCTGCGGCAGCCCGGCGCTGCGCCACCGCTCCACGAGCTCCATCACGCGCACGGAGTCCATGCCCTGATCCCGCAGGTCGGCCTCGTGGTCGAGGTCGGCGGGCTCCAGGTAGAGCAGGTCGGCGATGTCGGCGAGAGCCTGCTCGTCGGTGACCTTCATTCCCCTTCTCCTTCTTCGGTGAACAATGCGACCAGGCGCGGCACCCACTGCCGGATGCGCTCGTCCTCGACGATGACCTCCAGGTGGCCGGCCTCGACCGACACGACCCGCAACGACGGCAGGAACGACGACCACATCCCGGCGAGCTGCTCCGGATAGTCCGCCTTCTGGCCGTCCTCGGTCGCGGCGACCAGCAGCGCCGGCACGTCGAGCACGCCGTGCGTCGGCTCGGCCAGCAGCGAGTCGGTGCGGGTCGCGGCGATGGCGATCGAACGACGCTGGGTGACGCTGAGCCCGCCGAAGATGCGCTCGCCGAGGTCCAGCCCCTCGTTCTCCTCCAGCCGATCGGCGACCCGGTCCTGCAGCGTCACGTCGGCCAGCAGGTCCGCCATCGGCACGTCGACGATGTCGACGTGCTCCTGCAGCGGTCCCTCGGCGATCGGGATGGCGTCGACGATGCCGATGCCGCGCACCCGATGGCCGCGCGCGATCAGCTCGCGGGCTACCCCGAACGCCAGGTGCCCGCCCCACGACCAGCCGAGCAGATCGTACGGGCCGGCCGGCTGGGTCTCGACGATGACGTCGGCATAGCCCCGGCAGAGGTCCGCAAAATCGGCGAAGTCCACCCGCAGCCCGCCGTGCGCCGGGTCCTGGAGCCCGTACAGGCCCCAGTCGTCCGGGATCATGCCGAGCAGCCGCCGGTACATCGTGGCCAGGCCGGTGTACTCGTGGAAGCAGAACAGAGACCGCCCGCCGCCCGCGCGCAGCGGCAGCAGCACCGCGTCGTGCAGGGTGGGCCCTGCCGCCGAGCGGGAATCCAGGCTGCGGGCCAGGTCCCTCACCGTCTGGTGGGTGAAGACCTGCTTCACCAGCAGGCTGTGGTCGCCGGCGGCGTTCACGCGCGCGACCAGGCGCATGGCCAGTAGCGAGTTGCCGCCGATCTCGAAGAAGTTCGCCGTCGTGGAGACCCGCTCGGCCCCGATGAGCTCGGCGACGGCGTCCGCGATCAGCGCCTCGGTCGCCGTGGTCGGCGCGACGTACTCGGCCCCGGCGGTTTCGATCTCCGGCAGCGCCCGGGCGTCGATCTTGCCGTTCACGGTCAGCGGGATCTCGGCGACCGCGGCCAGGCCCGCCGGCACCATGTAGTCGGGCAGCACCCCACGGACCCGGGTGCGCACCGCGTCGAGGTCGACGGTCTCGGGCACCACGTAGCCGTACAGCTGCACCGCGCCGGAGGCGTCCTTGCGGGCGATCACGGCAGCGCGGGCCACCTGCGGGTCGGCCGCGAGCGCGTCCGCCACCTCACCCGGC
Source organism: Micromonospora craniellae (assembly GCF_014764405.1). Taxonomy (NCBI): domain Bacteria; kingdom Bacillati; phylum Actinomycetota; class Actinomycetes; order Micromonosporales; family Micromonosporaceae; genus Micromonospora; species Micromonospora craniellae. The sequence goes on along the minus strand of NZ_CP061725.1, from coordinate 3,398,609 downwards.
TCGATCCGGTGGCCGCGGATCTTCACCTGGTCGTCGGCCCGGCCGAGGAAGTCGATGTTCCCCTCCGGAGTCCAGCGGGCCAGGTCGCCGGTGCGGTACATCCGCTGGCCGGGCTCCCACGGGCAGGCGGTAAACCGCTCGGCGGTCAGCGCCGCCTGCTCCCAGTAGCCCCGCGCGGTACCAGCCCCTGCGAGGTACAGCTCGCCAGCGACGCCGGGCAGCGTGCGCTGTAGGTTCTCGTCGAGGATGTACGCCCGCGTGTTGAAGATCGGCTTGCCGACGCTCGAGGTGGGGCTGTCGGCCAGGTCGGCGCCGAGCGCGTTGATCGTGTACTCGGTCGGACCGTACAGGTTGTAGGACTCGACTCCCGGCGCCTCGCGGAGCTGTTGCCACAGCCGTTCCGGCACCGCCTCCCCACCCAACGACACGAACACCACGCCGGGCGCGTCCGCGGACACCGAGCGACCCGCAGGCCGGTCCCGTTCGAGGAGGCCGTCGTCGACGAGCAGCTGCCCGTACGACGGGGTGACGTCGAACCCGTCCATCCGGGTCTCGTCGTAGTAGGCCAGCAACCGGGCGGGCTCGCGACGCAGCTCCTCGTCGATCACGTGCACCTCGTGGCCGTTGAGCAGCCAGAACAGCTGCTCCCAGGAGGCGTCGAAGGAGAACGACGTGGTATGCGCGATCTTCATGCGCCGGCCGCCCTGGTGCGCGACGACCCGGTCGAAAATCTCCTCGACGTGGTTGGCATACATATTCGTCAGTCCCCGGTAGCCGACCGCGACGCCCTTGGGCCGGCCGGTCGAGCCGGACGTGAACAGGATGTACGCCAAATTGTCGAGCGAGATCGTGCTGCCGCGTTCGGCCACGGTGACGGGGCCGGTGCCGAAGCCGGCGATCAGGTCCCGTACGGCTGAGGTGTCCAGATTGACTACCTGCCCGGCGTGATCGCCCAAGCGGTGCGCGTCCCGGTCCGTGACCAGGGTGACCGTCGGCCGGGCGACCGACATCATGTAGTCGATCCGGTCGTCGGGGTGCTCGGCGTCGACCGGCACGTAGGCTGCCCCGACGGCGAACACGGCGAACATCGCGATCACCATCCGCTCGTCGCGGGGCAGCAGCAGCGCGACCCGGTGCTCGGGACGGACCCCGTCGGCCAGCAGCAGCCGCGCGTAGCGGTGCACCTCGGCGGCGAACTCGGTGAACGTGTACCGGCGATCCCCGGCGACGAGAGCCGTCTCGTCCGGCGACCGCGTGACCTGATCGGCCAACAGATCGCCGACGGTCACCTCGTCGACGAAACGCACCGCGTCGGGGCCCGACGCCTCCGCCTCGTGCGCCAGCAGGGCCGGCACCCGACCGACAGGCTCGGCGAGGTGCTCGGCCAGGAACCGCAACACCAGGAGGTAACGCTCCAGCACGATGCCTGCGGCTTCTTTCGCGTACGCGTCCTGACGGTACGAGAGGCGCACGTGCACCGCCGGTGTGCTCGCTGTCTCCCACGGGTTGACCGCGAACGTCAGCGGGTAGTGGGTCGCGTCGTTCAACCCGCCACCGGTGACCATGGCGCCGTCCACCTTGTACGGGAAGTTCTGCACCACGAACAGCGTGTCGAACAGGTTGCCGAGGCCCGTGTCGTCCTGGATCCGGCTCAGTGAGGCGTAGGCATGGTCGACCACGGTCGCCTGCTCGGCCTGCATCCTGGACAGCAGCGAGCCGACTTTCTCGAACGGGTCGAGCCGGACCCGCAGCGGCAACGTGTTGAACAGCAGACCGACGATCCGCTCGGCGCCCGCGAGCTCCGGCGGACGGCCCGAGACGGTGTTGCCGAATACCACGTCGCCGCTGCCGGTAAGCCGGCCCAGCGTGATGGCCCAGGCCGCCTGCAGCAGGGTCCCGACCGTGCTGCCGGCGGTCCGGGCGGCCGCGAAGACGCGTGCCGCGCCGGCCGGGTCGAGGTCGTGGTGCAGGTCGCCGGTCTCCACCCGGCCCTGGGTGAGGTCACCACCGGCCGGCCAGACAATCGACGGGCTGGAGAGGTCGGCGAGGTAGTCGCGCCAGGCCGTGTAGGTCACTCTGGTGTCGCGGCTGGCCAGCCAGTCCAGGTAGTTCCGGAACGGCACGGCCGGCACCCGGTCCGCCTGGTCCGGGTCGTGGTAGGCGGCGATCACCTCGGCCATCACGAGGTTCAGCGACCAGCCGTCCATCAGGATGTGCTCGAACGTCATGGCGAGCGTCCAGCGGGACGGGGCGGTCTCCAGCAGCACGAAGCGCAGCAGCGGAGGCTGCTCGTGGTCGAACGGCGCCGCGCGCTCCGCAGCCAGGAAGGCGGCCGGATCGTCCACTTCGGTGACGACCCGGTAGGGCAACTTCGTCTCCGCCGGCACGACCTGCACCTCGCCCTCGCCCAGCGCGACGAAACCCGCGCGGAGGTTCGGGTGGCGGCGCAGCACCGCGGCCACCGCGACGCGCATCCGGTCGGGATCGACCACACCGGACAGATCCCGGGTGACCTGCGAGACGTACGCGTTGTGGTCGTCGGTCTCCCGAGCGCGGACCATGTGGTAGAGCAGGCCGCTCTGCAGCGGCGAGAGCGGCATCAGCTCGGCGTCGTTGCCGTAGCGCACCCGCACCTGGCCGGCTTCGGCGGCCGAGAGCGGCAGCCGGTCGGCGCGCCGGAGCACGGGCAGGACGGGCACGGCGTCGGGGACGACGACCCCGTTGGTGACGAGGTCTTCGAGTACCGCGTCGGCATCGATTCCCATCGTGTGCACCGACACCCGGCCGCCAGGGGCGACGAGCACGGTGGCCGACAGGGACGACGTGGCCTGCGGGAGGTGCTCGGCCTCGGTGCGGAACAGGCTGATCCGCACCGCAGGCTCGGGCACGTCGTCGAGGAAGCGACTCAGGGTCGCGTCGCGTTGCAGCGCCTCGTATTCGTCGGCGTGCCGCGGATCCCAGTCCAGCACCGCCTCATCGCCCGTGACGACTGCGGGGAGGCGCCGCACCCCGCCGCCGTCCGGGCCCGCCTCGGCGAACTCGATCACGACCTCGCGGTCGCCGATGCCGAGCGCCCGCACCACCGCGGCCGCGATCCGTGCGCGGGCGGCGCCCGGCGTACCGGTACGCACCAGCGCCTCACCCTCGGCGGTCGCGGTCGCCGTCAATCCACTCTGGATCTCCGGTTGCCAGGGCTCTGCGTCGGCGAGGGCGTCGAGGTGGTCGTCCCAGAACGGGTCGTCGAGCACCGCACGCAGGTCGCCGATCTCCACCGGCTGCGCGCCCGGCCGGACGGTGAGAACCGTGCCGGTCAGGTATGCGTCAACCAGGCGTGCGGCGGCTGGGGTCAGAGAGTCCAGCACCTCGGGGTTGGGACCCGTTCCGGCGAGCCAGCCGAGGCCGGTATCGTCGTCGATGCAGACGGCCAATTGCCCGGCACGGGGCAGGGCGAGCGACAGGTGCTCGGCGGCGGCCCGCCACAGCGGCGCGTCGGTGATGTCGAGACCCTCGATCGGACGCCGGTAGGCCGGTGTTGCCTGCTCGACGGGCGCGGCGTCGCGGGCCAGCCGCACCAGTTCGGCGAGCTGCACCACCGGGAGGGCCGGGTGACGGCCGCCGAGCACCAGGAACAGCCGCGCGGTCGCCAGCAGGCGCCGGGTGGTCTCAGCCGAGAGCAGCTCACGGACGGCGTCGAGGTGCAGGCGGTACGTGCCACCGGACTCCCGCGCCAGGGCGAAGACCAGGTCGAATAGCGCCGGCGGGGCGTTGTCGTCGTCCAGTTCGTCGTACGCCGCGTCGCCCGGCGTGTAGGGCACGAGGTGCTCGCCCGCGGCGGCCTGCGACTCGTCGCCGAGGTCGAAGAACGCAGCCATCACCTGGAAGAGCGGGCTCACCCCGGGCAGCCGCGGCGGGTTGACCGCCTCCACGATGCTCTCGAACGGCACGAGCTTGTGCTCGCCAGCCTCGATCGCGCGATCGCGAACGGCCCGCAGGGTCTGCTCGAAGCCGCCGCCGGCCGCGATGTCCGCCCGCACAACGGCCGTGTTGACGAAGTAGCCGATCAGGTCGTCGAGGCCGGGGTCGTCGCGCAGGTCGACCGGCGTGCCCACCGGGATCGTCGCGCCCGCGCCCTCGCTCCAAAGGGCGAGGGCGAGCGCGCCGACGAGCGCGTGCAACGGGGTGGCCGCCCGCTCCGCGAGCAGGTCGAGCAGGTCGCGCATCTCGTCGGCGGCAAGTTCGACGGACATCGAACGCACGGTCGGCGCCTCGACGCCGGCGCGCGGGCGGTCGAGGGGCAGCGAGGTCTCGGCGGGCAGCCCGCCGAGGGTCTCCCGCCAGTGGGCCATTTCGGCGGCGAACAGTGAACTCGGGTCGTCGCGTTCGCCGAGCACTTGCCGCTGCCACACGGCGAAGTCGGCATACTGCCCGTTGAGCGGGAGGAGATCGGCCGGGGCACCGCCGGTCTCCTCGGTGTAGAACGCGTCGAGGTCGCGCAGCATCGGCGTGCTGGACTGCTCGTCGGTGACGATGTGGTGGCCATGCACCGCGAGGATGTCGGCCGCGCCGGTCCGCAGCAGGGTGAACCGCATCCCGTGCGTGGTTGTGATGTCGACGGGTTCGTCGAGCAGGGCCGCCATCCGCTCCTGGACCGCGCCGGACTCGACCTGTTCCACCCGCAGCACGCTGTCGACGGGCGCCGGGTGGACGACCTGGGTCAGCGCGCCGGTTCCGTCGAAGGTGAAGGTTGTCCGTAGCACCTCGTGCCGCTCGATCAGTCTGCGGAGAGCCCGTTCGAGGGCGGTGATTTCGACTTGGCCACGGAACTGGAAGGCGTCGCCGGCGCGGTAGGCGCTACCGCCGGAGATCTGTTCGGTCAGCCAGAGCGCCTGCTGGCCGTAGGAGGCCGGGATCGCCTCGGGACGGGTCACGTCGGTGAAGCGCAGGGACGGGGTGGCCGCAGCCGCCGAGGCTTCGGGCAGCGCGGCGAGGCCGGTGACGGTGGGGCGGTCGAAGAGGTTTCGCAGGGTGAGGGAGGCGCCGAGGCGGGCGTTGGCGCGGGTGACGGCCCTCGTGGCGAGCAGCGAGTGCCCGCCGAGGCGGAAGAAATCGTCGTCCGCGGACACCGACGACAGTTGCAGAACCTCTTGGAACACCTCCGCCAACACCAGCTCGGTCCGGGTCCGGGGAGCGCGCCCGGTCGTGTCACCGAGTTCCGGGAACGGCAGCGCGCGCCGGTCGAGCTTGCCGTTCGCCGTCACCGGCAGGGCATCCAGCCGAGTAAACGACGCCGGCACCATGTACTCCGGCAACCGCGCCTCCACAAACGCCCGCAACTCGTCCGCCGACGCTGAGGCAATCGTGTACGCGGCGAGGAACTTCCCGCCCGCCGGGTGATCGAGCGCGACGACCGCAGCCGCTGATACCGCTTCGTGGCCCTCGAGGACGTTGCGGATCTCGTCCAGCTCGATCCGGAAACCACGAATCTTCACCTGGTCGTCGACGCGGCCCAGGAAGTCCAACTGGCCGCGCCCGTTCCACCGGACGAGGTCGCCCGTCCGGTAGAGCCGCTCCCCGTGTCCGTCGGCGATGAAACGCTCGGCCGTCAGCCCGGGACGGCCCACATAGCCGTCGGCCAGCTGCACGCCACCCAGATAGAGCTCGCCCACCACACCCGGCGGAGTCGGACGCAGCCACGAATCAAGCACGACGGCCCGCACGTTGGCCACCGGCCCACCGATCGGCACGACCGGCACACCGTCCAGGTCAACATCGGACAGACTTACGCCCGTCGAGTCCACCGCGACCTCGGTCGGCCCGTAGGTGTTCCACACATTCACACCGCTGACGGCTTTGAGACGGCGGCCCAGCTCCGCCGGCAACGCCTCACCACCCACCGACAAATGCCGCACCCGCGTCGGCTGGAAACCGACGTCCAACATCGCCTGCAACACCGTCGGCACCAACTCGACGAAACCGACCGGCTCACCATCGAGAATCCCCGCCAGATAATCGGGTTCCCGCTCCCCACCCGGCTTGACCAACCGCACCGCAGCCCCCACAGCCAACGGCCAAAAGAACTCCGGCACCGCCACATCGAAACCAACCATCGTCTTCTGCAACACCCGATCCGACACCCCGACCGGAAACATCTCCTGCCGCCACGCAATCAGATTCACGATCGCCTGGTGCGACACGGCCACACCCTTCGGCCGGCCAGTCGTGCCCGACGTGAAGATCACATACGCCACATCGAGAGACGACAACGACCGCGACAACACCACCGGGCCGTCAACGCCTTCCAACGGTTCGGACACCAGCAGCGCCGGGGCGGCATCTTCCAGGATCGTCTGCACCCGGGCGGACGGGTAGGCGGTGTCGATCGGCACAAACGCCGCGCCGACCCGGACCACTGCTGCGAGGGTCACGACCAGGTCGATCGATCGCGGCAACCGCACCGCCACCCGATCACCGACCTTCACACCCCGGTCCTGCAACGCCCGCGCGGTCGCCTCCACCCGCGCATCGAACTCCCCATACGTCAACTGCACGCCATCGTCCGCCACCACCGCGATCCCACCCGGAGTCGCCTCCACCTGCGAACGGATCAACCCATCCAACGTCAGCGGACGGACTTCCAACGGCGCGCCGACGACCTCGGCGACGCCACCGAACGCCAGCTCTGCCACCCGCACGCCCGGCGTCTCCGCCATCGCCGTCAGGATCCGCTCGAACACCGCAATGAACCGCTCGACCGTGGCCCGGTCGAAGACATCCGGCCGGTACGAAAGTTCGAGAACCGCCGAGTCCGGTCCGGGCGTGACCGAGAGGGCGAGCGGGTGCGCGGTGGCGTCCCGCCCGTCCACCTCGCGCAGCGCGATCCCCACGTCCTGTTGGACTTCCGCCAGCTGGTCATCGTCGACGGGGTAGCTCTCGTACACGAGGAGGGTGTCGAACAGCGGGGAGAAACCGGCTTCCCGCTGCACCTCCGCAAGGGGGACGTGGTGGTGGTCGAGCAGGTCAGTGTTCTGCGCCTGGACGCGGGCGATCACCTCGGCGAGGGTGGGGTTGCCGGTCAGGGTGACGGGCGCCGGGACAGTGTTGATGAACAGGCCGACTGCGTCCTCGATGCCGTCGACCTCTGCGGGACGCCCGGAGACGGCGGCGCCGAACACGACGGTCTGCTGTCCGGTGATGCTGCTGAGCAGGACGCCCCAGGCCGCCTGCATGAGGGTGCTGAGGGTGGCGCCGGCGGCGTGGGCGGCGGCCTGAAGCGCCGCGTGCCGCTCCGCGCCGATCTCCAGCTCGATCTCGTCGGGGAACACCGCGGAGGTGATCGATGCGCCGGGGGCGACGAGCGTCGGCTCGTCCACCTCCGCGAGAACCCGCGACCACCGATCCAGGGACGCGCGCTCGTTCCGGGCCGCCAGCCACGACAGGAAGGCCGGATAGACACGGTCCGGTTCGGCCAGAGCAGCCGGATCCCGGTACGCCTTCAAGAGCGCCTCGACCAGGCGTGGGCTGGACCAGCCGTCGGCTAGGACGTGGTGCATCGTCCAGATCAGGGTGTGCCGTCCGGGGGCGGCGGTTCGCAGCGTGGCGCGGGTGAGCGGGGCGGACTGCAGCTCGAACGGCGCCGCTCGATCCTGGTCGAGCACCGCGTCGAGCGGGACGTCGGTCCCGATCGTGGTCAACGGTGCCACGACGGCCGCCGGGATGACGGCGACGAGTTCCCCGGCGCCGGTCGGCGTGATGGCCGCCCGCAGGTTCGGGAAACGTTCGAGCACCCGCGCGAGGGCGACCCGCAGCCGCTCGGGGTCGACGTCGCCGTCAAGGTGCAGGACAGTCTGGGTGACGTAGACGTCCACCGCGCCGTCGTCCGTGCCGAGAAGCGTCTCGAACGCGATGCCACGCTGCAGGGCGGTGAGCGGCTGGACGTCGGTCAGTTCGCCGTAGCGCGCCTCCCACGTGTCGACGTCCGCCTGAGTCAGGGCCGGGGCGGTCAGATCGGACGGGGAGCGGCGGGTGTGGCTCGCCGAGCCAGCGTAGCGGGTCAGAGTGGCGAGCGCCGTGGACCAGAGGTCGACCAGTTCCCGTACATCGGAAATGCCCTCGGCGAAGGAGACCGTGCCGTCGAGCACGAGGCCGTCCTCGCCGGGGACGGCGGCGACGTTGATGTCGACGGCCGCCGCGAGCGGCAGCTCCCCCGGGGCGTACCCGTCCAGGCTGCCGGACCAGGCAAGGGCCTGCGCCGGCTCGTCGTCGCGGAACTGGCCGAGGTAGTTGAACCCGATCTGCGGGACGGCGCCGGCGGCGAGCTGCGCGGCGGTGGTGGGGTTGAGGTGGCGTAGCAGGCCGTAACCGATGCCGCGGCCGGGCACCCGGCGGAGTTGTTCCTTGACGCGCAGCACAACGTCGGCGGCGGCCTGCGGGTCGTGGAGGGCGGCGGCCGGGTCGATGTCGTCACTGGACAGTGCGACCGGGTACCAGGTGGTGAGCCATCCGACCGTACGGGAGAGGTCTGCCCCGGGGATCAGGGACTCCTGGCGGCCGTGACCCTCCAGGCCGACGAGCACTCGCCTGCGGTCGCGCCAGGCGCCGATCGCGATGGTGAGCGCGCCCAAGAGGACGTCGTCGACCTCCGCCGACAGCAGGCTCGGCAAGTCGGTGAGCACAGCTTGGACCGGCACCAGGACCTCGACCGTGCCGGCGGTCGCCTCGGTGTCGCGCGCGGGGTCGAGCGGGCGCGAACCGATCAGCGGGTCGTCGGTCGCGACCACGTCGGACCAGTAGGCGAGCTGGTCGGTGATGTCGGTGTCGGCCGCGCGGGCGGTGAGGGCGTGCGACCACGCGGGCAGGCTCGTCCCGGCTGGTGACAGGGGCTCGGTGGTCCGGCCAGTCTCCAGCTCCCACGCGTGCCGCAGGTCGTCGCCGAGGATGCGCCAGGAGACGCCGTCGACGACCATGTGGTGGATGACCCAGAGAAGCCGGCCATCCGTGTACCAGCGTGCCCGCCAGAGCACTCCGGCCTCCAGGTCGAGCGACTCGGACAGCTCGGCCACGGCGGAGTCCGTCCACTCCTGTTCCACGGAGATCTGCGCGGCGATAGGTCCGGCGGCACGAGTCTCGAAGCGCCACCGGTCGCCGCAGACGAGGCGGCCGCTCAGGGCGGGATGCCGCTCGATCACGCGGCCGAGGATCCGGTGCAGGGCCGGCTCGGTGAGGCCGGGCGGGGTGACGAACGTGTACGACTGGGTGAACGCGCCGAATCCGGGGAGGTCGACCTCGGCGGCGGCGATCGGCCACAGTCCGGAATTGGTGCGTTCGGGGAGGCGTACGGCGTCGGCGTCCTGCTTGGCCAGGCGGGCCAGGGCGGCGACGGTGCGGGCCGTGAACACGTCCGCGGCGGTGACGATCACTCCGGCTCGGCGGGCGCGCGAGACCGCCTGGATGGACAGGATGCTGTCCCCGCCGAGGCGGAAGAAGTCGTCGTCCGCAGACACCGACGACAGTTGCAGGACGTCCTCGAAGACACCGGCGAGGATCTGCTCGGTGGGGGTCTGCGGGGCGCGGCCTTCTGCTCGGCCCGCGCCGAGTTCCGGGAACGGCAGGGCGCGGCGGTCGAGCTTGCCGTTCGCCGTCACCGGCAGGGCATCCAGCCGAGTAAACGACGCCGGCACCATGTACTCCGGCAACCGCGCCTCCACAAACGCCCGCAACTCGTCCGCCGACGCTGAGGCAATCGTGTACGCGGCGAGGAACTTCCCGCCCGCCGGGTGATCGAGCGCGACGACCGCAGCCGCTGATACCGCTTCGTGGCCCTCGAGGACGTTGCGGATCTCGTCCAGCTCGATCCGGAAACCACGAATCTTCACCTGGTCGTCGACGCGGCCCAGGAAGTCCAACTGGCCGCGCCCGTTCCACCGGACGAGGTCGCCCGTCCGGTAGAGCCGCTCCCCGTGTCCGTCGGCGATGAAACGCTCGGCCGTCAGCCCGGGACGGCCCACATAGCCGTCGGCCAGCTGCACGCCACCCAGATAGAGCTCGCCCACCACACCCGGCGGAGTCGGACGCAGCCACGAATCAAGCACGACGGCCCGCACGTTGGCCACCGGCCCACCGATCGGCACGACCGGCACACCGTCCAGGTCAACATCGGACAGACTTACGCCCGTCGAGTCCACCGCGACCTCGGTCGGCCCGTAGGTGTTCCACACATTCACACCGCTGACGGCTTTGAGACGGCGGCCCAGCTCCGCCGGCAACGCCTCACCACCCACCGACAAATGCCGCACCCGCGTCGGCTGGAAACCGACGTCCAACATCGCCTGCAACACCGTCGGCACCAACTCGACGAAACCGACCGGCTCACCATCGAGAATCCCCGCCAGATAATCGGGTTCCCGCTCCCCACCCGGCTTGACCAACCGCACCGCAGCCCCCACAGCCAACGGCCAAAAGAACTCCGGCACCGCCACATCGAAACCAACCATCGTCTTCTGCAACACCCGATCCGACACCCCGACCGGAAACATCTCCTGCCGCCACGCAATCAGATTCACGATCGCCTGGTGCGACACGGCCACACCCTTCGGCCGGCCAGTCGTGCCCGACGTGAAGATCACATACGCCACATCGAGAGACGACAACGACCGCGACAACACCACCGGGCCGTCAACGCCTTCCAACGGTTCGGACACCAGCAGCGCCGGGGCGGCATCTTCCAGGATCGTCTGCACCCGGGCGGACGGGTAGGCGGTGTCGATCGGCACAAACGCCGCGCCGACCCGGACCACTGCTGCGAGGGTCACGACCAGGTCGATCGATCGCGGCAACCGCACCGCCACCCGATCACCGACCTTCACACCCCGGTCCTGCAACGCCCGCGCGGTCGCCTCCACCCGCGCATCGAACTCCCCATACGTCAACTGCACGCCATCGTCCGCCACCACCGCGATCCCACCCGGAGTCGCCTCCACCTGCGAACGGATCAGGCCGTCCAGGGTGAGCGGACGGACGTCGAGGGGCTCGCCGACCACACCGGCGACGCCATCGGCCGACAGGTCCGCCACCCGTACGCCCGGGGTCGCGGCGATCGTCGCCAGCACCCTTTCGAACACCGCGATGAACCGGTCGACCGTGGCCCGTTCGAGGATGTCGGAGGCGTACGTGAGGAGACCGTCGAGGCCGGTCGCCGTCTCCACGAGGTCGAGTTCGAGATCGGTCTTCGCGGCGGCGAGGGTGACCGGCAGGTTCTCGGACGCCAGGCCGTCAAGCACGATGTCGTCGGTCTGGCCGTCGGCGTGGTGCGTGAGCATGACCTGGAAGAGCGGGTTCCGGTTCGGCGCCCGCTCGACCCCCGCGACCCGGGCGACCTCCTCGAACGGCGCGGCCTGGTGGGCGAACCCGTTCAGCACGGTCCGCCGGGTGCGCCGGAGCAGGTCGGCGACGGTGTCCGCGGGGTTGAGCCGGTGCCGTACCGGAAGCGTGTTCACGAAGTAGCCGACTACGCGTTCGAGTTCATGCTCGGTCCTGCCGGCGACCGGGGAGCCGATCACGATGTCATCCCCGCCGCCGAGCGCCGAGACGGTCAGCGCGGTCGCCGCGTGGGCGAGCATGAACATGGTGACGCCCTGCTCGGCCGCCACCGCCCGAAGACCCGCGAGCGTGTCCGCAGTAATCGTCATCCGGACGTCGACGCCCCGGTGGGTGGGCTCGGCCGGGCGGGGCCGGTCGAGCGCGATCGTCGACTCGGACGGCGCGTCGTCGAGCACCGCACGCCAGTAGTCGAGGTGCTCCGGCAGTTCGGAGGCGAGCACCTCCCGCTGCCAGACGGCATAGTCCGCGTACTGCACCGGCAGCGGCTCCCACGCCGGCGCCGTGCCGTTGCGCCGGGCCCGGTAGGCGGTGGAGAGGTCGCCGAGCAGCAGCGGGAACGACCACTCGTCGACCGCGTGGTGGTGCAACGCCAGCACGAGCACCCATGCGGCGTCGTCGGCACGGAGCAGCGCGGCGCGCACCGGAAGGTCGGCGCCTAGGTCGAACCGGCTCTGGACGACCTCATCGACCCGGGCGTCGGTAAACGTATCCACGGTCAGGGTGACCCGGGGGGTCGCCTCCGCGGCGGAGACGACGACCTGCCGGAGTTCCCCGTCCTGCTCGACGATCAGCGTGCGCAGCGCCTCGTGCCGGGCCACCACGTCACGCAGCGCCGCCGTGAGAGCCGCCTCGTCCAGGTTGCCGGTCAGCCGTGACACCAACGGGACGACGTAGCGCGATCCCGGCCCGCCGAGCTGCTCGATGAGCCAGAGCGACTGCTGCCCGTACGATGCCGGGAGCGCGGCGGGCCGTGAAACCTCGCCCACCAACGGCAGCGGCGTCGCCGTGTCGCTGGCCGCGGTGGCGAGCCGGGCGACCGTGGGGCGATCGAAGACGTCCCGCAGCGTGAGGGAGGCGCCGAGGCGGGCGTTGGCCCGGGAGACGGCCCGAGTCGCGAGCAGAGAATGCCCGCCGAGGCGGAAGAAATCGTCATCCACCGACACAGAGGGCACCTGCAGAACCTCTTGGAAGACCTCGGCCAGCACCGATTCGGTGCGCGAACGAGGAGCCCGGCCGGACGAGTCGCCGAGTTCCGGGAACGGCAGCGCGCGCCGGTCGAGCTTGCCGTTCGCCGTCACCGGCAGGGCATCCAGCCGGGTAAACGATGCCGGCACCATGTACTCCGGCAGCCGCGCCTCCACAAACGCCCGCAACTCGTCCGCCGACGCTGAGGCAATCGTGTACGCGGCGAGGAACTTCCCGCCCGCCGGGTGATCGAGCGCGACGACCGCAGCCGCTGATACCGCTTCGTGGCCCTCGAGGACGTTGCGGATCTCGTCCAGCTCGATCCGGAAACCACGAATCTTCACCTGGTCGTCGACGCGGCCCAGGAAGTCCAACTGGCCGCGCCCGTTCCACCGGACGAGGTCGCCCGTCCGGTAGAGCCGCTCCCCGTGTCCGTCGGCGATGAAACGCTCGGCCGTCAGCCCGGGACGGCCCACATAGCCGTCGGCCAGCTGCACGCCACCCAGATAGAGCTCGCCCACCACACCCGGCGGAGTCGGGCGCAGCCACGAATCAAGCACGACGGCCCGCACGTTGGCCACCGGCCCACCGATCGGCACGACCGGCACACCGTCCAGGTCAACATCGGACAGACTTACGCCCGTCGAGTCCACCGCGACCTCGGTCGGCCCGTAGGTGTTCCACACATTCACACCGCTGACGGCTTTGAGACGGCGGCCCAGCTCCGCGGGGAGCGCCTCCCCACCGAGCGACAGATGCCGCACCCTCGACCCGGCTACCTCGAACCCCACGTCCTGCATGGCCTGCAGCACAGTCGGCACCAGCTCGACGAACCCGACCGGCTCGGTACGGAGAATCGACGTCAGATACTCCGGCTCCCGCTCCCCACCAGGCTTGACCAACCGCACTGCGGCACCGACCGTCAACGGCCAGAAAAACTCCGGCACCGCCACATCGAAACCAACCGACGTCTTCTGCAACACCCGATCCGACACCCCGACCGGAAACATCTCCTGCCGCCACACGATCAGGTTCACGATCGCGGCGTGCGAAACCGCCACACCCTTCGGCCGGCCCGACGTGCCCGACGTGAAGATCACATACGCGACATCGAGAGGCGACAACGACCGTGGCAACACCACCGGGCCGTCAGCGCCCGCCAACGGCTCCGACACCAGCAGAGCCGGAACGGCGTCCGCCAGGATCGTCTGCACCCGAGCAGCCGGATACGCGGTGTCGATCGGCACGAAAGCCGCACCGACTCGCATCACTGCTGCGAGGGTCACGACCAGGTCGATCGATCGCGGCAACTGCACCGCCACGCGGTCACCGACCTTCACGCCCCGGTCCTGCAACGCCCGCGCGGTCGCCTCCACCCGCGCATCGAACTCCGTGTAGGTCAGCTGCGAGTCGTCGTCGGCCACCACAGCGATCCCGCCCGGCGTCGCCGATACCTGCGAACGGATCAGCCCGTCCAGGGTCAGGCCGGGGACCTCGAGCGCATCCCCCACGCCCCGGGCCAGGTCGGCGGGCGTGAGCCCGGCCGGCAACGCCCCGATCGCGGTTTCCCCGCCGACCTCGAGAACGGCCGACACAAACCTCGCGAACCGCTCCGCGTGCCCCGCCAGCTCGTCGGGCCTGATCAGCGACTCATGCCCGGCGAGCTCGAGCCGCGACCCGTGCACCGGGTCCGAGTAGACGGTCAGTTCGAGACGCCCGACTGGCCCGGCGTTGACGGTCTCCTGCCGACCGCTCAGCTCGCCGAACACGGCCGTGTAGTCGAACGCCTTGATGTTGATGACCGGCAGGCACAGCCAGTCGAACTCGCCGCCCGGCCAGCTGCGGGCCACCTGCTCCTCGGTCAGGCTGCGGTCGCGGCCCGTCGTGCGGAGCTGCCGCGCCACGCTGCCCACGATCTCGTCCAGCGGTGTCGTGCCGGACAGTTCCGCCACTACCGGCAGCGAATTCACCAGCATTCCGGGCGTACGAAGGGCAGCGGCGTCGTCGCGCGTCATGAACGGCACCCGGACGATCAGCTCGCGGCGGCTCTCGCCCAGAGCGGCGTAGAGGCCCCACAGCGCGGTCAGGTAGCCCGTCCAGCTCGCTCGCGACTGCCGGGCGCGCTCCTGCAGCCGCTCCCACGCGGCGGACGGCAGGGGGACGGTGACCTGCTGGTGCGAGATCGCGAACAGCTGGTCGACGGTGGCGTTCACCGCGTGGCCGAGCGGCTCGGCCTCAGCGAACAGCGCGGTCCAACTGTCCGGAAGGCTCGCCGCCTCACCGCCGGACCCCGCCTCGGCAATCTCCGGCCAGTTGCCGAACCAACGCGGCGCGGGCTCGACGCCCTGCAGCAGTGCGGTGTAGATCTCGGCGACCCGGCGGGTGAACAGCGACAGGCCGTACGCGTCCAGCACGAGGTGGTGTGTCGTGAAGGCCCAGGCCCACGACCCGCCGTCGCGCCGGAACAGGACAGACTCGGAACGGGCGGACGGCTCGGTGACGTCGATGACCGCGTCGTAGGCGGCCCGCACCCGGTGCCGGACGGCGTCGTCACCGGCTGCCTCGTCGACGACCGAGGTCGGCATCGACGCGGCCTCGTCGACCGTCTGGAACGCCGCGCCGTCGATCTCGGCGAACCGGGTTCGCAACGCCTCGGCCTCGGCGAAAGCCCGGCCGACCGCCACTGAGAAGACAGCGGTGTCGATCGGGCCGTCCAGCCACACGATCTGCCCGACCCGGAACGCCGTCGCCTCGGGAACCAGCCGCTGCGCCGCCCACACTCCGTGCTGAGCCCGGGACAGCGGTACAGGTCGGCCAGTCATCAAAATCCTCCAGGATCACATTCAAGGTGCGGTCGGTACGAGGTTCAGTTCGGCGTGGCCGCGACCGCGCCGGTCAGCGCGTCACGCACGACCGCGGCGGCCGGGGCGGCGAGCCCGAGAACCGTGATCGTGGCGGCGTCCGGGTCGAGCTGATAGCGGATGACGGCCCGGTAGAGCGTCTCGACGCCTTCGAGCCGATCGTCCGCCGGTCCGTGCACGCGGGTGATGAGCACGTGCGGCACCGGCGCGCGTCGCAGGGCGCGCCGGCCGGCCTGGTTGTGGTGGCGTAACAGGGGGAATTCGGCGCTCGCCGTGCGGTCCTCGCTGTCGGCCGGCACGGGCGCGGTAGCCGTGAACGGGCCGGTCCCGGCGGCCAGCGCGACCTCCTCGTCGACGAGGCCGACGTGACCGCCGCGACTGATCAGGCCACCGGCTGCCCGGCGGAGCGTCAGCCGTACGGCGTCGTCGGTGTGCGCGCCCTCCCAGCGGAACGTCTCGGCACGGCCGGACTCGAAGCTTGCTTCGTCAGGAGGTGTGACGTGCCTCAGCAGGTCCTGCCAGCCGCCCAGGGCCGAGTCGGGCACAGCCGCTCCCGCCGCCTCCACGGCTTCGAGCGCAGGCCCGAGATGCCCCGGAGCGCCATTCGTCCCGAAGCGCAGAGCGTCGGCGAGACGACGGGCCGAAGCCCGGTCGGCCGCCACAGCGTGGACAGCGAGGGCAACCACCGTGGACGTCGGAGTCCTCGCGAAGGCCAGCGCGGCGGGCGTCCCGTTCGTGACGTCCACCAGATCCCTGGCCGCGGATCGCAGTGCCCCAGCTGTCTCGGTGACTGCCACCGACGCAACCGGCTCGATCTGCGTCAGCCAGAGGCGCCGGCTGACGCACTGCACCGAGAGCCGCAGCGCGTCGGTGCCCGCGACGAGGGCGGCGTACCGCTCGCCGAGCGCCGGATGTCCGGGAACCTCGAAGGTCTCGGTGTAGACCCAGGCGTTCGGGTCGGCGCCGGACTCCCGGAGCCGTTCGAGAACCGACGACACCGGCACCGGAATCGGTGCGGCCACAGGAAGAATGCGGGCCAGCCCACCCACGGTCCGCTGCTCGAAGACATGACGGAGCGTCAGCGGCAGGTCGTGGCCGAGAGCGGCGGACACGATGCGCGCAGCGAGGATGCTGTCCCCGCCGAGCCGGAAGAAATCGTCATCTGCCGACACGTCGTGGTTGAGGTGCAGCACGTCGCGGAAGATCCCGGCCAGCGCGCGCTCGGTCTCGGTCTCCGGCGCACGCCCACCTGTGATGCCGAAGTCGGGCGCCGGCAGGGCTCGCCGGTCCAGCTTTCCGTTCGGCGTACGCGGAAACGCGTCCAGCACCGTGAACGTGACCGGGACCATGTAGTCGGGCAGCAGTCCGGCGACGTGACCTCGCAGATCGTCGGCCTCACCGGTGACGTACGCGGCCAGATACTTCCCGCCGGCCGGATGGTCCAATGCCACCACGACGGCACCGGTCACCGCCGGATGCCGCTCGATGCTGTTGCGCACCTCTTCGAGCTCGATCCGGAAGCCTCGGATCTTCACCTGGTCGTCCGCGCGCCCGACGAACTCCAACTCACCCGAAGCATTCGATCGGACCAGATCGCCCGTCCGGTACCACCGCTCACCGTCGTCACCGGCGACGAACCGCTCGGCCGTCAGAGCGCCACGACCCGCATAGCCCTCGGCCAACTGAACACCACCGACGTACAGCTCACCGACGACGCCCTGAGCCACCGGCCGCAACCACGCGTCCAGCACCCGCACCCGCGTGCCGGCCACCGCACGGCCGATGCCGGTCCCCTCCGATGCGGTGGCGTCGCCGGTGACCTCGGTCGACCCGTAGAAGTTGCGCAGCACCGCACTCGGCGCCGCCACCCGCATCGCCTCCACCGTGGCCGGCGCCAACACCTCACCAGAACAGACCCACGACCGCAACGACCCCATCGCACCAGGAACCCGAGCCAGCACATCGGCCAGGCCCGGCACCGTCAACAGATGCGTCACACCGTGACGGCGCACCGCGTCGGTCACCGCGATGGGATCGCCCGCGACCTCGTCCGGCACGACCACCACGGCGGCTCCTGCGGCCAGGGGGCCGAGCAGCTCGGTCATCGCGTCCACGAAACCGACGCTGCTCTTCACCAGCGCTCGAGCGCCGGGGCCGAGGTCGAGCACCTGCGCGCCCCACGTGAGGCGGTTCACCACCGCCCGATGCGACAGCACGACGCCCTTGGGACGCCCGGTCGTGCCCGACGTGAAGATGACAAACGCCGCGTCGTCCGCCGGCCCCGAAACTCGGCCGGTCGCCTCCACGCCGGAGGGACCAACCACCGCCACCGCGACGGAATCCTCGAGGATCCACTGCACGCGCTGGGCCGGATAGTCCGGATCCACCGGCACACACGCGGCCCCGGCCCGGAGCACACCCAGGATCGCGACGACTCGATCCGCCGAGCGCGGCAGCATCACCGCCACCCGGTTCCCCGCCCGCACACCCGCATCCGCCAGGAGGCGGGCGAACGCGTCCACCCGTGCGCCCAGCTCGGCGAAGGACAACGTTTCCCCGTCGGTGACCACTGCGGTCGCGTCCGGGTCAGCCCGTTGCAGCAACTCGTCCACCGATGCGTCGACGGATGCGGCCGGCGTCTCCACGGGTGCGGGCGCCTGCACCAGGTCCAGATCGGCCACCCGGGCCTGTGGGGCGGTCGCCAACGATTCGAGGACCCGCAGGAACACGGCCACGAACCGCTCAGCCGTCGCCGCGTCGAACAGCTCGACGGCGTACGTCAGGAAACCGGTCACCGCCACCGGCGTCTCGGTCAGATAGATGTCCAGGTCGGTCTTCACCGCGCCCAGCGATGCCCGTTCCAACCGGGCCTGCAAGCCCGGGAACGCCGGCTCCAGAACGCCGTGGTCGGCCAGATGCCGATAGGTGAGCAGCACCTGGAACACCGGATTGCGGTTCACCGCACGGTTCACCCCGGCCACGGCCGCGATCTGCTCGAACGGCGCCGCCTGATGCGCCAGCCCGTCCAGCACCACCTCACGAGCCCGCCCGAGCACATCGGCCAACCGGTCACCCAGCCCGATCCGATGCCGGAACGGCACGGTGTTCACGAAGTAGCCGACCATGTCTTCAAGACCGTCCTCGGTCCGCCCGCCGACCGGCGAACCGATCACCACATCGTCCCCGCCGCCCAGCGCCGACACCGCCAACGCGGCCGCCGCCTGCACCGCCATGAATGTGGTCACGCCCTGTGCCCGCAGGGCCGTGATTGTCGCCGGGTCCACGCTGAACTCGATGTCGAGACCGGCGTGCGAGGGCACCGGGCCCGGCATCCGGTCCGCGCTGATCCCCGACTCCGGTGGAACGCCTTCCAGGGCGGCACGCCAGAAATCCAGGTCTTTGGCCGGGTCCGACGCCCGCTGCCAGACGGCGTAGTCCGCGTACTGCACCGGCAACGGCGCCCACGACGGCCGATCGCCCGAAATCCGGGCCTGGTAGGCGGTCGTGAGGTCACCGAGTAGCACCGGCAGGGACCACTCGTCGATGGCATGGTGGTGCACCGCCAGCACGAACACCCACTCCGCCGCGGCCACCCGCAACAACGCCGCGCGAACCGGAATCTCGGACCCCAGCGCAAATCCGGCCTGCACGATCTCGGCTACGCCCGCGTCGGTGAAATCGTCGACGACCAGGATGTCCGCGGCGGGCACGACGACCTGACGCAGCGATCCCTCCCGCTCCACCAGCAGGGTTCGCAGCACCTCGTGGCGGGACACCACGTCCTGGACCGCCGAGCGCAGCGCGGCCTCGTCGAGGTTTCCGGACAGCCGCAGCACGACCGGGACGACGTAACGCCCGCCGGGCCCGCCGAGCTGATCCACGAGCCAGAGCGCCTGCTGGCCGTACGAGGCCGGCACCGCCGCCGGCCGCGGAACATCGCCGACCCGCACCCGTTCCGGCTGCTCGGCGCCCCCGGCGATCCGCGCCAGCCCGGCGACCGTCGGGGCGTCGAACAGGTCCCGCAGCGACAGCCCCGTGCCCGCGCGGGCGATCACCCGCGTGGCCAGCAGGGAGTCGCCACCGAGCCGGAAGAAATTGTCATCTGCCGACACGTCGTGGTTGAGGTGCAGCACGTCGCGGAAGATCCCGGCCAGCGCGCGCTCGGTCTCGGTCTCCGGCGCACGCCCACCTGTGATGCCGAAGTCGGGCGCCGGCAGGGCTCGCCGGTCCAGCTTTCCGTTCGGCGTACGCGGAAACGCGTCCAGCACCGTGAACGTGACCGGGACCATGTAGTCGGGCAGCAGTCCGGCGACGTGACCTCGCAGATCGTCGGCCTCACCGGTGACGTACGCGGCCAGATACTTCCCGCCGGCCGGATGGTCCAATGCCACCACGACGGCACCGGTCACCGCCGGATGCCGCTCGATGCTGTTGCGCACCTCTTCGAGCTCGATCCGGAAGCCTCGGATCTTCACCTGGTCGTCCGCGCGCCCGACGAACTCCAACTCACCCGAAGCATTCGATCGGACCAGATCGCCCGTCCGGTACCACCGCTCACCGTCGTCACCGGCGACGAACCGCTCGGCCGTCAGAGCGCCACGACCCGCATAGCCCTCGGCCAACTGAACACCACCGACGTACAGCTCACCGACGACGCCCTGAGCCACCGGCCGCAACCACGCGTCCAGCACCCGCACCCGCGTGCCGGCCACCGCACGGCCGATGCCGGTCCCCTCCGATGCGGTGGCGTCGCCGGTGACCTCGGTCGACCCGTAGAAGTTGCGCAGCACCGCACTCGGCGCCGCCACCCGCATCGCCTCCACCGTGGCCGGCGCCAACACCTCACCAGAACAGACCCACGACCGCAACGACCCCATCGCACCAGGAACCCGAGCCAGCACATCGGCCAGGCCCGGCACCGTCAACAGATGCGTCACACCGTGACGGCGCACCGCGTCGGTCACCGCGATGGGATCGCCCGCGACCTCGTCCGGCACGACCACCACGGCGGCTCCTGCGGCCAGGGGGCCGAGCAGCTCGGTCATCGCGTCCACGAAACCGACGCTGCTCTTCACCAGCGCTCGAGCGCCGGGGCCGAGGTCGAGCACCTGCGCGCCCCACGTGAGGCGGTTCACCACCGCCCGATGCGACAGCACGACGCCCTTGGGACGCCCGGTCGTGCCCGACGTGAAGATGACAAACGCCGCGTCGTCCGCCGGCCCCGAAACTCGGCCGGTCGCCTCCACGCCGGAGGGACCAACCACCGCCACCGCGACGGAATCCTCGAGGATCCACTGCACGCGCTGGGCCGGATAGTCCGGATCCACCGGCACACACGCGGCCCCGGCCCGGAGCACACCCAGGATCGCGACGACTCGATCCGCCGAGCGCGGCAGCATCACCGCCACCCGGTTCCCCGCCCGCACACCCGCATCCGCCAGGAGGCGGGCGAACGCGTCCACCCGTGCGCCCAGCTCGGCGAAGGACAACGTTTCCCCGTCGGTGACCACTGCGGTCGCGTCCGGGTCAGCCCGTTGCAGCAACTCGTCCACCGATGCGTCGACGGATGCGGCCGGCGTCTCCACGGGTGCGGGCGCCTGCACCAGGTCCAGATCGGCCACCCGGGCCTGTGGGGCGGTCGCCAACGATTCGAGGACCCGCAGGAACACGGCCACGAACCGCTCAGCCGTCGCCGCGTCGAACAGCTCGACGGCGTACGTCAGGAAACCGGTCACCGCCACCGGCGTCTCGGTCAGATAGATGTCCAGGTCGGTCTTCACCGCGCCCAGCGATGCCCGTTCCAACCGGGCCTGCAAGCCCGGGAACGCCGGCTCCAGAACGCCGTGGTCGGCCAGATGCCGATAGGTGAGCAGCACCTGGAACACCGGATTGCGGTTCACCGCACGGTTCACCCCGGCCACGGCCGCGATCTGCTCGAACGGCGCCGCCTGATGCGCCAGCCCGTCCAGCACCACCTCACGAGCCCGCCCGAGCACATCGGCCAACCGGTCACCCAGCCCGATCCGATGCCGGAACGGCACGGTGTTCACGAAGTAGCCGACCATGTCTTCAAGACCGTCCTCGGTCCGCCCGCCGACCGGCGAACCGATCACCACATCGTCCCCGCCGCCCAGCGCCGACACCGCCAACGCGGCCGCCGCCTGCACCGCCATGAATGTGGTCACGCCCTGCGCTGCGGCCAAACCCCGCAACGCTTCCGCGGTGGCCGGATCCAGCGCGAAATCGATGTCCGCACCCACGTGCGACGGTTCCGCACCCGGCGACCGGTCCGTGCTGATCCCCGACTCGGGCGGAGCACCGTCCAGTGCGTCACGCCAGAAGTCCAGATGTACGGCCGGGTCCGACGCCCGCTGCCACACGGCATAGTCCGCGTACTGCACCGGCAACGGTTTCCACGCCGGCCGCCCCCCCATTGCCCGGGCCCTGTATGCCTCCGACAGGTCACCCAGCAGGGACGGGAACGACCACTCGTCGATGGCATGGTGATGCACCGCCATCACCAGCACCCACTCCGCGGCGGCGACCCGCAGCAGCACCGCACGAATCGGAAGCTCCGACCCCAGATCGAATCCGGCCCGGACGATCTCGGCGACCCGCCCCTCGGCGAAGTCCTCTACCTCCAAGATGTCCCCGACCGGGACGACGACCTGCCGCAGCTCGCCGTCCTGCTCCACCAGCAAGGTCCTCAGCACCTCGTGGCGGGACACCACGTCCCGGACCGCGGCTGCCAGGGCGGCCTCGACCAGCTCGCCCGAGATCCGCAGGACCAGCGGCACCACATACCGCGATCGGGGCCCGCCGAACTGGTCGATCACCCACAACGCCTGCTGTCCATGGGAAAGCGGCACCACCGCTGGCCGGGTAATCGATCCCAGCCGCAGCGACTCCGGCCCCTTCGCGCCGCGGGAGTCGACGACCCGCGCCAGTGCCGCGATTATCGGGGCGTCGAACAGATCCCGCAGCGACAGCCCGGACCCGAGCCGCGCGATCACCCGCGTGGCCAGCAGCGAGTCGCCACCGAGCCGGAAGAAGTCGTCATCCGCCGAGACCTCGACGTCGAGGTGCAACACGTCGCGGAAGATCCCGGCCAGCGCCCGCTCGGTCTCGGTCTCCGGCGCACGTCCACCCGCGCTGCCCAGATCGGGCGCGGGCAAGGCGCGCCGGTCCAGCTTCCCGTTCGGCGTACGCGGAAACGCGTCTAGCACCGTGAAGCTGGCCGGGACCATGTAATCCGGCAGGGACGCGGCGACGTGCGCAGCGAGCTCGCCGGCTTCCCCGGTGACATAGGCAGCCAGATACTTGCCCCCTCCCGGATGGTCGAGTGCCACCACCGCCGCGCCGGTCACCGCCGGGTGCCGCTCGATGCAGTTCCGGACCTCTTCCAACTCGATCCGGAACCCTCGGATCTTCACCTGGTCGTCCGCGCGGCCCACGAACTCCAAGGAGCCCTGCGGGTCGGACCGGACCAGGTCGCCCGTCCGGTACCACCGATCGCCGTCGTCGCCGGCGACGAACCGCTCCGCCGTCAGAGCGCCACGACCCGCATACGCCTCGGCCAGCTGAATCCCGCCGACGTACAGCTCGCCGACGACACCAGGCTCGACCGGCCGCAGCCACGTGTCGAGCACACGCACGCGGGTACCGGGCACCGCACGACCGATGCCGGCGCCCACACCCGCGGTGGCGTCGCCGGTGACCTCGGTCGAGCCGTAAAAGTTGCGCAGCACCGCATCAGGCGCCGCCACCCGCATCGCCTCCACCGTGGCCGGCGCCAACACCTCACCGGAACAGACCCACGACCGCAACGACCCCATCGCACCAGGAACCCGGGCGGTGGCATCAGGCCTGGGCCCGCCGCCGGCCCGGGCCAGCACGTCGGCCAGCCCCGGCACCGTCAGCAGGTGCGTCACCCCATGACGACGCACAGCATCCGCCAGCGCCAGTGGATCACCGGCCGCCTCGTCGTCGAGAACCACAACAGTCGCGCCCGCGGCCAGGGGCACGAGCAGCTCGGTCATAGCGTCCACAAATCCGACGCTGCTCTTGGCCAGAGCCACGGCTCCGGGACCGAGTTCGAGCGTCGCAGCGCCCCACACGAGCCGGTTCGCCACCGCCCGATGCGACAGCACCACACCTTTCGGCCGCCCGCTGGTGCCCGACGTGAAAATGACGAACGCCGCACCGTCCGCCGGCCCGGAACGAAGGCCGGTCGCCTCCACACCCGAGGGGCCGACCACCGCCACCGCACCGGAATCCTCGAGAATCCACTGCTGACGGCGGGCCGGATAGTTAGGGTCGACGGGCACGCACACCCCGCCAGCCCGGAGCACACCGACGATCGCGACGACCCGTTCCACCGACCGCGGCAGCGTCACCGCCACCCGATTCCCGGCCCGCACTCCCGCATCCGCCAGGACGCGAGCGAATGCGTCCGCCCGGGCGTCGAGCTGTGCGAAGGACAACCTTTCCCCGTCGGCGACCACCGCCGTCGCTCCGGGAGTTGCTCCGCGCAGCAACCCGTCCACCAAGCCACCGGGCCGGTTCGCGGCTATGAGCGTCGAGCCGTTCGCGGATGGGGAGGGCGACCCGTCCGCCAGGGCTGCCCTTTCGGCGGCGTCCACGGCTGCGGAGGCGGGAAAGGCGGCCTCGGCGAGCTCGTGCAGGGTTACGTCCGGCGCGGATTCGAGCGCCCTTGTGAGGAATCGGGCGAAGGCAGCGGCGTGCCGCTGCACCTCGGCCTGCCCGATGACCGACTCGTGGCCGGCCAGTTCGAGCCGCAGCCCGTCGGCGGGATCGCTGTAGACCGACAGGTCCAGCTTTCCGATCTGGCCGGGGTTGAGCGTCTCCACCGTGCCGACGACCTGGTCGAACCGCGCGGTGTAGTCGAAGATCTTGATGTTGATGGACGGCAGCGTGAAGTATGAGAAATCGTTTCCCGGCCAGCACCGGGTGATCTGGTGGTCCTCCACTGCGGAGTGTGCCCGCGCCTGCTGCGACTGCCGCCCTACGGCCTTGACCGTTTCGGCGAGGGTGTCGCGCGGGCCGATCGTGGCCACGACCGGCAGCACGCGGGACAGTGCGCTCGGCGTGCGCAGGAGGGCACGGCCGTCCCGCATCATGAAGGGCACCCGCACCGCGATCTCGTCCCGCCGGCCGGCGAGGGAGTTGTAGAGTCCCCAGTACGCGACGAGCAGGTCCGTCCAGTTCGCCCGGATCCCCCGCGCGTACGCCCGAAGCCGTTCATATCCACCGTCGGGCAGCGCCACCCTGACCGGCCGGTAGGAGAACGAGAAGAGGTCGGCGACCGTCCCCGGCGCCTGCTCCGAGTCCACATCCAGCAATGCTCGCCAGAAATCCATTGCTTCCGGGGGCGCGACAGGATCGGCCGTGGCGTCCGCGAGCCGCCCGAACCAGGCGTCCGACACGGGTTCGCCGCGGACAGCAGCCGTGTAGATCTCGGCCACGCGCCGGATGAAGAGGGTGACGCTGTATCCGTCCAGGAGGATGTTGTCGGCCGCGAAGAACCAGGCCCAATTCCCGTCGGTACGCCTTATCAACACGGAGGTCGTCGACAGCTCCGGGGCTATCATCGGTGCGGAGAACGTGGCGCGCATCAGGTCCCGGATCGCCCTGTCGCTGTGCGGCTCGTCCACGACGGCCGTCTCGAGGCTCCGCGACGCGTCGACCACCTGGAACGGCGTGCCCTCGTCGTCGTGGAAGCGCACGCGTAGCGCGTCGGCCTCCGCGAAGGCTCGGCTCACCGCGGCGGCCAACGCGGCGGTGTCGATCGCGCCCGGCAGCCAGGTGATCTCGCCCGCGCGGAACGCGCCAGGTTCGGCGAACAGCTTCTGTGCGGCCCAGATGCCACGCTGACTGGTTGACAGCGCCACCCGCGCGTCAGTGCTCACCGGAAGTTCGGTCCTCTCGAGAATGGGAGATCCGCCTGCGGACGGGCAACGCTGACGCCGCGGGCGGACCACTCCTACTGACTCCGCTGCCGCCGTTTGCTGACCTTGCCGACCGCCGTCTGCGGGAACTCTGCGACCACCTCCAGGGCGTCGGGCAGCTTGTAGGAGGCGAGGCCGCGCTCCCGGAGGAACGCGCGGATGGAGCTCAGCTTCAGCGTGGCCGGGTCGGCGCCGGCCCGCAGGACCACGAACGCCTTGACCCGTTCGCCGAGGATCTGGTCGGGGATGCCGATGACGGACACGTCGTGCACGCTCCCGTGCGCCAGGATCAGGTTTTCCACCTCTTCCGGCGCGACCTTCTCGCCGCCCCGGTTGATCTGGTCCTTCGAGCGTCCGACGACGGCCAGGTAGCCGTTTTCGTACCGTTCGATGATGTCGCCGGTGCGGTAAAAGCCGTCCGCGGTGAAGCTGCGGGCGTTCTCCTCGGGATCGCGGTAGTAGCCCCGGATCGTGGTAGGCCCGCGGGTCAGCAGGTGCCCCGGCGCACCGGGAGGCACCGGATCGCCGGCGTCGTCCAGGAGGAGCAGTTCGTCGCCGGGCGAGATGGGACGGCCCTGGCAGCGCAGGCTCGTCTCTTCATCGACGTCGAACCTGTTGTAGTTGACCAGGCCCTCGGCCATCCCGAAGCCCTGTTGAAGGATGACGTCGAGCTCGGGCTTCACCCGGCGGGCCGCCTCGACGCTGAGCCGTGCGCCGCCGACGTGCAGGCTCTCCAGGCTGGACAGGTCGTACTGCTGCTTGAGCGACGAGTTCAGCCAGGCCAGCAGGAGCGGCGGCACGATCGACGACTGGGTGATCCCGTGCCGTTCGATGAGCGGGAACACGACGTCGGGGCTGCCGTTCGGGGCCAGCACCACGGTTCCGCCGACGCTAAGAACGCCCAGGAAACCTGGGGACCGCACCGACATGCTGTGGCAGATCGGCACCGCGGTCAGCTGCACCGAGTTCTCCGTGATGCCGCAGATCGGGATGCTCTGCCGCACCGAGTGCAGGTACGTCTCGCTGGTGTGTGGGATGAGCTTGGGCCGTCCGGTGGTGCCGCCCGACATCTGCAGCAGGGCGACGTCGGCCGGCAGGGTCCGCCGCTCGTGCGGCAGCGGATCGTGCTCCAGCAGGCGATCCAGGTCGGCGCCACCACCGGCCTCGTCCAGCACGACGGTGTGCTCCAGGCTGGGCCAGGCCGCCTTCAGCTCGGCCGCCAGCGTGGCCAGGTCGGCGCCGTCGTGCTTGGCGACGGTGACGTAGACCCGGGCCTCGGTGACCTGGACGAAGTGCTCAATCTCCGTACGCCGGTGGGCCACCGGCGCGAACACCGGGATGGCGCCGATCTGCCAGAAGGCGTACACGAAAGCAATGAACTCGGGAATGTTCGGCAGATGGACCACCACCCGGTCGCCGCGGCTGACTCCGAGGTGCCGCAGGCCTGCGGCGAGCTGCAGGATGCGGTCGCCCAGCTCGGCGTAGGTGAGCACCGTGTCGCCCGAGATGATCGCGATCTTGCCCGGGACCCGGGCGACCGTGGCGAACAACGGCTCCGGCATCGTCTCATCTGTCCACCAGCCCTCGGCTCGGTAGCGAGCGGCGATGTCCTCCGGGTAGGGCACGAAACCATCGGTGACGAGCGGCTCGAGAGCAGCCATCTAGAGCTGCCTGGACGAGAACTGGTCGACCGCGCCCGGCACGGGCTCGGCCGGGTCGTGTCCCAGCTTGACGATGCGGTTGTCGGCGTCGACGTGCACCACCTGCGGCTCGTACGTGATCAATGCGGCGTCCTCTGCCAGCAGGTAAGACATGATGATCACCAGGTCGCCCGGCCGCACCAGATGCGCGGCGGCACCGTTGATGCAGATCTGTCCTCCGCCGGCGGCGCCGGTGATCACGTACGTCTCGATGCGGGCGCCGTTCGTGATGTCGACGACCTGGACTTTTTCCCCTTCGACCAGACCCGCGGCCCGCACCAGATCCTCATCGATGGTGATGGAGCCCACGTAATGCAAATCGGCCTGCGTGACCGTGGCACGGTGAATCTTTCCGCCGAGGACGGTTCGTAGCACGCTGCTCTCCTTGAGGTCGAAGCAGAAGGGGGGGAACTGGTCAGTTGCCGGAGGTGGTCAGGGCCTCTTGCTCCGCGATGAAGTCACGGAGCGACTTGGGCCGCAGGTCGGTCCAGGTCTTGTCGATCCAGTCGAGGACCTCCTTTCGGGGAGCGCCGCCGGGCCCGCCGAACACGATCGTCCAGCCGCTGGGCACAGGCTTGAAGGTGGGCCAGAGGGAGTACTGCTCCTCGTGGTTGACGAGGGCGAAGAAGGTGCCAGTGTCGTCGTCGAACGGGTTCTGAGGCATGTTCCCTCTCCTTACGAAACAGCGGTCGCGACGTCCGGGAGGACGTTGGCGATGATGTACTGCACCGACAGCGGTGTCGGGGTGCGCAAAGCCGAGAACTGCGGATCAATCAGGGCCACAAGGGACTTGCTCCTGACCGGCACGAGGTTCTAGAAGAAGTGTTTCCCTCGAGCGTGGGCTGCAGCGTCTTGTCGGCGTGGTAGACGGGCGTGACGTCCGCGTCGAGCACGGTGACCTTCTCGAGGCTGAGCTGCACGGCGAACTCGTCGCCGGGGATCGCGGCCACCTCTGGTGCCAGCTTCAGGCCGAAGTCGTTGAGGATCTTCTCGCTGGCGTCCTTGTCGGAGCGCAGCGCGCCTGATCGGGCCGGCCTCCCACATCCGGCTGAGTGTGAACTCCTTGCCGGCCAGTGCCGGAAGGTCGGTCTTGGCCTTTGCCGATCCTGCCCTCGACCTCGGTGATGAACCAGCTCGGCCCTCACGGTGCGGCCGACCGCCTTGGCGACCTGTCGCAGGGCACCCTGCGAGGCATCCTCGAAGGCGCCGGTGGTCTCGTACCCCATGGTCGGCGCGACCTTGCTGAGCTTCGCGTACTCGTCGTCGAAGCAATAGTCACCGGTCAGGATCAGGTCGGGGGCGAGCGCGGCAATCTTCTCGGCGCCGAAGCCGGTGTCCCCCGTGACGAGCACCTCGGGCTTGCTCACGCGCAGCGGCCAGGCCCAACCGGTGACGCCACCCTCGACGGACGACTCAGAAGAGCCAACGGGTTGCACGCCAAGCAGCAGCAGGGCGTCCAGGTCGGCATCGAGAAGCGCCACCACCCCCTGCGGGGGCACCTCGACCTCGGCCCTGCCGACCTTGTGAGTGAGTGTCACGCGAAAGCCGGCCGCAGTCGACGCGGACGACGTGCTTTGGCCCTGGTCGCCAGACTCGCTGCCGCATCCGGCCACCAGGGCCACGCCTGCCGCGACGGCGTGACGGACGGACGGAGGGGAAATGGACATCGAGCACCTCATGGTCGGCTTAGGTGAGCCTAACCTAAGCTACACATCGGATCGAAGGCAAGACGGAGTCCGTGTCCGACATTGGTGAGGCGAACTTCAGCTTCCGGCGATGGACCAGCGCGTGCGAATGACCCGCGCACTGCAGCTCAGTGCGAAATAACCGGGGCCGTGGCATGAAGGTGCAGGTCAGGGCCCTACGGTCTGGTGAAAGCCGCGAAAACGCCTAGTGACCACGACACGCCCGCCTGTTCCTACGTCGAGGCTGGTGCAGCGGCTCCATCCGCCAGGATCTACAACACAGTTGGCACCAGACCTGGTCAATCGAGGGTTCAGCGCCGACGGGGCCGAACCGGCTGCGGGTCGCCTGCCACGCCGCGGTGATCTTCGCGGTGCGTTTCGGGCCCAGCCCCGGCACCTCCACCAGCCGCGCCGGCTCCTCTTCGATGACTCGCAGGGTGTCCAGACCGAAGTGCGCGACGATCCGTTCGGCGAAGACCGGTCCGATTCCCTTCACCAGCCCGGAGCCGAGGTAGCGCTGGATGCCCTGGATCGTGGCCGGCAAGACGGTGGTGTAGGAGTCGACCTCGAACTGCCGGCCGTACTTCGGATGCGAAGACCAGCGACCGTGTAGCCGCAGACTCTCCCCGGGCTGCGCCCCCAACAACGCGCCGACCACCGTCGACAGGTCACCGCCACGGTCGGTGGCGACGCGAGCGACGGTGTAGCCGGTCTCGTCGTTGACGTAGGTCAGCCGCTCCAGCACCGCCTCCAACACTCGGACCGGCGGCGGCCCTCTCCACCAGTGTCTCGCCCACCCTGACCATGTACGCCGTCGGCGGCGGCATAGTACTGGCCGGATCTTGGTTGCCTGTCGGGCGGTCAGCGGATGTGGGTAGCGCTTGACCTGGTAGAAGACGCACACGTCCGGGTTCCAGACCTGGATGTCCACCCCGTGGTCGCCTCGGGCCGGAGTCATGTGATTGGCATGCTTGTGCCGAAGCAGCAGTAGTGCTGCCACTGAGGTTCCCCCGGTAGTTCGGAGGCGATCGCGGCGGGCAACTCACCATTCCTGTTGATCGCGAACTCGCGGAAGGGCAGCCGGCGAAGATCGCCCTGTCGGGTCCGATGAGAGCAGTGCATGGCTGGCGCGTCTGTGCGGTCGCTGACCGACCACGGCATAGCCGAGATTCGGCCACTCTCATCTGAATGAGCGCGGCCAGCATCGACAGCCGAACCTGGACCACAAGGATGTGACGCACATCACGAGACTGTAGGTCTGAATCAGTGCCGACTGAGGCCCTCCTCTCACTGAGAGTCCTCATTGAGGACCCCGGTGTGGCACTGGAGCGGACCGGGGCCTCCGCCTCTAGCTTCCGTAGGGAGCGGCGGCCATTGCGCTGCATCGGCCTCTGAGCATTGTTGGGTGCCACGTACAGGCGGCTGGCCGATTCACCGAGAAGACCCTACCGTCGTCTGCATGCCAAAGCCGTTACTACCGACCACGTGCCCGGCGCGCGACCTTTGTCGAGTGTCACGACGATGGGGGGCTCCGGGCGTATACGTGAGCGGCCACTGACCTGAGGGCCTGCTTTGAATCTGGACCCTATTTTCATTCCCTCTGCCCTGCATGCACCTTGCCTCGGAAGTCAATAGAGAACGTACGGGCGGCACCTCCCGGGGAGAGGTGTTCGCGATGCCGACCGTAGTCCAGTGAGACGCCCCTCAATCACCTACATCCGGTGATCTTCGCAGTAACGCTCGACGCGTTACCGGAGAAATCCTGGTTGGTCAGCAGGGAACTCCGGCCGCACACACCCCTCGATACTGAATGATCGTCGCGTAGGGCGAGTCCTTACATTTCTCCGTTCGTGCCATGTTTGCGAATGACACAGGAATCATTCGTCTTAGCTGCTCACCGTGGAAGGCATGGGTCATGTTGAATGTGAAGCCCTACCGGGACACGCTCGCGCTTCCGGGGTTACGACCCCTGCTGCTGGTCGCGATCCTCGCCCGGGTCCCGGTGGCGGCCACGGCGGTGGCGATGACGCTGTACGTACTCGATCTGGGTCGCGGATTCTTCGCCGCCGGGCTGGTAGGGGCCGCGATGACGGTCGGTTCGGCGCTCGGCGCACCGCTACTCGGCCGACTGGTCGACCGGCGGGGCCTACGGCCGATGCTGCTGCTGACCACAGCGGTATCGGCGCTGTTCTGGGGCACGGCGCCGGTTCTGCCCTACCCGGTGCTTCTCGGCGCCGCGCTCGTCGGTGGGTTACTCACCCTCCCGGTCTTCTCCGTGGTCCGCCAGTCGATCGCCGCACTTGTCCCGCCGACCCGACGGCGTCAGGCCTACGCGCTGGACTCCATGTCGGTCGAACTCAGCTTCATGATCGGACCGGCGGCGGCGGTGGCTCTCTCCACCAGTGTCTCGCCCACCCTGACCTTGTACGCCGTCGGCGGCGGCATAGTGCTGGCCGGACTCACCCTGCTGGTGCTCAATCCACCGACCCGAGCCCAAGACGAGGTGACGACGCCGGCGCAGCCGCTGCCCCGCAAGGAGTGGCTGACCCCACGGTTGATCGGGCTGCTCGCCGGCGGTGCGGCCGGCACGCTGGTGATCGCCGGCACCGAAGTAGCGGTGGTGGCAGTGCTGCGTGACGCCGGTCAGGTTGAATGGACCGGCGTGGTCCTGGCACTCTGGGCCTCATACTCGCTGGTCGGCGGCTTCACCTACGGCACGCTATCTCGCCCGGTGCCATCGCTGATCCTTGCCCTACTACTCGGAATGGTCACCATTCCAGTCGGTCTGGGCAGCGGCGAATGGTGGCTGCTGGCCCTCGTGCTGCTGCCGTCCGGGGCGCTCACCGCGCCGACCATCGCCGCTACTGCCGACGCGGTGAGCCGGCTGGCACCGGCGAGCGTACGAGGTGAGGCGATGGGCCTACACGGCTCGGCGATGGTGGTGGGAGTGGCCCTCGGCACCCCGCTGGCCGGGGCGGCAATCGATGCCTCCGCACCAGCCTGGGGCTTCGCCGCGACGGGCCTGCTCGGCGCGCTGATCGCACTAGCGATGCTACCGGCCGAGTTGCGTCACCGGCGGTCCGACGATGCCCAAGTCAACCTCACTGACACCGCCAGCCCCCCGCACGATCCCGCCTCTACTCGAGCATCGGTCCAGGGATGACGACTGGCTCGGACGGCCGACCGCGTCGGACGGCCTCCCTTGGGGCGTCGCAA
Source organism: Micromonospora craniellae (assembly GCF_014764405.1). Classification (NCBI taxonomy): domain Bacteria; kingdom Bacillati; phylum Actinomycetota; class Actinomycetes; order Micromonosporales; family Micromonosporaceae; genus Micromonospora; species Micromonospora craniellae. The sequence continues at coordinate 3,366,618 of NZ_CP061725.1, read as the reverse complement.
ACGAGTATGAACACGTCCTTGACGCTCCAGTTGCGCAGGCCGGTGGGCACGCTCATCAAGAAGTCGCGCCCTTCACTGCCGGAGGCCCATAGGCCGAGGACGTTCTCACCCCGTCGGGGGTGACCGATCGCGGCGAAGATTACGTCGGGAGGTCGGTGGGACCAATAGGCCATCTCCTCGATCACCTTCTTCGGGGCCCGGGAGTTTGCCTCCTTGCTGACCGAGGCATATGGATCTCCGCGAAGTGTGCCGAGATCTCCCCCGTGGTCAACCTTTCGCATACGGCGACCACACCACCTCTCCGGTTCCGAAACAGGCGCCACTGCCGTCGACGGAGATCTGCGGCTCGAGGACCTGGCGCCGGCTTGGTCGCGCGGCACGTCGATCTGCATCGGCCAGGTCGCGTCGGTCAGCACGGTCTTCGACCAGCCCTCGTCCTGTCCGCCTATGACTGTCGCGCCGTCACCGCCGCACAAGCGAGAAGGGGACGCCGGATCTGACGATGGCCTCATTCCTCACCCTCGACGAGGCCCGACGTCTCCTGGCACACCTGATCACCACCACCCGCCCCTTCGACCACCTCGATCGATGGTCACGATCACGACGACACCAGTACCGCGCTAGAACAGCCCGCTACCAGCGAAGACTCCGAATCCACCAGATGCGGCTGGAGTACTAGGCAACCAAGAGTCGCATCATGGCGTGCACAGCCTCCGCGTCGCGGGACAACTGCTCACGGTCCTCGTGTACGAGGCGGATCAACCCCCAGCAGCCGTCCAGGTCTCGGGTGACCGGCCAGTGGACGCCCTGCGGAGCGATCATCCTCTCGCCGTCGTACGAGAGGAGTTCCCTGACCTCGTCGAGCCCGGCATAGCCCTGGACCACACCAGGCTGGTCGTTGATCAGGCAGCAGATGTTGTAGTGGCGCTCAAAGTGATAGTCCCCGGAGGTGCGGCGTCCATCGACGAAGATCCTGATGTTCTCCTGGAAGACGTTGAGGCCTGAGCACCTCTGGATCATCAACGGAACGCTGGCACCCGGAAGGCGGTTGTTGACCTCAACGACCCGCGGGCCACGTGACGTCATCTTGAACTCAGTGTCGTTGATGCCGTAACGCACTCCGAGCGCGTCGTTGACCGACCGCACGTAAGGCAGAGCCGCTAGGGCTATCGGATCGTCTAACGGAAGTGAAAACATGTTCTTATAGATGCTCGCGTTTCCATTTCGCTGGATCTTTTCGTACTTGGCGAAGGCGACCGGCATGGCCTCGCCGCCGCCGGTATGCGCTAGATCCATGAAATACTCGTCGCCGTCAAGGTATTCTTCGGCCAGCACCGTCGAAAACTGCTGGTGGTAGGGGTCTGCCCGACTCACGATCACGTTGAAGGCATCGACGACCTCCTGCCGGTTCGCACACACGAAGACGTGAACGCCTCCGACCGAGGCATTTGGCTTGAGGACCACCGGATAGCCGCGCCCGTCAGCCCAGGAGATGACGGACTCCAGATCGCCTGACTCGTGGAACGCAGCACACGGGACCTCGTGCCGTGTCCAGTACTCCTTCATCACGCGCTTGTTCCTTCGTGCCTCCAGACTCTCGGTCGGATTGCCAATGAGCCCCAGCGACTCAGCCAACACGTCTACGATCTTGAGAGACGGCGGAGCTCCCGGCACAACCGCGACGACACTGCGGCTTTTCAGAAAGGCCACCGTCTCGTCAATACAGGAGTGTTGGTAGACCTCGCTGAAGTCCGCCGGATCGAACGTCTGCGTCACGTACGGGGTGCGGTATTCCTGCGTCAGGACACAGATCACTCTGAAGCCGATGGCGGTGCCTTCCCGGCCGTAAGGTCCGGCCGCTGCAACCGGATCTATGACCGCGATCGCGGGGTCCAGGTATGACATCTGAGAACTCCTCCAAGAAGACACTGTGCACAGCTTCGACGCATCCCAGCTGCAGGGCCCGGCCACTGACGCAACGGCCTACTAGGAAATGAATTCGAAGTAACCGTTCGGTGCGTAGTCGTCCACGGGCCGCTTGAACCGTTCGGTCGGCGGCGGGAAGCCCGCCTTCAGGAAGATGTCGAGAAAATAGGCACCTTCCGTGCTGGTGATGCCGAGCCCGCGAGCGACCCGGTCGTCCACGTCAACATGCTGACGGGCGTGATCGATGACGACGTTCTTGATGCCACTGCCGTCTGGCATGCGGATCTTGGGCCGGTCAACGATGTAGGCGGGCAGCCGGTCGCGCATAGCCTCCCGAAGAACCCACTTCTCGACGCCATCACGGATCTTCAGATCCATCGGCAGAGAATAGGCGAACTCGAGAAGATGGCGGTCCAGGAACGGCACACGCGCCTCGACCGAGTTCAACATGCTCGACCGGTCCACCCGTTGCAGATCGGTGCGGTGGAGGTTCCCCACCCGGTACTTCATCAATCCGACCGGATCCGCATGCGTCTTGAACAGGTCATACCCGGCCAACACCTCGTCAGCTCCGTCCCCACAGATCGCGACCTTGATCCCGCGTCTCCTGACGGCCTGATAGACAAGGAACTGCGTGCAGGCGTCGATAATGTCGACGACCTCGAACAACTCAGCTCCGTGAACTATCCGGGGAATGATGTCGATGAGATCCGAGGGTTTCAAGTAGACAATGTGTTGCTTGACACCGAAGTCTTCGCAGTAGCGTCTCGCGACCTCCACGTCCGCGGCTCCCTCGAAGCCGACAGTGAAGGCGGTGACGTCGTGGTGGTACCTCCGCGCCGCTTGCAGGACCGCCGCGCTGTCGATGCCGCCGCTGAACGGTACGGCAAGCGGAAGGTCAGTGTCGACCTGCTTACGAACCGCAGCCTCGAAGAGCTCCCGGTACCGGCGGGAAGCCGCGGAGCTCGTGGTCGATACCTGCGGCTCGTCCAGCTCGAAGTAGCGAACCTCTTCGCCGTTCTGGACATAAGTCCCGGGTGGAACCGGGCGAATGAGCGCAGGATGATTGAGCAGACATTTCTGCTCCGACGCGAACCGGTAGACCCCGTCCTGAAGCTGATAGTACAGTGGTTTGATGCCGACGTGGTCCCGCACCGCGAGGAACGATCCGTCCCTGCTGTCGCAGATGACGAACGCGAACATGCCGTTCAGTTTCCGCAGGAACGGAATTCCCCACTCGAGGTAGGAGCGAAGTACTACCTCGGTGTCGGAGTCCGTGCGAAAGGTGTGGCCGAGCTGCTCCAGCTCCTGTCGGATGTCTCGGAAGCCGTACAATTCGCCGCTGAACACCAGCCAGACCTGTCCCGCCTCGTCGGACAAAGGCTGGGCCGCATGCGTGCGGTCGACGATGGCCAACCGGTTAGTCCCCATCGAGAAGCCAGCTCCGGAACCCCGCTCCCCGAAATGATCTGCGTCCCCACGATGCCGGATCATCTCCAACATACGGGTCAGCTCGTTGTCCCGAGCCGTGGCACGGTCATCGTTCTGCGGCACCAACTCGCGATCGACCACGACGGCGATCCCACACACCTTGTTACCTCTCATTCGCAAGCTCGAGATCGGGCGCCAGCTCCGGCACACCGACCGGCATTTTGCTCCGGATCACCCACCGGGCAGCCTCGCGGCAGGTCCGAGGGGTCGCTACAGATATCGTTTCCGGTACCGCGACGCTAGCTGGTGCTCGAGCTCGTGAAATCGCTCGACTGGACGAGAACTGCGGTCGCAGTGATCTCGACAAGGAGGTCCGGTCGGAGAAGCGGCGCCTGGACTGTGGTGTTCACGGGCGTGATGTCCCCGAAGTACTTCTGGAACATTCGTGCGTAGTCGTCGAAGTAGCTGAGGTCCGTCAGGTGCGTCACAGTACTGACGACGTGGTGCAGTTCTCCTCCCAACTGGCGGAGCGTGGCCTGGATCTTCCTGATGACGTAGTCGGTTTGCGCACCCACATCCTCGGCGCACGCTTTTCCATTCGCGTCGATAGCGGTGGTGCCGGCGACGAATATCTGGTTGCCGACGCGGATGCCCCGTGAGTAACCCATCTGTGGCTCATACCGCGATGGGCTGAAGACCAGCTGCTTGCCGTCTTTCCTGATGGGGCTCGAAATCTCAGGCTCAGTCATCACGGCCTCCCGGTTCGACGATCTGGGGAAGTTGTTGTTGTTCCGTACGCAGCCCGACAGCGCAAGAACCGGAGGGCTGCGAGGTCGCTCGAGATCAATCCTTACGTCCGACCCCAACAAGGGCGGTGCGGGGAAACTCGCCAACCCAGCCGTCTGCTGTCTCAAACACGGACAGAGTCCCGCTGTCACGCACGGGCGAGGACACGATCGAGCCGAACTGCTCCAGACCATATGACCCGTACTGTATGCACTTGGCCACTTGGTCCTCGACCCAGTCCACGGTAGAGCCGGCGTCCTGCTCGTCGCAGGTCAGGCCGTAGGAATCTGAGAGATAGTTCAATATGCCCAGTCGCGCGTCGTGAGCGTCGCGTGCATGCACGACGATCGGGTCGTAGATCGGCTTGACCGCGATGTCCGCAAATCCGGCCGCCGCCATCCCCGCCTCGAGTTCGGCGCGGCTGAAGTGCGTGTACTTGTGTCCGTTCGGCGAATAGGTGTCTACTACGGTCTCGAACCAGTTCGCAGTCGGTGCGCCGATCTCGAAGTCATGGACGACCAGACGCCCGCCTGGCCGGAGTACGCGGAAGGCGTCCGCGTAGGAGGCAATTCGCTGATGCACAGGTATGTGGTGGGATCCGTAGGCGAAGAGCACGCCCCCGAACGTCTCGTCGCGGCACAGGAGGAACTGCGCAGCGAGTCGAACCGCCGGGAGCTCGTACGCCAGAGCTTGTCGGATCATCTGCCCCGATAGATCGCCGGTCAGGATCCACTGGCGAGGGCTGGACCAGTTCGGCAGCTGACTCGCCGCCCGGGCGACGGTTCCGTCACCACCAAGGACGTCCAGCAGAAGGTAATCCGGCGGCAGCCCGGCGGCACTCGACTCGCCGGACGCCAGCTCCAGAAGCTGCGCGACTCCAACCGCCTTCACCATGCTCTGCTGGTGAGCCTGGCGGTAGGAGTCTCCGCGGCCGGTGCTGTCGGACTCGAACTCGTTTGGCTCCGCGAACATCGGCCCCAGCACTTCGTTTCGTCCCGGACGACTCAGCCAGAGCGTCGATGCCATGTGCGGAAAGCGGGCCCGAAAGCTCCGCTCGAAGTCACTGATCGACATCCCAGGCAGGTACTGTGCGGCAAGATCGAAGGTCACTGCAGGCTCCCTATGTGCACGTGTCACGTCTGGTCTGACAACGTCAGGTGGTGATCAGATCCCGCAGGCTCCGCCTGGCGCCGCAGTTCCTTTGCGCGTCGTACGAGACCAAAGAACGCCTCTGGATCCGTGATGTGTGCGATGTGCGCCGTACGTGGAAGCTCGACATACACGCCACGCAGGACGAGTTCGGCTAGGCCACGAGTTGTGCGGCGATCGTGCTCCAGCGAGTCCACGCCGGCCGCTGCAACAGTCGGTACACCGAAAGTGAGCGGCTCGAATCCCACGGTGTTGAGTTCAGCGTCGGACATCTCGGCTAGTAGTGCCCGGCCGTCCTCGAGGTCAGCGTCTGGTCGGCCGGTACCCTTCGTGACCTCTCGCCCCAGCACTGCGGCACGCAGTGCCCTGACGGCTTCGGTCGGGTCCTCGGCGCCCGTCTCTCGGACGAGCGCTTCCCAGGGCGCCAGGTCAGGCCACCACGGGAGCCAGCGGATCGGTGGCTCGTAAACCACGAGCGCACCGGCCAGCGCTGGCGACTGCCCGAGAGCATTGAGCGCGACCAGGCCACCGTAGCTGTGACCGACGACGATGTCGGGCTGGTGCCTGGCCAGGATGTCCTGCAGGTCGGCCACATGCCTACCCAGTCCACACGTGGCGTGCCCGGGCTGGCGCGAGTGGCCCCACCCACGACGGTCGTACGCGAGTGAGCGCCACTGGGGAAGGTATCTGCGTGAGCCCCGGCTAAAGCTCGCCGACGAGTCCAGTGTGCCGTGCACGTACAGCACGCTGCCCTCGGTGGCATCGGCCGGGCCCCCGACCTTCACCCGAAGCTGAGGTGTGTCCGGGCCCCGCTCGCCGCTCATGCGGCGACCCGCGTCGAGGGTGGCGCGGCGGAGCGCTGTGGCGGCATCTGTTGGATGATTTCCACAGTCAGAACTTCCGGCGTGCAGTTGTCTAATAGGGACTCGAACTCGATTGAGATCCCGAACCTCCCATTGATCAGGTTGAAGAGCTCAGCGGTGGAGAGTGAGTCCCCGCCGAGTGAGTGGAAGTCGGAATGGCTCTTGACCCGGTGGAGCGGCAGCCGCAGGCACTGGGCGAACAACTGGGCCACGGCCCAGGTCACACGGGCCTGGTTCCACGCCGTGTCCGCGCCGTCGGGTTGCTCCGCTGACTGCCACGTCAGGGTGCCCGGAGCGCTACTGGTGGAGCGAACCTTCAGGCCGCTGGCCTGAGGGATCTGCCAGTCGGCCTTGCCGTTGATCGTGCGCCCGCTGTCTTCGACCTGCTGGAACACGGACGGAATCATCGGAGGATACAACCGCGGCGAAAGAAATCGCCGAAGCCCCTCCTCGTCGAGGGTCCCTTCGGTGACCACGACATTGGCTTTCAACTGCCCGTCTGCCTCATAGACGGTGCAGGCGGCGATCTGTGCGAACTCGGCGATGACGTTCTCCACCTCGTTCAGCTCGATTCGGTGACCTCGGATCTTCACCTGCCGGTCGGCTCGTCCAATGAACTCCAAGGTTCCGTCCGGTCGCCACCGGCAACGATCGCCCGTGCGATAGATGAGCTGGCCAGGCCTGTCAACGAAGTGGTCCGCTCTGAACCGCTCCTCCATTAGGTCAGGGCGATTGAGATAACGACCCAAGCCGATGCCACCGACACACAGCTCTCCCTCTACCCCGACGGGCACGGGACGGTCGCCGTCGAGCACGTATACCCGTCTGTTCGTCGCCGGCCGGCCAATGGGCGGCCTATCGTCACTGTCGCCGCACTCATGCCACGCGGTCAGCGCCGCCGCTTCCGCCGGACCGTAGATGTTCAGGAATCGCCGACGCTGGCCACGCCATTTTCGAACGATGGGTGAGGCTAGTCGTTCGCCGGCCGCAGCTGCGATCCTGAGGTCCGGAAGGTCGGTGTACGGCAGGCCCGACCACACCGACGGCGTCATGATGACGGAGGTGATCCTTCGGCGCTTCAGCGTCCTGGCCAACGGTGGGCCCACCTGTAGCTTCGCGCTGTCTGCGAACACGAGGGTCGCTCCTGACAGGAGGGTCAGGGCGATGTCTGAGATGCACCCGTCGAAGTTCGGCGACAGGAACTGCAGCACCCGGTCGGTGGGGCCAAGCCGAAAGATGTCGTTCAGTCCTTCGTACAGGTTCGACACACCCTCGTGGCTGATGGCGATCGCCTTCGGCCGGCCAGTCGATCCGCTCGTGAAGACGACATAGGCGGTGTTTCCTACGTTGACTCCGGTGACCGGCGCCGACTCGTGGTCCGGTGAGGTCGAGACGACTACCGTAGGCGTGCGTAGCGAGAAGGCTTGAAACTCGACGAACGATGCGGCGTCGGTCAACACCAGGGATGCTTTCGACTCGTCCAGCATTCCGGCAAGTCGGTCTCGGGGGCAGGTGACGTCGGCCAGGACGAAGGCGCCACCCGCCTTCGCGACGGCGAGCACGGCACAGACGAAGTCCGTCCCCCGTTCCATCACGATGGCAACGACTGTTTCCGGCTGCACGCCGAAGCTACGCAACTGATAGGCGAGTGTGTTGCTTCGACGGTCCAGCTCGCGATAGGTGAGAGCTTCGGTCTCGGCTTCCACCGCGATGCTGTCCGGCTGCAGCGTCGCCTGTGCAGAGAATTTCACGTGCCAGGGATCGTGGTCGGCTTGACCTCGGACGGTGCCGCTCCAACGCAGGGTGGCTGAGGCCTCCGCGGCTCCGCTCCGCGGTCGGTCCGCAAGACCGTCTGTGCGAGAAGCAGGAGCAGAATCCGCAGGCTGGCCCTCATGCCGGCCGAGTCGGATCGGCGCCGTCGCCAGACAGCGGGTGTTGGGGTGGGGGCCCCAACGCAAGGCCTCAGGATCATCGTCAAAGCTGTAATCAGGATACTTCTCCAGGAACTGGAGAATCGCTATCCCGGCGAGACGCTCGGCATACGGTGCCCCGATGCAGTAGTGGCGACCGAGACCGAAGCCCAAGTGTCGGGCCTCCCTGCGTTGGATGTCGAAAGACAGTGGATCCGTGAACTTCCGTGGATCCACGTTCGCTGCTCCGAGATGGACGAGAACACTCTGTCCGGCCGCGATCTCGTGACCGCCGAGGAGTGTCGTCTCGGTGACGCGCCGTGCGAGGTACTGGCTTGAGCCGTCCAACCTCAATATCTCGTTCACGGCCGAGTCGATGAGATCGGGGACCTCGCGGAGGAGCCGTTGTTGTTCGGGGTATCGGTCGAACAGGCGCAACCCGGTCGATACCAGATGGGTCAACGTCTGGTAGCCGCCACCGGCCAGGACGACACAGTTCGCCGCGACCTCGTACAGGAGCTCATCGACACCAGACTTATCGAGTTCGTGCGGACGCCCTGCTCGGACCAGCGCACTGAGGAGGTCCTCCTGCTCGCCGTCCAGCCGGTCACGGCCGGCCGCCTGCAGGGCTGCCAGTGCGTCGGCGAGCACCGGTATGACTGTCTTGTCGCGTACGTCAGGCAGGGCGGAGACGCTGCCGAGGAGGGTCTCGTAAGCGTCCGCCCACCTGGATATCTCGCTCTCCCGCCCCTCCATCCCCAGCAGGGCGGCGATGAGCGGCGTGGAGAGGTTGGCGGCGAAGTCGGCGATGATGTCCGCGTTTCCGTGTGCTGGTAGACCTGACAGTGCCCGGCGAACGATGTCCTGCATGACGTGGCCCCAGGCGCGGACACGGGGGCCGGAGAAGTGCTCCCGGAGAGCTTCGCGGACCGTGGTATGAGCAGGCGGGTCCTTGAAGAGGAGTTGCTTCTGCAGCATCCCTACGACGTCAGCGGCTTCCCCCAGCCCTCTGCTCTGCAACTCCTCGGAGCCAATTAGTCTGGCGGACGAGAACGTGGCGTGACGGGTGAGCACCTTCACCGACTCTTCGTAGCCAGTGCAGACCCAGACCCGACTGGTTTCGTCGTAGAACACTGGGCCCAGTTCTTGGAGCTGCTGAATGTAGCGGTAAGGGTCCGCGATCACTTCCGCTCGCTGAAGATTGTGGACACCGTGCCTATGCCGGTCATAGACGCGACCGCCTCCTGCTTGTTCCGTCGGATGATGCTGATCGTCGTGCGGCGCGGAACTCATGGACGACCTCCTTCCCCAAGGCACGGTGGAAGCTTCTGCGGTCCGGACCCAATGCCACCTCGGCAGGTCAACCGCCAACTACGACCGCTGGCCCGTGATCATCCCGTGCGGCGTCCAGCCACTGAACTGCTTGCGCCTGATGTTCTTGAAGCCGGCCTCGCGCATACAGTTTTCATGCTGTTCCCACGAATAGATCATGCCGCCTTCCGAGGGCAGGGACGCGAAGTAGACACTGTCGAGAGCGGCCACCGTCGGTCCATCACCTTCGTCGTTCGACATCGAGTTGGTGATGACCAGCTGGCCGCCGTCAGGCAACGCCTGATAGGCCCGACGCATCAAATGCGTGTTCTCCTCAAGCGTCCAGATGACCATCTGGTGGGCGAAGAGAATCACGTCGCACTGACTAGGGAACGGATCGTTGAACATGTCGCCCGCGACTACGTCGATCTGGCCACTGAGTCCTTCGTCGGCGATCCGTCGCTTGGTGATTCGCGCCGTCGCCGGAATCTCCATGACCGTGACCTGGAGATGCGGGTTCGCTTTCGCGAGGGCGATGGCGTTGACGGCGTCGCCGCCACCGCAATCGAGCAGGTGCTTCGCCCCACTCAGGTCGAGTTCCCTGGTGAGCTCCCTGTTCGCAAGCTCCGACCAGGACCGCATGTAGGTGTAGAAGACCCGCTCGAGCTCGGGGTTCTCCGACAAGCGATGGTAGAGGTTGGCACCGGTGCCACGCACTCGGCGCAGGCCCACGTTCCGGTTGCGCCGCAGCGACTCCGTGAAGTCGAGTTGCCCCTCGTAGACGATGTACTGTTCGAAGGCCACGGTGTCCTTCAAGCGCTGCAGATCACCACCCTCCTGCATGTCGGTCAAGACCTGTGCAGTCTCGTACCGGCCGTCGCTCTTCTTGGTAATGCCGAGCGCCGTACAGCCGAGGAGAAGAATGTCGTTGGCCCGCTCGTCGAGGCCAAGACGTAGGTCGATCTCCGGCTTCGTCAGCTTGGGGTCGTCGAGCAGGAGGTCCAACAACCCCAGCTCACACGCGGCATTCAAGTACTGAAATGCCGCGTGTCCGAACAGTACCCGGGCAAGGTCGTCCATGGTCAGGTCGGAGGGTGCCGCTGCGGCGGGGATCGAATCAGTGCTCACGGTGAGATAAACCTCCAGGCTGGGACAGTGGGTCAGATATATGATCGCGATCATCGCGACGCACCTTAAGCTGCGGCATTCTTGCTTTGGCCACAGACTTTCGCGTGCGGGGGCCATAGCCACCCGGGAGCGGGTTGTGCAGCGTTGAATACGCCTCATTCTTCGCACGGGCGAAGATGTTGAGCGACAAGAAGACGAGCCGGGCGTCCGCTTAGCTGTCGCTGCGCACGGGCTCCACCCCTGGCCTACAATGGCGAGGGCTCGGCGAATGGCCGCAGCCTGCCCAGAAAATTTTATTAAGTGCCGAGACGTTTCATGAATCCCCCGATTTTGTGAACGTCGATGCTATCTGGCTTCAACTAGAGCGAAACATGCATGGCGGCTCGTGTCAACATCGACCTCGGTGAGTAACGAAAGCTCGCGCCACCCTCCGACGACAGATCTGCGCGCGGGAAGGTCAGCCCCCACCCCCTCCCGCAGTCCGGCCGAGGGCTGCCAACGCGAGGTCAGCCGATGCGCCATACCCGGCATGGCGCAACCGGAGTCGGGGCACCGCCCGGCACCACCGATGCAGGTCCAAAATTCTCTGGCAGAATTACTAAGCGTGATGAACTGGACACTAGCGTTCCCACCTCGGCCCGCACCGAACGAGCGAATCACCGCGCCGCCCCTTAGCCACGGTGGGGCGCGACCGAGCTGGATAGAGCAGCCCCTTCGAAGATGATCTTGCAGCTCGGCGCGGGTCCGGTAGGCCCGCTAGTCGATAGGTGCGAGGCTCTAGGCAGGACAGTCTGTCGACCAGGACTCAAGGTCCCGACCGGGAGCCTCGCCATGCTGTCCTACCCCGCAACGATTCCGATGTCCCGCCGCAACCCGAAGCAACCGGGTCCGGAACTCGGAGTCCTGCCCGTAGGCCTCGTACGCGGTGACTACCTCGCCGGCAGGCCAGCGGTGATGCCGCGTTCCAGCATCCGCAACCTCAGGGCCGGTTCGTGGCGAACCCGCCCCCCGCCACGATGCCGGCTTCGGTACGGCGGGCGGGATCGTCGCACCAACTGCGGGCAGATACAACTCGCGGTCGATCGGGTGCGTCCGACCGGGCTGGCCCGCGGACCGAACATCGATCACCGCACCTACAAGGCCACCACCAGCATCGACGTCATCACCATTGAGCCTTGACCAACCAGTCACTGCCTCAACTGAACGGCGTTGGTGCTAGAGCCGCGCGGAATCGCTTGAGATCGTGTCGAGGTGACCAGCGCAGCCCCTGACCTCCGGACCAGGCTGATCGACCTCTACGGATCCTGTGCCGCCAGCGTCGCCGGCAAGCTCGGCGAGCTGGGTCTGCCGCCCATGGAGGCGGCCACCGGGTACGCCGTGGTGCGTGCCAAGGACTCGTGGAGCGTCGAGTCGTACCGTACTGCCCGCAGCCCGCTGCACGACTACTCGATCGAACGCCGCCATGCTCCATGGGTGACGCCCGCCGACGTCCAGGCACTGGGCCAGGTCGCGGAGGCACTGCTCACCGAACATTCGTCGACGTTGCCGTTCTACTCCCCGTCAGGTGGCCGGAACTGGCCGCTCATCCGAACGGCAGACGACGCGGGCCACCCACCGGACTTCGCCGTCGATGGGCCTGACTGGGTGGCTCGGATGCTGATCTACCCGGCACTACGCCACCACCTCATACGCGGGGACGCCGTAACCGAGACAGCAGCACGGTTCGCCGACGAGGTACTCGACGTAGCCGCCGACACTGCGCTTCGCTACCGCACCCAGTCCCCACTGGTCAACGTGGTCACAACCGACGGTGGGCCGCTGACGGTCGGCACGGTGACCGTCAGGATGCTGGACGGCGTCGAGCAGCACCAGTGGTATCCCAACAACCCGGACTACCGGATGTGGCGAACCGGATCTGCCACGGCGGAACCACCCACCGCGTTGCTGGAGATCACGTCCATCGGGCCGCGAAACAACTGGTTCTTCCCACCCCGGGAGTCGGTGGAACGGCTTCTGCTCGCCTTAGCCCTGCACGGGCATGAAGTCGGCGCAAGTATCGCCGCCGGGGCACGGGTGCCCGCCTGGCACGGTTCGGGACGGTGGAGCAGTCCGATTCAGGCCCCGGTTGGATCAAAGGATCCGGTGACTTTGACGGTCGAGTCACTGACCGACGCCGTCACCACGGCCCGTCACCTCGACGATCGCCACATCGCAGCCCCAGGTAACACGCATGACCTGGCACTACACCGGTTCCAACTGGGGATCGCGCGGGCCGGCAGCGCCGATGCGATCGTCGACTTCACGGTGGCGTTGGAAGCGCTGCTGCTGCCGTACGACGCCGACACCCGGCACGGAGATCTCTCCTCGGAACCTGTCAAGTCAACTGAGACAATTTCTTGATTTTGTTTAGCTTTGTGCTGGTGGAAGAGGGGCTCCGGCCGAGGTCACGGCCTGTTCCGGGTGGCTGTTGTCGGGTTTGTTGATCCATGCCCGGTCCGGTAGCCGGGGTGGTTGGGGACGGCGGCGTCCGAACCGTTCGGGATGTGCGGCCCAGGCGGCGTCGAGGGTGCGTTGCCGCTGTTCACGGATCTGTCCGGCGGTGCCGTGGTGGACCGATGCCGGGGTGTGCAGGCCGATCCCGGAGTGCCGGTGTTCGTGGTTGTAGTAGCTGTAGAACGCTTCGCAGTGCTGTCGGGCGTGCTGGATCGATCCGAACCGCTCTGGGAACGTGGGGTCGTACTTGAGTGTCTTGAAGCTGGCCTCGATGTACGGGTTGTCGTTGGAGGTCTTGGGCCGGCTGTGGCTGCGGCCGATTTTGAGATCGGTCAGCAGCTGGGTGACGGTCTTGCTGGTCATCGCGGCGCCGCGGTCGGCGTGCACGGTCAGCTGATCGGGGTTCACGCGTTCGCGGGCGGCGGCGTCCGGAACCTGTCAAGTCAACTGAGACAATTTCTTGATTTTGTTTAGCTTTGTGCTGGTGGAAGAGGGGCTCCGGCCGAGGTCACGGCCTGTTCCGGGTGGCTGTTGTCGGGTTTGTTGATCCATGCCCGGTCCGGTAGCCGGGGTGGTTGGGGACGGCGGCGTCCGAACCGTTCGGGATGTGCGGCCCAGGCGGCGTCGAGGGTGCGTTGCCGCTGTTCACGGATCTGTCCGGCGGTGCCGTGGTGGACCGATGCCGGGGTGTGCAGGCCGATCCCGGAGTGCCGGTGTTCGTGGTTGTAGTAGCTGTAGAACGCTTCGCAGTGCTGTCGGGCGTGCTGGATCGATCCGAACCGCTCTGGGAACGTGGGGTCGTACTTGAGTGTCTTGAAGCTGGCCTCGATGTACGGGTTGTCGTTGGAGGTCTTGGGCCGGCTGTGGCTGCGGCCGATTTTGAGATCGGTCAGCAGCTGGGTGACGGTCTTGCTGGTCATCGCGGCGCCGCGGTCGGCGTGCACGGTCAGCTGATCGGGGTTCACGCGTTCGCGGGCGGCGGCGTCGGCGATCAGCGCTTCGGCGAGTTGGCCGTCCTCGTGGGCGGCGACCATGTGCCCGACGACGTAGCGGGACCAGATGTCGATCACCGTGTAAAGGTGGAACCAGACGCCCTTGACCGGGCCGCGCAGCTTCGTGATGTCCCACGACCACACCTGATTCGCGGCGTCGGCGACCAGTTCGGGTTTGGTCCGGGCCGGATGGGTGGCCTGGCTGCGGCGTTCGCCGGTCTGCCCGGCGGCCCGCAGGATCCGGTACATCGTGGACTCCGAGCACCACCAGCGGCCCTCGTCGAGTTCGCGGGCCCACACCTGCGCCGGGGCCAGATCCACGTATGGCGGGCTGTTGAGCAGGTCCAGGACCTGCCGGCGTTCAGGCTCGGTCAGCGCGGACGGCGGCGGCTTACGCGGCGCCCGTGGCCGGGAGACCAGCGGCGGGGCACTACGGCGATACAGCGTCGCCCTCGACAGGCCGGTCAGCCGGCACGCGGGCGCGATGCCCCACAACGGCGTCAGCGCCGCCTGCGCCTCGGCGAGGACGAGTTCGGCATCGCCACGGCATCCGCGCTCTCGGAGAGCAGTTCCAAGAGCGCGTGAGCTTTTCCCATGATCGACAACGCGGTCTGGGTCTTGTTCAACTCGGCCTGCAGGCGGGCGTTCTCCCGCTGAAGACGGGAAAGTTCAGCGTTCTCGGCCTTCTTCGCCGCCCGCGCAGCCGATTGCCGCCGGTCCGTCAGGCCGGCCGCGGCTCCGGCATCCCGCGCCTTGCGCCAGTCGAGAAGGTGTGACCCGTACAGCCGTTCCCGGCGCAGGATCGCCCCGCGAGCCGCCGCATCCGGCGCCGACTCGTACTCGTCCAGAATCCTCGCCTTGAACTCCGCGGTGAATGTCCGCCGCTGGGGCCGGGCGTCCGGATCCAGACTCTCATGGGGCTTCGACGTCATGCTGATGTGCTCTCCTCAGGGCCGTCCAGGAAGAGTATCCCCTGGTAGACGGGCTGTCTCACATCAGCGTGACAGGGAGGGGTCGGCGATCAGCGCTTCGGCGAGTTGGCCGTCCTCGTGGGCGGCGACCATGTGCCCGACGACGTAGCGGGACCAGATGTCGATCACCGTGTAAAGGTGGAACCAGACGCCCTTGACCGGGCCGCGCAGCTTCGTGATGTCCCACGACCACACCTGATTCGCGGCGTCGGCGACCAGTTCGGGTTTGGTCCGGGCCGGATGGGTGGCCTGGCTGCGGCGTTCGCCGGTCTGCCCGGCGGCCCGCAGGATCCGGTACATCGTGGACTCCGAGCACCACCAGCGGCCCTCGTCGAGTTCGCGGGCCCACACCTGCGCCGGGGCCAGATCCACGTATGGCGGGCTGTTGAGCAGGTCCAGGACCTGCCGGCGTTCAGGCTCGGTCAGCGCGGACGGCGGCGGCTTACGCGGCGCCCGTGGCCGGGAGACCAGCGGCGGGGCACTACGGCGATACAGCGTCGCCCTCGACAGGCCGGTCAGCCGGCACGCGGGCGCGATGCCCCACAACGGCGTCAGCGCCGCCTGCGCCTCGGCGAGGACGAGTTCGGCATCGCCACGGCATCCGCGCTCTCGGAGAGCAGTTCCAAGAGCGCGTGAGCTTTTCCCATGATCGACAACGCGGTCTGGGTCTTGTTCAACTCGGCCTGCAGGCGGGCGTTCTCCCGCTGAAGACGGGAAAGTTCAGCGTTCTCGGCCTTCTTCGCCGCCCGCGCAGCCGATTGCCGCCGGTCCGTCAGGCCGGCCGCGGCTCCGGCATCCCGCGCCTTGCGCCAGTCGAGAAGGTGTGAACCGTACAGCCGTTCCCGGCGCAGGATCGCCCCGCGAGCCGCCGCATCCGGCGCCGACTCGTACTCGTCCAGAATCCTCGCCTTGAACTCCGCGGTGAATGTCCGCCGCTGGGGCCGGGCGTCCGGATCCAGACTCTCATGGGGCTTCGACGTCATGCTGATGTGCTCTCCTCAGGGCCGTCCAGGAAGAGTATCCCCTGGTAGACGGGCTGTCTCACATCAGCGTGACAGGGAGGGCCTACCGCTTTCGCATGCACGGCGCGCATTACCTAACCCCAGCCGGTGCCAGCCGCCGCGAGACCGCGCGTCACCTCAATCACCTGTACGGCGTCCGCAGCGCGCTGGTACACGGAGGCAAGCAGTTCCCGACGGCCGAGGAGATGGGCAAGACCCGCGCTCTGGCATACGACCTGTGCCGGCACGGACTCCTCCGCGCCGTCCACGACGGGTTTCCCAGCGTCACCGACTTCAACAGCATGATCCTCGGCGAATCGGGAGGCTGATGCGAGTCCGCCCACTGGACTACCGCGCACGGCGTCACCGATGCCCTGTCCCTCCGCATGTGGAGGGTCTACCCCTGGTCGCCGGGCTGCTCATCGAGCCTGCTCGACCGCCCACCGACGACGTGGAGATCGACCGACGACGCCGCCCGGAAGGCACCCATCGACACATCGAGCGGTCAGGCAACACTACCTTTAGCCAAATAGGCGGCACACCTCGTGGGCGGTCGCCGATCAAGCCGACGGCGGTCTGTCGTCCTGCGGGACCTCACCGTCAGCCCCGGTAGGGCATCTGCTGCGGCCCAGTCACATCGGGGGCCCGAGAGTGTGCTGGGCCGTGCGGCTACCTGGTCCATCGACATGCCGGGGACACGTCAGACCTCGCTCGTAGGATTTCGTCCATGTCGCGAGGGTGGCCGTTCCGGCAGTCCGCATCCCATCCCGACGTGCCGGTCCTTCGGAGTCTCGGGCCCACGTTCGATGAAGACCTGCACGGACGGCACGCGACGGTCCTCCTTGATGCCTTGGCCGACAGGTCCGGGCGCCCCGCGACGAACATCGCGGTCACGGGGCATTACGGCAGCGGGAAGAGCAGTGTCATCCTCGGCGTCCAGCAGGGTCTGGACATGAGGAAGATCAACTGGATCAACCTGTCGCTGTCGAGCCTGGGCATCGACGACACGGCGCGAGCTCGCATCCAGCCTGACGGGTCTCTTCCCCCACTGACGAACCTCATTCAGAAGGAGATCGTCAAGCAGTTGCTCTACCGGAAGGCGCCCCCGGACATGCCGGGGTCGAGGTACTTCCGCATCGACTCGTTCAGGTTCTGGCCGGTGGCCTTCGGGAGCGCCCTGGCCGGGGTGGTGTTCTTCGTGATCGCGGTCCTGTCCGGCCTGGTGAATCGCGTTGAGACGGTGGCACCTCGGGCCCTGGTCGACGGTCGTGGCTGGGTGCCGTGGGCCGTCGTCGGTGGGCTCGGCGTGCTCGTGGGCGTGATCTGTTTCTGGGGTTGGCGTGGTCTGCGGAGCCGGGTGCGGGTGGAGAGCGTGTCCGCGGGCGGAGCAGCCGTCACGCTCAGCGCCAAGGAGAACTCGTACTTCGATGAGTACCTCGACGAGATCGTCTACTTCTTCCAACGGACGAAGACCCAGGTCGCCATTTTCGAGGACCTGGACCGGTTCCGGGACCCGCACATCTTCGAGACGCTGCGCGAGCTGAACACGGTCCTGAACAACTCCGAGCAGATCAAGTCACGGCCGGTCCAGTTCGTGTACGCGGTCCGCGACAGCATCTTCGAACAACTCAACGTCGACGCCACCCCCGGCGGTGACGAGACCCCCGATGCCGGTGCGACGGCGCGTGGTCCGTCGGCTCGGGAGAGCGCCCCGTCGGCAAACAGGACGAAGTTCTTCGACCTGGTCGTTCCGATGGTGCCGTTCCTCACGCACCGATCGTCACGCGACCTGTTGGCGGCGGAGTTCACCGAATCGGACGAACGGCCCTCGGCCGCGTTGATGACCCTGGTCGGTGGGCATCTGACCGACATGCGCCTGATCCGCAACATCCGCAACGAGTTCGAGATCTACCGCGTCTCGATCCTCAGAAAGAAGGGCCTCCAGGGCCTCACCGCGGACCGGCTGTTCGCGATGATGGTCTACAAGAACCTCCATCTGGAGGACTTCGAGGCCATCCGACTTGGCGAAAGCAAGATCGACGCGGCCTACCGGGCTTTCCGCGACATGGTCACGCATCAGACGGTGCGCCAGGCAGCGGCCAGCAAGGAGGCACTGGACAAGGTCGCGTCGAACGCCCTGTGGGACAAGCACGCGAAGGCCGCCGGCGAACGGCTCCAACAGGTGCTGCCTGTTCTTTGTCGGGTGATCGGGCGTTCGAGTCGTCGGACCGTCCTGTACCTCCAGTCGGAGCAGTACCCCTTTTCTGAGCTTACGTCTGGCGACTTCTGGAGGACGCTGCACACGACGACTCCTCAAAGCGTGCGGCTCGCTCAGCCCGGAGAGCACGGCATGGACCTGTCGTTCCGTGACCTGATCGCGTTGGTCGGGGAAGGGGCTGCTGCGTTAGATCAGGCCGTCGAGGCCGATGGCGCTGGCCTCCTGCGTGCCTCACGGGCTGCGTTGAACACCAAGGAGTTCGTGGCGAAGGCCACGATGGCGCAGCTCATGGCCCGTCAGGACCTGGTCATGCCCAGCGGCGGCGACGCCTGCCACAATCTTGACGCCATCGTCGCCGGCCTCGTGTCGCCCGTGGCCCACGACTTGCTCGCGAAGGGCTACATCGACGAGAACTTCACCCTCTACTGCTCTGACTACCACGGCATCGCCATCAGCGTCAGCGCGATGAACTTCATCCTCCACTGCGTCCAGCCCGACCGTGAAGACCACCGCTTCCGCTTCGACGAGCCTGCCTCCATCGACAAGGTCGAGGCGGAGATGGGCTCCCGATTCCTCGACGGCAAGAGCGTCTTCAACATCGAGGTCTTCGATCACTACCTGCCCACACACCCTGAGCAGCTCGACACCGCACTCGACAAACTCGTCATGCGCGCCGGAACCGACGCCTCGTTCCTCGACGCGTACCTCGCGGACGGCACGTTCCGCGACGTCTTCGTAAGCCGACTGGCTCCTCGCTGGAAGGGTGCCTTCGTCCATCTGGTCGAGAACACCCCGATCGACATCGCGGCGGCCGTCGCGCTCGTCGACGCCGCTGTTCAAAGCGCGGATCGCGAGGTCGACTACGACTCCTCGGGCCAGGTGGCAGAGTTCCTAGCGGAGCATTACGCCGAGATGCGGGCGTTCACCGCCACGGTGGAGACCTCGAAGGCAGCTTGCGTCGCAGCACTGGCTTCTCATTTCGGCGCCCAGGTCAGCGACCTGACGGTGCTCGGGGACGCACAGCGCGAAGCGGTGGTGGCGGCCAGCCTGTACCCGGTCACCAGGGCGAACCTGCTGGCGGCACTCGGTGAGGACACCCTGCTGGCCCTCGACGTGGTGAAGGCCACCAACACAACCGTCTACCAGCACGTCCTCGACAACCTGGACAGCTACCTCCACACCCGCGAGGAAGACGAGATGACCGTCGAAGCCTCGGAGGCGTTCGTCTCGGTGCTGAACGACGTCGTCAGCGCCTCCGAGTCGGCGGTGCTGCCGGTGGCGGAGGGTGCGTCGCCGGGGTGCGAGGTAGCCGGCCTGGAGGAACTCGACGCCTCGGCGTGGGCTGCGGTGGTGGCGGCGAGCAGACTCGCGCCGACCGTCTCGAACGTCAACCAGTACGTCGCCAAGCTCGGCGTCAGCGGGGACCTCGCGAAGATCCTGAGCAGACACGACCTCACCCACGTCGGCGCGGTCCAGGAGACATCCAGATACGACCTCGGATACGCGCTGGTCCATGCGGAGAACCTGGCCCCGGTAGCGCGGGTCCGGCTGGTGAAGCAGCTCCAGCTTCCCGGCGCGTTGAATCCGGAACACGTGACCGGCGGCGGACTCACGCTGCTGCCGGCCCTACTGGAGGCCGACCTGGTGCCCGACAGCCCGGAGACGTATGCGCGCTTGGTAGATAGTTCGTTCGAGGTCCGCGAGGAGTACTTCGCCAAGTCGAAACTACTCGCGACCTACGTGTGCGAACTTCCACTTCCAGGCGACGACCTACCGAGAATCCTCCGGAGTCCTCGCGTGGCGACGGACGTCAAGCGCGCGATCGCCGAGGACCCGGAGCGCGAACCCGACCATCTGTCCACCTCCAGCGCCATCGCCATCTGCGAATGGGCAGCCACGGGCAACACTGTCACCGTGGAGCTACTGGTCACACTCAGCGAAGCCGGAGCACCCGCCGAACACATCCTGAATCTGCTGAAACCCCACCTCACCAGCATCGAGCAACCGGCGCTGGACCAGATTCTTCGGGCGCTCGGCGGCGACTACGAGATCCTCACCACGCTCGGCCGTCGTCGTCCCAGGTTGGAGGAACTACCCGGGACCGACGAACTACTCAAGGAACTACAGAACCGTCACAGGGTCAGCTCGTACCGCCCATCGACGCGCGGAGGCATCCGGGTCAGCATGCGCCAATGACACGCACGGGTAGCACCGCCCCTCGCTGGCCCTCGGCATGGCCGCAGCCTCGGCGCCGCTCTTGCCACCCCCGCTATAGGGGTGGCTCATTCACGGCCCGGGCTGGACAACGAGAGGGCACTGCCAGTTGGCATGCAGTAGAAGACGGCGTCTAATGGCCCGCTAAGGGCGCCCCAGATAATGACAACTCTGCTCGACGCGTCCACCGCCCGGACGCGTACCGCACGCGCGGCGATCGTCTCCGCCGCCCGACGGCGGCCACCTAGCCCCCGCCTGGCGTTGACCGTCCTGCCGCCGCGCCAAGCCCCTGCGAACGTTGATTCGGGAAATGGAATCCGTCGACAGCAACCCCGAAATGGCAGCCCTCGATCGACAGACAGGAAGCTGATGCCATTCGATTGACGGGCGGGCGAGCCCGAACATCGTGCTGGCGCCAACCGCCACGAGAGTCGCCTCCTTACTGCGCAGTCCTCCGTGTCCGTGAGCGCGCTGCGGGAGCAACACCGCGCCGCGGTGATTGCCTGCCTTCGATCGATGCGAGAGACTGCGGACGGACAACCGGGGAGGGTTGCGGTCTTGGGTTCGGGTCGGTTCACTTGGCTGCTCGGCGCTGGCCCGTTGTTCTTCGCAGCACTCTTCGCGTGGTCGTTCGCCAGCGCCTACTCGACCGTGGCCGCTATCTCTCTCGGCGTGCTCCTGGGCATAGCCACCATTCTGGCGGCGTTGACGATCACCGCGATGGCGACGGTCGACGATGTGGACAGGATCCTGGAGGCCATCCGGTCCCGACTGGAACGCATCTGGCTCCGGCTGCAGCATAACGTCGCCGAGTTCCTCCGATCGCACTACGCGGAAACGGCGGAGCGTGAGGGTGGCAAACACGAGTTCCAGCGGCTACGGGCGGCGTACCCAAACTTCTGGGAGCAGGCCGTGTGGGCCACGACGGAGCCGCCCATTGACGTCTTCAGAGCGCTCAGCGATTACCGGCGCGCCGGGGCCCGAGGCCTGATCCGGTCCAGCCTCCTGCTCGTCCTACTCTGCACCGTCGCTATCTCGCTGGCAGAGCCTGTGGCTCGGCTCTGCCGAGCCCTTTACCAGGGCACCGTGATGCCCTCCGACGTGACCGGGCGCTGGACGGCTGCAGTGCGCGCGACGGACCTGCCGCAACTCGACTTCTACCTGCTGCTGGGGCTCCTGATAATCGCGGCCGTCGCACTGGTTCGGGGCACACCGCGCTGGCTCGTATCCTGGATCAAGCCCGCGATGCAGTGGAGCACCGCCAGTCACACGCTGATCCAGGACCGGCTACGCGCCGCCTTCGAGGCACACGCCAACGAGCCGGGGCATATGGCAGTGCTGCCGAGCATGCCAATCTCGCCGACTCTGGCCGACGTCAGCGCCGACCGACTTGTCGACCGCTCCGAGATCGAGCAGATCCGGGATCAGGTGTTCTTCCTGGGTGCCCACGCGGTGGCGATCAGCGGCTCGCGAGGCGTCGGCAAGACCACGATGCTGCGCTCGCTGACCGAAGAGTCGCCCCACCCGGACACGTTCGGCTTGATGATCTCGGCACCGGTGCGCTACGAACCTCGGGACTTCATGCTGCACCTCTACGCCCAGTTGTGTGAGGCGGTGGTGCACCGAATCGGCCGGCAGAGACCGCCGACGCTGAGACGGCGTGGATTGCGTGCGCTCCGCCGACTCACCATCACCCTGCTCAGCCTCGCGGTCGTGATCTGCCTGCTGGCGATGGTCTTTCCGGGGACCCGCCGGCTGGTGGTTGACGGGCACCCGCTACCCCAACTCGCCGGGACCTATCTCGTACTCGGTGTCGCAATCTTCCTACTGGCTCGCCGTCTCTGGGCAGGTGATCAGACCGAAAGATTGGGCCTGTCCGCAGAGGCCACCCGGCGACTACGGCAGATCCGGTTCCTGCAGACGCTCTCGGTTGAGCATTCTGGCCAGGCGGCGCCGTGGTCGGTGCAACTCGGCTGGAAATGGGGCCGGCAGTGGGCCGAACAGCCGCTGAGCCTGCCTGACGTCGTGGCCGCCTATCGCGAGTTCACCAGCAAGGTGGCGGCGTGGTGGCGTGACGAGACCGACGGGCACGGCCATCTGATCATTGCGATCGATGAGCTGGACCGGATCGCCGAGCCGGAGCTGGCGGAGCGGTTCCTCAACGAGATCAAGGCCATCTTCGGAGTGGAGCGCTGCGCCTATCTCGTGTCGGTCTCAGAGGAGGCGCTGGTCAACTTCGAGCGGCGAGTGGTACGCACCCGGACGGTCTTCGACAGCGCCTTCGACCATGTCGTTCACCTGCGCCCGATGCTCATAGCCGAATCCGTCGCTCTGCTGCGGCACCGGCTGTCAGGTGTGCCGTCGTCTTTCTGGATGCTCTGCCACTGCCTGGCTGGCGGCATGCCCCGGGACGTGCTGCGGGTGGCTCGATTGATGATCGGGCTGCACCGCGGTTCAAACGTGGGCAAGGATCTCGATGCGGTGACCGCCCAATTGGTGACCCTCGAGGCGCAGGCAGTGAAGCGCGGCTTCCAGCAGCGGGTAGCTCGCGACGCAACCGACGATGGGGAT
Organism: Micromonospora craniellae; assembly: GCF_014764405.1. Lineage (NCBI taxonomy): Bacteria > Bacillati > Actinomycetota > Actinomycetes > Micromonosporales > Micromonosporaceae > Micromonospora > Micromonospora craniellae. The sequence continues at coordinate 3,343,654 of NZ_CP061725.1, read as the reverse complement.
CCGAAGCTGGTGAAGCTGATGTCCGACCCGCAGTGGCCCGACATCACTATCGACGGACTACGGACCGCAGCGGATGAGTTGCTGGCCGATCCGGAGCCGACCGAGGCATCCACGGCGCTGGCCGCCGCCTTGCTCTACTACTCGGTCGTGCTAGAGGTCTTCCGCCACGATTCGCAGATTCTGGCCAGTTGGGGGCAGTCGAACCCCGACAAGGATCCACTCGCCGTCGACCTGGCCCACGCTCATGAGCAGCTCGCGGTCGATCCGCCGATGGCGCTGCAGCAGCTACGCCAAGTTCAAGGGCACCTCGCTGCAGAATAGAGTGCAGACCTTACCGGTGGCTGTGGGCCTGACCAGGTTGGCGGACATCCCAGCTTAGAGGGGCTGAGTGCTCCTCGGGAGGATGTTCATCGCGCCTCACCCTACCGGCCCGGCACAGGCCCGACCGGATGTACGCCAACTGCGGCTAGGACTCGACAAGTACCGTCGCACGCTACGCACTTGCAAGATGATCGACGCTGGCGTCACGATCGTTCGGGAGCTGAATCTAATTGGCTCGGACGCCCGGCCTGCTGTTCAGAACGGGTTGACCTCAACGACTTTCCGATTAGGAACTTGTACGCGAATTGGGTCAGGTGTGAATCAGGCTCCCGATGTGACCCGGTAGGCGTCGAAGACCCCGTCGACCTTGCGGACGGCGGCCAGCAGATGCCCCAGGTGCTTGGGGTCGGCCATCTCGAAGCTGAACCGGCTCACCGCCACCAAGTCTCGGGTGGTGGTGACGGTGGCGGAGAGAATGTTGACCTGGACGTCGGAGATCGCTCGGGCAATGTCAACGAGTAGCCGTCGACGGTCCAGCGCCTCCACCTGGATGGCGACCAGGAACGTCGAGGAAGAGGTCAGCTTCCAACTCACCTCGACCACCCGCTCGCCCTGGGCGCGCAGGTCCTCGGAGTTGGCGCAGTCGTCACGGTGCACACTCACCCCACCGGAACTCGTGACGAAGCCGAACACTGAATCCGGCGGCACCGGGGTGCAGCAGCGGGCCAGCTTGATCCAGACGTCGCTGACGCCCCGTACGACCACACCCGGGTCGTGGCTGGAGGCCCGGCTGCGCGGCGGCCGGGTGGCCACCGCGGTCTCCGCGATGTCCTCGGCCGCGCCCTCCTCGCCGCCATAGGTGGCCATCAGCTTCTGCACCACCGACTGCGCGGAGACCTGGCTGTCCCCCACCGCCGCGTACAGCGACGCCACGTCGGCCAGGTGCAGGTCCCGGGCGATCGCCATCAGGTTGTCGGAGGTGAGCATCCGCTGCAAGGGCATGCCCTGCTTGCGCATGGCCTTGACGATCGCGTCCTTGCCCTCCTCGATCGCCTCCTCGCGACGCTCCTTGTTGAAGTACTGCCGGATCTTCGTCCGCGCCCGGGGGCTCTTGACGAAGCCCAACCAGTCCTGCGTCGGGCCGGCCGTCTCCGACTTCGAGGTGAAGATCTCGATCACGTCACCGTTGGACAGCGTCGACTCCAACGGCACCAACTTGCCGTTGACCCGCGCCCCGATGCACTTGTGCCCCACCTCGGTGTGCACCGCGTACGCGAAGTCCACCGGCGTCGACCCCGTCGGCAACGGGATCACGTCACCCTTCGGGGTGAAGACGTACACCTCCTGGCTGGACAGGTCGAACCGCAACGCGTCCAGGAACTCGCCCGGGTCCGCCGCCTCCCGCTGCCAGTCCAACAACTGCCGCAGCCACGTCATCTCGTCGATGTGCGCCGGCGGCCCGACGATCTGGGTGCCCTTCTCCTTGTACTTCCAGTGCGCCGCGATACCGAACTCCGCCGTACGGTGCATCGCGTACGTCCGGATCTGCATCTCCACCGGCTTGCCGGTCGGCCCGATCACCGTCGTGTGCAACGACTGGTACATGTTGAACTTGGGCATCGCGATGTAGTCCTTGAACCGCCCCGGCACCGGCTGCCAGTTCGCGTGGATCACACCCAACGCCGCGTAGCAGTCCCGCACCGTGTCGACCAGGATCCGCACACCCACCAGGTCGTAGATATCGTTGAACTCGCGGCCCCGCACGATCATCTTCTGGTAGATCGAGTACAGGTGCTTCGGCCGCCCGGTAACCTCCGCCTTGATGTTTGCCGCCCTCAACTCAGGGTGCACCTTCTGCGTCACCTGCCGCAGCAACGCCTCACGCTGCGGCTGGTGCTCCCCGATCAGCCGGTTGATCTCCTCGAACCGCTTCGGGAACAACGTCCAGAGCGCCAGATCCTCCAGCTCCCACTTCAGGACGTTGAGACCGACACGGTGTGCCAGTGGCGTCCACAGGTTCAGGGTTTCCCGGGCGAGGCGCTCCTGCTCACCGCGAGCGACATAGGCGAGGGTTCGCATGTTGTGTAGACGCTGCGCGAGCTTGATCACCAGGACACGTGGATCCTTCGCCGCGACGGCGACCACGTTGCGGATCGCTTTCGTCTCGGCGACGTTGTCCAGCTCAACTTTGTCGATCTTTCCCACGCCGTCGACCAACAGCGTCACCTCGCTACCGAAGTCGGCGTACATCTGCTCGACGCTGTAGGCCGCGTCGTGCACCGTTCCAGACAGCAGCGCGGCCATGACCGTCTCTGATTCCATGCCTAGATAAGCCAGGATGGTCGCCACCGCGAGCGGATGGGTGATGTACGGGTCGCCTGACTTGCGGAATTGACCGGAGTGCCAGCGGGCCGCCGCGTCGAACGCCTGCTGGATGCCCCTCACATCCGCCCGAGGGTGGTTCTCACGCAGTGAGGTCACCAAGGGCTCGAGTACCTCACTCACCGCCGGCGAGGTGTCGATGATCTTCGGTAGCCTGAGACGGTGGGCTATCCGCCGTAGTGGAGACCGGGTTTGCGGGGTCTGCGTGAGAGTCCGCGCCGCGAGTTGGCGCTCGGCAGCCAGTGCGGACTCATCGCGTGCCAGTTTGTGTAGCAGGGACGCGCCTCGCGGGTCTTTGGCGGCGTGCAGTGCCGTGGCTGCGGCGCGGCGCTGAGCCGAGTTGATTTTCTCGTCTCTGGCGAGATCGACGAGGTGGCGCCGGCCCAGGCTCTGGTTGATCTGTGTGAGAGCTTCTGCGGCCCAGATTCGTTGCGTCGCCTCGAATCCCTGGTCTTTAGCCACGGAGGTCAGGATCAGTATGGCGTCGATGCCGTCGAGGCACGCCAACTGATTCATGATCCACTGGTCGCCTGCGGTTGAGCTGACATCGGCGGAGGTGGTGGTCAAGGCGGCCATGGCCCGCAGTGTGGTGGCCCTAAAGGCGCTGCTCTGTCGACGATCTGTGGCGATGACCGTCGCCAAGTGCAGCCCCTTCGCACGGTCCAGCCGCAGACACGTGGTCAGGGCGAGATAGCGGTCGTCATCGGTCGCACGCGAGTCACGGGCGAACGCGGACAACGTCCTGACCGCGTTTTCGGCTGTCGTGTCATCCGGCTCGGCGCCGTCCTCGATGACGGCCGTGACGAAGAGGGCCCCCGGTAGTCCGCCGGTGGCAGCCATCGATCGAAGGGCAGATGCCATCTGGTCGGGCTGAGTCCAGGCAGCCACGAGGAACCGGGCGTAAGACTGCCGCCATGCCGGTGGCGCGACCGCTCTACCGCTGGCCGTTCTCCCGAACAGGTCCCAGAAGGCAGCGTCGGCGCGGTCCGGGTCGCTGGGAACATACTGCGCGGCCAGGTACTCCTGGATCGTTTGGTGCAAGAACACGTAATCGTCTGCGCGGGCCACCACCACGCCGCTTCCGCGCAGGTAGTCCGCAAGTAGCTCACGCCACACGGCCTCCGGCACCGAGCTGCCTCGTAGCGTTGCTGTCCAGTGCTCGAGCTTGTCGACCGCTGAAGTGGCATCACCGTCGAGGCGATCGGCGGCCAGCCGCCCGATCAGCGTGTCACCGATGGCGATCAGGCGTTCTCCGGCCTGTTCGGCATCCGCGCCGTATCGCTGAAGCGCGCGACGCAACTGGTAACGCACGCCGCCGTCAGCGTCACTGTAGTGCCGGTCGCGCAGGAGGTGAACGAAGTCGCGGAAGATTCGGGAGCGGCCAGGCGGCAGCCGGCGTTCGGGATTCGCGACGAACAGCTGGCACAGCATGGTGGCCATCAGCGGGTTACGCGCCAACTCCTCAAGGCTCAGCCGACGAAGTTCCTTGAGGAACCTAGCGGCCGCCTCGGCGGGGTGAGTGATCTCCGCCCGTATGAACCAGGTCTGCGCGAACTGACGCCGCTGCTCCTCATCAAAGGGCAGCAGCTCGTACTGCAGGAGCACCCATGAACCCTCGAACCCGCCGTTGAACGTGGTTCCGGGACGAGTCGCGATGATGAAGCGGTGAGGGCAATCGGGGTCGCCGTGACGCGCGCGTAGAGCAGCGAGAACCTGTTGTCGCTTGCGCGGATCCATGATCTCGTCGAGGCCGTCGACCAGCACAAGCCACCTGCCGTTAAGGATGGGCCGCTCGGCGAAGAACTCTGGCGGCCATGCCCCCTTGCCGTGGAGCGGGCTGTAGTCGCTGCGGACGCTTCGGGCGATGGCCTCACCGAGGCTGGCAGTAGAGAGCACGTCAGTGGCCTGTACCCGGACAGGCACGTCCGTGATCTCGCCGTCTCGCTGGCGCCGGGCAATGTCACCGACGGTGTTCTGGAAGAGGCTGGACTTGCCTGCTCCCGCACCGGCTACCAGCACAGCATCGTGGTCACCGTCGAAGATGATCTCTGCGGATTGAGGTGGCGCCGCAGCGGCGACAGCGTAGGAATCCGCCTCTCGCCGGGCAGCCTGCCGGACATAAACGGCGGACAACGGTGGCATGGGTAGCATCGGTGACATCTGGTACGGATGAGTCGCGGCGGTACGCGCGGCGAGGGTCAGATAGGCGCGCAGTTGAGGTCCAGGGAAGCGCCACTGCCCTGCGGTGACTTGCTCGTCATTGAGCACGCCAAGCCACTGGCGGTGTTCCACCTGCGCCGTGGCCAGCGCAAGCCTCGCGGGCTCGCAGCGGGTGATGATCTCGGCGATCGGAAGCATATGAGCACCACCGGTCGTGTTCGAGGTGCACACCATGCCGCACACGGCACCGGTGCGTCGATTCACCACCGGGCTTCCGCTGAAGCCCTTCGTCAGAGGGGTTCCCTGAGCTCGCAGCATCCGCAGCGCATCCATCTCGCCAAGGCGGGACGCTCCCTCGTAAACGAGGCTTGCAGGTTGACCCGCGCGGAACATCCCATCTGGATGTCCATAAGTCCAAAGGGCATCGCCGACAGCCACGACCGGAGAGGGCAACACCGGCGAGATGTCTACGTCCACGGAACTGTGGCTGAGCTCCAACAGTGCCAGGTCCAGCCCCTCGGACACACGGAAGCACCTCTGCGGGTCCGCCTTCAACATCAGTTGAGCGCCGACGGCCACAGCACGCCCTTTGACTACCTCCGGTAGGGCAGCCCCCTTCGCTGAGAGCACGTGCGCGCAGGTGGCGACGACACCCGGAGCGATCAGGAATCCAGTACCGCGGGCAGGCGGTGCGTTTCCGGACGGTGAGGGCACCTCGATGGCCACGGTGGCTGCTTGAAGAAGCTCCTCCCAGCCGGCGCTCGCTGATGTCACTAGAGCTGCGTGCGGTCCCACTCGAGGCTCACCTTGACACCCGCCGTGGACGACGCCTTACCGACGATGGCCACGAACGTCCCCGACTCCACACCGAACTCGCAGGAGAACTCGACGGCCATGCGGTTGACCCCGGCCAACTTCAGGTGATCACCCACCTTGGTAGCGAAGGCCGCGAGCGCCGCAAGTGCCTCGTCGAAATCGGCAGGACGGGCAGCAACCTCCGTCTCATCACTGGTCATCCCCGGAGACATCTCGCTGCCAGCCAGATATACGAGGTGGCCATCTACGTTGAGAGGCACCATGACTCGTTGCTCGGCGGCAGCTACGGCCTCGTCCACAACACTCCCCCCACCCACCAGTAACACTGCACATGCGAAGAGTAGCCACCCCAAGCAAGGCCTGCCGAGCCAGACTGACCGCCATCACCTGAAGCGCAATAGGATCTTGGAGCCGGGCCTGACGGCCGGCTCACGCCCCGAGGCGATCTCGGCCGTCTACCGGCGCCTCCCCTTTGATCAGTCGATCAGCCCATCTATGGCTGTACAGTCCCGGCGAGGGCGGTGTGCACGATTCGGGGCACCGACACAGCTATGAGCACCACCAGCGCAGCAGCGGCTGCGCCAGTCATGTCGTGGCCCCTTCGGCTACCCGGGAGAGCAGGTTGCGCTGGCCGTTGACCATTGCCACGTCGTTGCGCTTGGCGAAGTACACCAGAGCAGACAGGTGCTCCAACATCGACACAACCCTCAGTCGGGAGCGGACTCCAGCGTGCGTTCGGTCGAGCCCGTACGCTTCGTCGAGCGCTGGCGCCACAGCGGGATGCAGCGGAAAGATCCACTCGGAGAGCTTGACCAGGTCGTAGAGCGGATCGGCGATGCGCGCCTGTTCGAAATCGATCACTGCGGCCAGGTGCCTGGAGCGCACCACGATGTTGCCGGGCTGCAGATCGCGGTGGATGAGCGTGGGCGTCACCGCATCCAGTGCCGCAGCGTCCGCCGCCCACCGCCGCCGTACCGCGTCTGCCAGATCAGCGTCGATGATGCCTAGCTCCAGGCAGCGATGCAGTTTGTCCGCAAAGCGGCGCTGTGCGGCCCGGGACCAGCCGCCACCACGGTGCTCGATCCTGTGCAGGCGGCGTAGCCAGACGCCGAGATCGGCTCCGAGGCGCGACGCATCGGCTTCGTCCCAGTCGCCGAGGCCAGCCGCGTCGAGTGCAGTACCTTCGACCCATCGGTGCGCCATCATCCAGCCCTCGGCGACGGGGGTCGGCGGCAGCACGACCATCGGGTGCGGCACGCCACGCAGGCTCAGGATGCCGGCGGCGGTCTTGGCCACCAACAACGGGCGCACATCCCGGCGGACCTTGACGATCAGCGGGCCAGCAGAGGTGTCGGCGCGGAAGTTCAGCCCACCCCATCCCCCGGGCACGGGGGCGACCCGACACACGGCAATGCCTCGGCTGTGCAAAGCCGTGCGCACAGCTGGCACGTCGCGGGCCATCACCGCATCGGTACAGAGGCATGACGCATACTGATACAAGGGCCTTTCTCAACCAGGCACGACGTTCCGCAGGATTAGGTTTCCGGCACCCTATTTCAGATGACCAAGGAGTGCTCCAGAGTCGAGCTTTCCCACTATGGCAAGTGAGACAGCAAGGAGGGTAGCGGCGATACCAGCCACTGCGGCTAGAGCGGTAGCGGTCCGCTGCACGCTGGTGGTCAGCCTTGCCACCGCCGCTGATAGGCGACCGGGTGGTTTGGCGAAGGATTCGACGGCAGGCCGGCCCTCTTCGTCGAATGCGCGGGTTCGCCGGGCGAGCTCGGTGATGGTTGGTGCGGTCGGCGGCTCCGCAAGGAGCCTCAGCACGATCCGTAAGGTCTCCTGCGTCTGGGGTGGGAGCGTCCTCTCGTACGAGGCGGGACCTTGCAGGTGCTGGCGAACCGAACCGCTGACGGCACGAAGCAGCGTTGCGGTGGGATGCGGCGTGAATCCACGCGGCTGCCGGGCGTCCACCCGGGCAGCGGCTTCGACTAGCAACTCGGCGACGCGTATGAGACGCGCTCGACGAGGCTCCGTCGTTCCGGGAATTGCCTCCGGCACTTCGAGGGGTTTTGCCGACTCGTCGACTTGGGCGGGAGTAAGTAGTTCGCAAATCTCGACAGGCAGGCGCCATGCGGCGAGGCGACGCCGCAGAACGGCAGCGGCGAACTGTGCTGGGGCTATGACGGGAACAAGTGTCAGGGCGAGGAAGAGTATGACGACCAGTGGCGGTGCTGACTCACTGAAGTAGGTCGAGTCAGTGGAGGCCGGCTCCAGTGTCGACACAAATGAAACCAGGAGGGTGACCGAGTATACGGCGGCAACTGCGCCGACGATGGGCGACGTTTCGTACCAGAACACGTTGAGAGCGAGGCGATCACGCCCCTGACGACTGAGCCCTTGGGGAATATGGAGCTGCGGCAGCCCGCGACGCTGCTTGTCGGGTTCAGCAATGAAGCATAGTCCTCGGACAAAGAGGACGACAGCTATTGCGGAGGCGGGAGATCCGGTGAGCAGAATAACCTTGTTCAGTTCGTCGGCGAATTCGCCCTCCATTGCCGGTTTGTGCAGGAGAAGGCTGACGATGTAGAGGAGGCCTGTGGGGGCGATGAACCCCGCGCTGGGTAGCGCCAGGACCGTGATTAGTCGGCGGCGCGCACTGGGCGTGAGCAGGCGACGGGCGATGGTTCGCCGTCGGCGCATCACGCGTATCAGTATCCATGCTCCTTTGAGCAGTCCGTAGCGGCGAACCCAGGCGAACGAGTGGGACGATGCCACGTCCCGCTGTGCGATCCACAGGAGGCTTCCAGCGAATGCAGAGGCGGCAACCATCCAGCCGACCGCTATGACGATGATGCCGAGGAGTAGCGCGACGGCAAGCACGTAAGTCATGCCCTACCTCGACATCCAGTGTCGATCCGCCATAGGAGCGGCGTTCGGATGCGGTACGACACAGGCACATGGCGGCATGGCTCTCACGTTTTTCTCCGACTCAACCTTTTGTCGCTTCTACCGATCTGTGGGATACCGCCCCGCTCGGACCGTCGGCACGTGCCGCTACTAGACATCGGGATTCCGGGTCCCGCTCTATTGCTCGTGCTCGGTCGGTATGGCGAGTATCAGCGCGTGGTCGGTGGAGCCTGGCAGTAGCCTGATGGTGTCCCCGGCTTGAGCTGAAGTGACCTCCGCCGGGTCAGCTATCCGTGCGGTGCGATAGATGACACGGCGTTTGGCGTCGAGTGGGATCTCACGGTCGCCGACGCGGGCGATGATGGGCGTCTCGGCGATGAGGGCGGCCTCGACGCCAGGTGTGGGAAGGCGTTCGCGGCTGGCCACGGTCAACGTCACCTGGGTCCAGGTGGTCTCGATCCGCTCGCCTTGCAGGAGTCTGCCCGTGCGCAGGATTTCCTCGATGTGCCCATCGGACAGCGCGTCCACATCGGGGATCGTCACCCGCTCCCAGGTGAAGCGTTGAATGGCCGCCAGCGCTTCGAGAAGGCTCACGTGCCATCGAGCGTTGGCCCGGACGGCGGAGTCCGAAACTGCCCAGCCACATGTGATCGGCCTGCCTCCTCGGACCGCGAGGAGGAGTTCGTTTCCGTCGACGAGTTCCGCTGCCATCCGCACCGCCGGTAGCGCTTCGGCCGGAGTTTTGCCTGTTAACGGCCCAGTCAGGATGCGAATCTCATGCCCGTCGGGTCCGTGTAAGAAGAAGCGGAACTGGAGGGCGCCGCTGCGGTCCCGGCCGCAGATCCACGTTCCCGGCCCACCGTCGGCACCCCTGGCCGCTTCCACCTCGACGAGTTCGAGCGTGTGTAGAACTCGTCCGTCAGTGCTGACGAGACGGACGTCGAGGTCGGGAATACCATTTCCGGAGTTCGGTGCTGCCAGGAATGTGAACAGTCCGGCACCTGTCCGTCGTGCGAGGCCGGAAGGACCTGACATTTCGATGACGGTCCCCGGAATATCCTGAAATGGCGCACCGAAGCGGCTGAACTCCTCCAGTGCCAGGTGCTCTGGTGAGCCGGTGTTGACCTCCAACCGTAATGTCCCGGTGATGGGCCGCAGGTGCATCACGCCAGGGTGTCGCGGCAGGATGCGCATCACCTGGTAGCGCTCAGCGTCCAGTTGTCGGTACTGGACCATTGCCACCGGCGATCCCGGCCGTATGTCGATGTCCCAGGGCAGGTCACCCAGCCCGCCCGTCCGGATGTCCAGTTCATATCGGTAGAACGGGTCAACGTCGTTGAGGGCGTCGGCGAGGCCACGGTGCCGGGCGAGTATCGCGTCGAGGAGATCCTCGCCGACGACGCCCGGGGCGATGTCTCGGCCACCCTGCAGAGCACTGGCCATGAGGCGCTGTAGACGCTCGCCACCGTCGCCAAAGAAGTAGTCGACCAGGGAGGGCCTGTCGGCGGCCATGGCGTCGAGCGTCCGGCCGCCCATCCAATGGGTCGGGAATCCCTGGCCGGCCGTCAACTCCCGGAGCCAGTCGAGCCGTGGGTTGCTCGGGTTCCAAGGCGTCACCAGCGTCCACGACCTCACTGGAAGCAACGGCACGGTCTCCCGAACGAATGTTTCCCACGACTCCTGGATCTTGGTTGCCTGTCGGGCAGTCAGCGGCCGCGGGTAGCGCTTGACCTGGTAGAAGTCGTACCCGTCCGGGTTCCAGACCTGGATGTCCACCCCGCGGTCGCCTCGGGCCGGAGTTATGTGATTGGCATGCTCGTGTCGAAGTAGCAGTAGTGCTGCCACAAACTCTTCGATCTTCTCTCCGGGCTCACGTTCCCAGTTGACGGTGGCCATAGCTCGACAGACAACCACATGGGACCGACACGACCTGCCGAATGCGGCAGCGCCATACCGGATCTCCGGTGCATCGACCACGGCGATCCGGTTCGGGCGTCGCACTGATCACGCAGGCTGGCTGCCGTCTGCGCCGGCATCTGACCAAGTCGTCCGATCGTGCGCTCTCGGCGCTCAGCGCCACCACCATCGCCGGGAGTTTTCGCACAACGGGCGGAACCGGTGCTCGCCTAACACCGCCAAACGGCTTCGACAGGCTTCCAGTCCAAGGAGTTCGTGTCAGTTCCCCGACGTCCGAGCACCCACGGATCTCCGACCCCCGACACATCAACGGAGCGCTAACAGACACCAAAGTAGCTGCCAGACCTCGCCGCAGACCGCGTCCGGTGGCAACAATTGCGGGCGCCCTGCTGTCGCGCCGTTGGCGCGGACTCGCAGCCCCTTTGGCTACGCTGAATCCGGTGAGCTACCCCCGGCAGGCGCATCCCTACTCGGCCTTTCCTAGGTGCGACGATCCCGGCCGTGGGGACGACAACCTTCGACGTATCGCGGAGGCAGTGGAGCGCATCGCTGACGCGGTCGCCGGTCCGGCTACCCGGCAAGTGCCGGAAGCCCTACCCACCTACCCCATCGTCGACTGCGACGGCCCCAATCCGGAGACGGGCGTAGCCGAGCCACACATCCAGCGCTCGGCCGGCCGCCTCTACTACGCCGTGTGCACATACTGCCCAAACCATCCTGGCCAGACCGCCGATCCTCGCGAACCCTCGACCTGGCTCGAGTACAGCGAATCGTCCTACGACCTCGATGAGCAGCGCGCCGCCCTGACCCGTCACCTCACCCATCACAGCAAGCAGGCCGACTCCACCACGGCACTCCTGATCTGGACATGGTCAGACTGCTCATGTCCCCGCTGCCACGCACCCGCTGACCACAAGTGCCGTACCAACTCTGGACGGCTATGCACTGCTCCCCATGCCGAACGATGGCAAGATCATTCAGATCAGTACTGGTGAGTACTCGAGCCGGGGCACCTCGGTCCACAAGGAGCAAGTTCAGGATATAGAGCCTGTTTCTGATCTATGTGGCTGGTCGTCTGGTACGGGTGCCAGTGGTCGGCGTGGCGGCCGTCGATAGAAGACGGGCTCCTGGTAAGCAGTCGGTTCCTACACCCTGCTGCCCAAGAGCCCGCCATGACATTCCGCCGCCGCCGCCGTGACCGACGGTGATACCGAGAGTCATGACGATGTCGAGGGTTACCCGGCCGCAGTGGGTGATCTCGATGTCGAGGGCAGCCAGCCGTGCTTGCGGGTGACCGCTCGTACCCGGCGCATCAATGTTGCCTGTGTGGGGTCGTAAAGCAGCGTCAGCGCGAGGCCGAGCATCTCCGCGCACTCCAGAACCTGTTTGATGGTCAGTGAGGAATCGTGACTGCCGGCATTTCCGATGAACTTGACCGCCATCAGCACGTGGACGGCGTCGTGGGCCTTCTTCGGCTTTCGTTTGGCGAGAAGCTCGATCCGTTCATGGGTCTTGATCCGCCGACGTCTCCCGCCGGGGCTGCGCGGACTGGCAGTCCGTGGAACGCCCTGTGCGGTCAGCAGTTCCTCGACGGCGACCCGGAGCCTGTTCGCGGCACCGGACGGATCAACCCATACGATCTCCGCAGCGGCGCGGCACGCCGCAGTCACCCGGTCGGGCGTGCCCGGCGGGCAGTCAACCAGGATCAGCGCCGGCCGCGCGTAGGTCAACCGCACCACGTCAAGGTATGGGCCCGCCGCGTCCGGAGAGATCGCGAGGCGCCAGCCACCAGTGACGGCGATCCGCTCTTGGCAGGTGTCGCGTGGGCACTCCAAGATCCCGGTGAAGACGCCGGTGATCCAGTCAGGCTCGAAGTCATCAGGTCGCTGGCGCCGCGCCTCGGTCGTCGCTGCGTCACCGCCGGTCACCCACGGCTTCGGTACGGTCAGACGCCCGATCCGGCACGTCGGGCAGATCAGATCCGGCAGGTCGACGAACTCATCGGCCAGGGCCAGCAGCGGGTGAGGCATGCCGGGTACCGTACCGGCCCTCACCGAGCATCCGCGTGCCGATTTGGACGGTCTCCAGGCAGGCGCTGGCCTATCCGCTGCCTTCTTGAGGTGTGGCCTCGATCAAGTCGCATTCGTCGACCCATCGAGCCAGCAGACTCAGCGCGCCGAGCCGCTGGTAAGTGGGCAGCGCGGAGATCAGGCGGCCCACGACCGGGCATGAGTTTCAGGGTTGGGTGAGGCCGGGGACGACGGCGGTTGCTGGCCCTCTCGCGCATCGCCGCGCAGCACCCCTTACCTCGCCGGGATCGGTCAGAATGTCTGGACGTCAACCGAAGCGCTGCCTATATCTGTTGGGGTTTGGTTTTGGCGAGTTTGTGTTGGGCGTTAAGGATGATTTGGGCGGTGGTTTCGGCGGCTTGTCTGGCTCGTTCGGGGAGGACGGTGGTGTAGGTGTCGGCGGTGAAGGCGTAGCTGGTGTGGCCGAGCATGTCTTGGTATACGCCAGTAGCTCCGTCACCGTTCATGATCACCTCCTTGACCAGCTTTTCTGGTCAGAGCCCCACGATCGCGTGTCCCCTGCCGGAGAAAAATTATGTTATGTCCGACAATGCCCAGAACGCACCAGACGTGGACAGACGACAACACCGAGTCCGGCCGGGACGACGGTCACCGCGCGCCGGCCCGAGCAACACGGGCCGGCCTACGAATAACCGAAGCAGGCGGCGGCCGAAGCGGGTCGGGCCTACGACCGCGACCGCGAGCCCGATCTGGACTCGCCGGGGTCGTCTCGGACGTACGATCACGCGCTGGACAGGGGTTATGTCGGTCAGACGAGCACCCGGGGAGCACCCAGGGTCCATAGTGGCTGGTGCTCGTCGTGCCTCTCGGTTGCGTTTTCGCAGGTCAGTGTGATATTCAGTAAGAGTACGGTTGGGAGGGCATAGCCCATCCTGTGTTCTTTTAATTCCCCGCCGACCCGCTCACCACACCAGCAGCAGCGCCCCCAGGGTGCCGAGCACCAGGTACGGCCCGAACGGCAGGTGGCTCGACCAGCGGGCCCGGCCGCTGATCAGCAGGGCCAGCGCCACCAGACCGGAGAGGACCAGCGCGAGCAGCAGTCCCACCACGAGCAGGCTCCAGCCGTACCACCCGAGCAGCGCGCCCGCGCTGACCGCGAGCTTGGCGTCACCGATGCCGAATCCGCGCGCACCGAGCAGCAGCGTGGTGACCGCGAAGAAGAGGGCCAACCCGAGCCCGGCGGCGGTGGCCCGCCACCAGGGTGCCGCCCCGGCACCGGTCAGCGCGGCGACGCCGAGCAGCAGCCAGGTGCCGGCGGCGGCCGGCCAGGTGAGGCGGTCGGGCAGCCGATGCACCGCGAGGTCGACGAAGACCAGGGGAATGGCGAAGGCCAGCCACCACGCGGCGGCGGCGAGTTCGGCGGCGGGCGGCCGGGTCAGCAGCAGCGCGGCGAGGGCGGCCACGGCGGCCAGTTCGACGGTGCCCGATGGCGCACCGACCCGCGTACCGCATCCGTGGCAGCGGGCGATCGGGCCCAGCGCCGGCCACGGCCGGTCCAGGCTGATCGGGCTGCCGCAGGCGTCGCAGCCGGAGCGGCTGCCGACTTCGGCGGGCGCGGCGTACCGCGCGACCGCGTACCGCATCAACGGGGTGATCGCCAGCAGGGCCAGCATGCGCCGGCCCGGCCGGCGGGTGGGGGTGGCCGGCGGTGGCCGGCGGTCGGCCGGGGCCCGGTCGTGGACCGACGGTCGGAGGTCGCGCCGGCTCATGCGGCAGACTTCACGGTTGGGCCCACCACGGAACGTAGTGTGTCCGCTCGGTCCGGGTGGTGGAACGAACGTCGAGCCGGGGTTCCTCCGGCTCTCGCGGAGTGTCGCCCGAAACGCGCCGGACCGATCCGCGCAATTCCCATGTAATGCAATTGCCGCCTATTCGAGCCCGATATGCCTGGGGACAGATCGGGCCACATGCCATTTCCCATCACATGACGAACGGCTGATTGACCACTCGACGAACGACGTACCGGCGCGGCCGACCGCCCGTGCCCACCCGACGCTCCGGCCGCCGTCACCGACATTCGCAACCTACCGGCAACCACCCGGCACCACCACCATTCATGACTCAGCGTGTTCGGTTGAATTGCCTCTGTCGCATCGGCCGGCGTCAGCTTATGCTCGCCCCTTGGACGTGGCGCAACCCATGTCCACGGGCCACGACCAGCCAGGCAGTGCATGTGTGCAGATTCAGACAGGTAAATGTGGCTGCGATTCGGCAAGACCGGGGGCGCCCCTCCGGTCGCACTACCGCACGCCTGGGCAACGCCGGCGACGGCGGTCGCCGGATCAGCACCGAGGAGGGCACTAAGGTGCGAGCACGGCAGCTCAGCCGCTGGACGGCCGGTCTGGTCGCGGTGGCGGCGGTCGGCACGACCACCGCCTGCGGCGGCGCTCAGGAGGCGCCCACCACGACCGGGGCCGAGCGACACAGGACACCGACCAACACGCAGCGGATCGCCGAGGAGAAGGCCGCCGAGAAGGCGGCGCTGACCGCCTACGCCGGCTATCTCGCCGCCTCACGTACGGCGAGCCGCCAGAGCGACCCGCAACATCCGGAGCTGACCCGCTTCCTCGGTGACCCGCTGCTGACCCGGGTCCGATTGAGTCTGGTCAAGGCCCGCGACAACGGTGCCGTCAGCGCCGGCACGATCCGCTCCGATCCCACGGTGACCTCGGTCAACCTAGATTCCAAACCGCCCACGGTGGAGATCCAGGACTGCCTCGACGCGACCGGCTACCGGTTGGTCTACCGCTCCGCCGGAAAGAAGACGGTGCCCGGCACCCGGGGCTCCCGTCACCTGGCCACCGCCACCGCCGAGCGCTACCCCGACGGTCGCTGGCTGATCAGCACCGGTGCCGCCCACCGGGACCAGCCATGCTGACCGGGGACGCGACCCGAGCCATCCGGGCCCGCCGCTCCCGGGACGACAGCGGGCACCCACGTCCCGGTCGCCGGCTGGTCCGCCGCGCGCTGCTCGGCAGCGCCCTGGCCCTGCTGCTGACCACCGGACCGGCGGTGCCGGCCCACGCCGACCCCGGTGCCGAATGCCCGCCCGCCCAGCCGAACTGCAACGTCTGGGACGACGACCCCGGCACCCCCGGAAACGGCGGCAACAACGGCGGCGGTGACAACGGCGGCGGTGACAACGGCGGCGGTGACAACGGCGGCGGTGGCGGTGGCGGTGGCGGTGGGGTCTGCCAGTGGAACGGACGCACCATCCCCTGCTACACGGACCAACTGGGCTGGTTCAACAGCAACGACGGCTGCTACTACAAGTTCCGCGAGCCGCATCCGGAGGCCGATGAGGGCCACCGGTGGTACACACGCGCCTGCAACGGTGGCGATCTCGGCGCCGTGGAGATCGTCCAGCTGCCCGAGGCGCCACCCGGCTTCGGGGCCCCGCCGGACCCGGAGGAGTTGGCTCGCCGGGCGTTCGCCTCGATCAGCCTCGTCGCTCCCCGGGCCAGGGTCGCCCCCCGCAAGTCCGTCGGCCCGGGCCTGGTCGGCCTGCCGGTCTGGATGTGGGCCCAGCGCGGCCCCAACCAGTTCGGCCCGCTGACCGCCTCCGCCTCGGATCGCGGCCTGACGGTCAGCATCCACGCCGAGGTCGACAAGGTCGTCTGGGACATGGGCAACGGCACCGAGGTCATCTGCGACGGTCCGGGCACCCCGTACGACCGGAGCGGCGAGGAGTCCCCGGACTGCGGCTATGACAGCGGCTACCCGAAGGCCGACACGTATCGGGTGCAGGCGACGACGCACTGGAACGTGACGTGGGAGGGCGGCAACCGGCGCGGCACCATCCCCAACGTCACCCGCACCACCGGTGTGGTCGAGATCCAGATCAACGAGCTTCAGGTGGTGACCCGATGAGCGTGGCGACCCGCAACGGCAACCCTTCGGTGGACGCGCCGGTCGCCCCGCCCCGGGTGGTCCGGCAGCGTCGGGTACGCCCCGGCCTGCTCGGCCTGGCCGTCCTGCTGATCGCCCTCGGCGGGCTGGGCTCGGCGTTCGCGATCACCTCGGTCCGTGCCACCGGCAGCTACCTGGCGGTGGCGCAGACCGTCGAGGTGGGCAGCGTGATCGGCGCGGACGACCTGGTGGCCGTACAGGTGGCCGGCGGGCAGGGGCTCGACCCGGTGCCGTCCGGCCGGCTCACCGAGGTGATCGGGATGCGGGCGGCCGTCTCGCTCGCCCCGGGGACGTTGCTGACCATGGCACAGCTCACCGACGATCCGCTGCTCGGCCCCGGGCAGCAGCAGCTCGCCCTCGGGCTGCGCACGGCACAGGTCCCCGCGCCGAAACTCCGCCCCGGCGATCAGGTCCTGCTGGTGAGCACCCCCAACAGAGACGGCAACAGCAGCGGCGGTGGCTCGTCGAGCGCCACCCGGTTCACCGCCACCGTCACCGACGCGGTCAGCACCGAGGGCCGGGACGAGGTCGTGGTCTACCTGGCCCTGGCCGTACGGGACGTACCGGCGGTGGTGGCGCTGGCCGCCCAGGACCGGATCGCGGTCGTGCTGACCAAGGCGGCCTGAGTATGGCGATCATCGCGCTGGTCTCGGCCAAGGGCTCGCCGGGGGTGACCACCACGGCCTTGGCCTGCGCGTTGAGCTGGCATCGACGGCTGGTCCTCGCCGAATGCGACCCGGCCGGCGGCTCGGTGCTCGCCGGTTACCTCGGCGGCGCGCTGGACGGCCCACGGGGCATCGGCGAGCTTGCCGTCGGGGAGCTGCGCGACGGCAGCCTGGAGTCGACGTTCTGGTCGCAACTGGTCGACCTGGACGCGCCCCGGCGTGAGCGGCTGCTGCTGCCCGGCGTCGTGGACCCGGCCCAGGCGGGCAGCGTCATCCCGCTCTGGCAGCGGTTCGCCGACTACTTCGGCGGGCTGGAGCACGGCGACCCACCGTACGACGTGATCGTCGACTGTGGGCGGCTGCACGTGGTCGGCACCCCGTGGCCGTTGCTGCGCGCCGCGTCGGTGGTGCTGGTGGTGAGCCGGGCGCACCTGCCCGATCTGTCCGGCGCCCGCGCCATGCTCCAGACGATCGAGCGGGACTTCGCCGAGCACCGGGTGCAGCCCGGCACGCTCCGGCTGCTGCTGGTCGGCGGCGGCCACGGCAAGACCGACATCAGCAAGGCGTTGCACACGCCGGTGATCGCCCGGCTGCCGCACGATCCGCGTACCGCCGAGGTGCTCAGCCTGGGCGGCACCGTCCGGGCGTCGCGGCCGCTCCTGCGCGCGGCCCGTGGCCTGGAGGTACCGGTCGGCGCGCTGCTGGAACGGCGGCGGGCCCGGTTGGCGTGGCCGGTGTCCCAGGGGGTGCCGGATGCGGTTTGAGCCGGTCTCCTCGGACCCCCGCCGGTTGCCACCCGGCGCGACCTCGACCGCGCCGCCGCTGCCACCGGTCAACGGGCGGCCCCATCCCCCGATGCCGGTGCCCGTCGCGCCGGTGGCTCCCGAGCCGCCGCCCCGGCCCCGGGTGGACTTCCAGGTCGTCCGCGAGCTGCGTCGGGAGTTGAGCGAGCGGCTCACCCGCTGGCAGCGCGGCCGGGAGTTCAGCGTCGACGAGGAGGACACCGAGCGGGCCCGGGTCGCGGTCGAACTGGTCGCCGAGTACGCCGACTCGGTGCGTCGGGCCGGCACGCCGATGGCCGCAGGCGAGGAGCGGCTGCTGCTCGACCAGGTCACCGCCGAGCTGGCCGGTCTCGGCCGACTCCAGACGCTGCTCGTCGACGACAGCATCGAAGAGGTGCACATCCTCGGCTGCGACCAGGTACGCGTCACCCGGCACGGCGGCGGCGTGGACTGGACGGACCCGATCGCGGACAGCGACGACGAGCTGGTGGAGATCCTCCAGGCGGCCGCCCGCCGGGCCGGTGCCACCGAGCGGTCGCTGTCCACCTCGAAGCCCACCCTGGACCTGCAACTGCCCGACGGCAGCCGGTTGGCCGCGGTGTTCCTGGTCAGCCACCGCCCGTACGCGGTGATCCGCAAGCACAACACGCTCGACGTGACCCTGGACGACCTGGCCGGGGCGCGGGGCGACCTGGACGAGATGATCGACCCGCTGCTGCGTGACTTCCTCCGCGCGTCGATGCGCGCCGGACTGAACATCATGGTCGCCGGGCTGGCCGGGGCCGGTAAGACCACCGTGATCCGGGCGCTGATGAGCGAGATCCCGCCGGACGAGCCGTACGTGCTGCTGGAGGAGAGCCGGGAGTTGTTGCCGGCCCGGCGCGGCGCGCGGCACCGGGCGGTGATGAGCTTCGAGGCCCGGGAGGGGCACGGCGAACGCGGGCCGGACGGCCGCCCGGCCGGCGAGGTGAGCATCGCCGACCTGATCCCGGTCTCGCTGCGGATGGGCGTGCTGCGGATCATCGTCGGCGAGGTGCGGTCCCGGGAGATCGTGCCGATGCTCCAGGCGATGACCACCAGCCGGGGCTCGATGTGCACGATCCACGCGCGTACCCCCGGCGGGGTGAGTGAACGGATCATCGAGTTGGCGCTGGCGCACGGCCGGGAGATGACCGTCGACCAGGCCCGCCGGATGGCCGGCAACGCCCTCGACCTCATCGTCTATGTCAACGTGGAGGACGAGACCGGGATCGGTGGCCGCAAGCACCGGTTCGTCTCGCACGTCGAGGAGGTCCTCGGCGTCGGCGAGGCCAGCCGGATCACCACCACCCAGGTGTTCGGCCCCGGCCCGGACGACCGTGCCGTCCCCCGGCACCTGCCCGAACGGATCCGCGACCAACTGCTGCGGGTGGGTTACGACGCCCGGCTGCTGAGCCGGTGGATCGAGGCCGGCCAGGGCGCCTGGCGACGCCCCAAGCAGACCCGACTCGGGCGGCGGTGAGCGGTGCTCGACAACATCCAACTGATCGCGGTGGTCTCCGGGGCGGCCTGCGTGGCCGGGCTGGTGCTCACGGTCGTCGCGCTGGTCGGCACCAACCGCCCGCCCGGTCCGGCACCGGGCGCGGGTCCGGGGCTCGGCCGGTTGTGGCGCGGCTCCGGCACCACGCTGCGCGAGCAGCAGACCCACCAGGCGTTGCTGATCGGCGCGGTGGTCGCGGGCGCGCTGGCCTTCCTGCTGACCGGGCTGCCGGTGGTCGGCCTGCTGGTCGCGGTGGCGGTGCCCGGCACGCCGTGGCTGTTCTCGGTCGGTCGGGCGGAACGGCGGGCGATCGCCCGGATCGAGGCGGTCGGCGAGTGGACCCGCCGACTCAAGGACGTCTCCTCCACCGGGCAGGGTCTCCAGCAGGCGATCATCGGCACCGTCGGCACCGCCCCGGAGGAGATCCAGGAGGAGGTACGCCTGCTCGCCGCCCGGCTCCAGGCCGGCTGGCTGGCCCGCTCCGCCCTGCTGGCGTTCGCCGACGAGATCGGTGACCCGGTCTGCGACCAGGTGGTGGCGGCGCTCATCCTGCACCTGACCGACCGGGGCGAACGCCTCGGCGACGTGCTCGGCTCGATCGCCTCGGCGGCGTCCGCCGAGGTGGCCACCCGGCGCGAGATCGAGGCCAAGCGCACCCAGCCCCGGTTCGCGGTCCGCTTCCTGACCGGGATGACCCTGGCCACCATCGCGTACGGCCTGCTCAACCGGGAGTACGTCCAGCCGTACGACACGCCGTTCGGCCAGGTGGTGATGGCGGTGCTCGGCGCGTCCTTCGTCGGCCTGCTGGCCTGGGTGCGCTCGATGAGCCAGCCGCCCCGACCGGCCCGCTTCCTGCCCGCCCCCGATCCCGGGGAGGTGGTGGCGTGAACCTGCACCTCACCATCGCCGTGCTCGGCGGTGCCGTGGTCGGATTGGGCGTCTTCCTGATCGTGCGCGAACTGGTGCCGGCGACCCCGGCGCTCGGTCCGGCGCTGCGCCGGCTGCACCAGCCGCCGGGGGCGGCCCGACTCAGCCCGGCCGACCGCCGGCTGGACTGGCTGACCGGGCTGGCCCGCTGGCTGCGCCCGCCGCACCGGCAACTGGCGCTGCTCGACCGCACCCCCGAGCAGTACGCCCTCTCGCTGCTGCTGTCGGCGTTGATCGGGCTCGCCGCGCCGGCTCTGCTCGGCTTCACGCTGTTCGCCGTGGGCGTCTCGCTGCCGCTGACCGTGCCGGTGCTGGGCAGCATCGGTCTGGCGCTGCTCTGCGCGCTGGTCGCGCACCGGTCGATGATCGCCCGCGCCGAGGCGGCCCGGGACGAGTTCCGGCAGGCGGTCTGCACCTATCTGGACCTGGTCGCGTTGCAGCTCTCCGCCGCGCACGGTCCGGTGCAGTCGTTGGAGCGGGCCGCCGCCATCTGTGAGGGCTGGGTCTTCGACCGGATCTCCGAGGCGCTGCGGATGGCCCAGATGCAGATGCACTCGCCCTGGGACGAGCTCCGCGACCTCTCCGACCGGATCGGCATCCCGGAGCTGGGCGACGTCGGTGCGATCATGCGCTCGTCGGGCCGCGAGGGCGCCCAGGTGCACGAGACCCTGCGCAGCCGCGCCGACTCGCTGCGAGACCAGATCCGCACCGACAACCTGGCCCGGGCCGAGGGGGTGACCAGCCGGCTCGACATTCCCGGCGCGCTGCTGGTCTTCGTCCTGCTCGGCTTCGCCATCTATCCCTTCCTCGCCCGCCTGTAGCACGCCCGACCAAAGGAGCCCCGATGTCCGTCCACCCGAACCGGGACGTCGCGCTGGGAACGCGGCTGACCGACCTCAACGACACGCTGGGCACGCGGTTGACCCGCGCGCACGTCGCACTCCGGATCCGCCTGTCCGAACTGCGCGGCGATCGCGGCGACAGCCCGGTCCCGACCGCAGTGATCATCTTCGGCCTGGTGGCCGTGGCGATGGCGGTGACCGCCGCCGCCCTCGGTGCGGCCAACGACTGGATGAGCAACATCCCGAAGCACACCAACCCGACGGCGCCCTGACCGATGCGTCGTGCCCTGTTCGCCGACGGGTGCCGGATGGTCGCGGCCGTCCGGCACCGTCGGCTGCCCGGCGACGGCGAGCGGGGCGGAAATCCGGTCGAGTTGGCGGTGACGCTGCCGGCGATCCTGCTGATGGTCTTCGCCGCGATCCAGGTCGCCGCCGTGTTCGTGGCCCGTTCGACCGCGTTGAACGCGGCGCAGAGCGGGGTGAACGCCGAGCGGCTCTACCAGGCCCCGGCGGGTGCCGGTGAGGAACGCGCCGCGCGCTTCCTCGCCCAGGCCGGTGACTGGCTGGTCGACTGGGACGACCCCGGACCGGACTGTGCCGTCACGGAAACCGACGTGACCTGCACGGTGACCGGTCGGTCGCTGTCGATCGTGCCGGGGGTCAGCTTCTCGGTGCGGCAGACCGCGCACGGGACCGCGGAACGATGGACCACCCCGCCGTGAGCCGGGGCTCGGTGTCGATCGAGGTGGCCGTGCTGGCACCCGCCTTCGTGGCGTTGATGGTGCTGGGCGGGGTCGCCGGGCGTACCGCGGTGGCGAGCGAGGCGCTGGAGGCCGCCGCGCACGACGCCGCGCGGGCGGCCTCGATCTCGCGGAACGCCGACACCGCCCGCGCGGAGGCCCGGGACGCGGCACGCCGCCAGCTCGACTGGCGGCAGGTCTCCTGTTCCCGCCTGCCGGAGGTGGAGTTCAGCGGCTCCGTCGACGGCCGCTCCACCACCCTCGACGAGGCGTTCCGCAGCTCCGTCGGGCAGGACGCAGCGGTCACCGTGCAGATCAGCTGCCTGGTCTCCTACCAGGACATCAAGATCTCCGCGCTGAGGATGCCGGACGGCAACCGGGTCACCGTGTCGTTCACCTCGCCGCTGGACCGCTACCGGAGCCGGGGATGACGGCCGGGCGGGGTGACGCCGGGCGGGTGAGCATCTTCCTCGCCGTGGCGATGATCGGCGTACTCGGCATCATCGGCATGGCGTTCGACGGCGCCGGGCAGCTCCGCACGCTGCAACGCGCCGAGAACCTGGCCGCCGAGGCGGCCCGGACCGGTGGCCAGGCCATCGACCGGGCGACCGCCATCGAGGGCGGTCCGAAGCGGATCAACCAGACCGAGGCCGGTGCGGCCGTCGCGGACTACCTCGCCGCAGCCGGGGCCACCAGCCACACCGTGACCTTCCCGGTGGTCGACGGCGAGACCGTCATCCGGGTACGGGTGTCCGTCACCTACCGCCGGGCGATGCTCGGCCTCTTCGGCTTCTCCAACACCGTCACCGTCTCCGGTGAGGCGACCGCGCGGGCGCTGACCGGGGCTCCCTAGGGAAGGAAGGTAGCCATGGCCGCATCGGGTGGCACCGCCGTACGGCGGGTCGGTCGGGTGCTGACCGGATTCGGCGCACTGGTGGTGCTGATCGGCCTGCTGGTCGGCGGTCCGATCGCGTTGCTGGCGTTCGCCGGCAATCCACTGCCGGACCACGTGCCCACACTCGCGGAGATCGGCACCACGCTGACCAGCCGGGACGACGGGCAGCTCTTCCTGCGGGCGCTGGCGATCGTCGGCTGGTTCGGCTGGGCCACCTTCGCCCTGTCGGTGCTCGTGGAGTTGGGCGCGCAGTCGCTGCGCCGCCCGGCGCCCCGGCTGCCCGGGATGGGTCGGCAGCAACGGGCGGCGGCGGCCCTGGTCGGCTCGGTCGCGTTGATCATTGCCGCCAGCCCAGCGGCCACCGCCGCCACCACGGCATACACCGCCCCCACCTACTCCGCGCCGGTGGCGGCCACCGCGACGCTCGCCCGGCCGGCAACGACGACGCTGTCCGGGCCGGCCACGGCGTTCGAGCCGGTGGTGGCGCGGGCGGAACGCGCGACGTCCGATGTGCCGGTCTACAAGGTGGCAAAGGGCGATTACCTCGGCAAGGTGGCCGACCGGTATCTCGACGACTTCGAGGACTACCGGAAGCTGGCCGCGCTCAACAACTTGCGGGATCCGGACCGGATCCGCCCCGGTCAACTGATCACGTTGCCGACCGACGCGAACGACCAGGGTGCCCGGCCGCATGCCACCGGCCGGCTGGTCGGTCAGCAGGCCCGCCCCGGACCCACGCCGGAGCAGTCGCGTCCGACGCCGTCGAAGCCGGACGTGGAGCAGCCGGAGTCGGCCGCGCCCACGCCGCCGCCTCCCGCCGCCACCCCGCAGGGGCGGCCGGCACCGCACGACGAGGCGCCAAAGGACCACCCGCCGGTGGTGACGGTGGGTGCGGCGCGGGCCGGTGAACCCGACCGGGTGAACCGTCCGCTCGCCATCTCCGCGGTACTCGCCGTGGCCAGCATCGTCGGGGCGCAGATCGGTGCGGTGCTGGGCCTGCGGTGCCGGCCGGTCGCCGTGTCCGTCCCCCGGCAGCCGGTACGGCGCGGTCAGCCCCGGGAACTTCCGGCGGGCCGCCACCGCAAGGACTGACCGGACCCACCGCCCCTTGCCGGGCCGGCCGTCGCCGGTCGGCACCGCGCCTCACGGCAGCCGGGCCTCCACCCGGCCCTCGACCAGCCGGGTCGGCAGGGTCTGCTGATCGTTGGAGGACGGGCCGTGCACCACCTCGCCGCCGTTGAGGCGGAAGGTGCTGCCGTGCCACGGGCACACCACGCAGGCGTGGCCGTCGATCTCGGTGACCTCGCCCTCGCCGAGCGGGCCGCTCTGGTGCGGGCAGCGTTCCAGCATCACCGTGACGTCGTCGCCGTGCCGGTACAGGATCACCGAGACGTCGTCCACCTTGCGGGTCACCAGTTGCCGCTGCGGCAGCGTGGCCATCTCGGCGACCGAGTGCCAGCCGTCGCTGATCAGGTGCAGGTCGGAGACGCTCACGTTCACCTGGGCACCCTGCTTGTACGCCAGATGTCCGCCGAGGTACGCACCGGCACCGGCGGCACCGAGCCCGAGCCAGCCGAGCGTACGGCCGAGTTGGTGGCGGCCGGACAGCCGCGCGGCCACCGAGCCGGTGTAGAGAACCAGCGCGACGCTGTTCGACACGGCGTGCACCAGGCCGACCCGACGCTGGTCACGGGAGAGCGCCGCCCAGTCGTTGAGCCCGGCGACAGCCGCCGGCAACACGCTCACCGTGCCGATGGCGGTCAGCGTGGTGGCGGCCCGCCGCTGCCCGGGCATCAGGTCCAGGACCGCTGCACTCATCCAGGATCCCACCGGCACCTGCACCATCGCCGGGTGCAGCGGATGGCCCAGCCAGACGCCGTGCAGCAGGTCCCTGATCCGCTGCCCGCGCAGGGTGCCCTGCACCGCTCGCTGCAACCGGTCACCGAAACGGTCCAGCCCGGACGCTTGCTCGATCTTCGTCAACAACGCTCGCACCCGTACCGACTTCCCGCCGTATGCCGTCGCAAACCGGTCGTCTGGGACGAACCGTCGGCGAGGTGGCAGGTCGTCCCGGACGGTCCACCGGGAACCTGTTTTCTGAGCTCGGTGAGCATGCGCAGAAACGATCGACCTCAGTCGACCGGACGCCAACCTCAAGAATGGCCGGCGGTGCGGGGGCCGCGGTGAGGACGAGGCCGACCGCGACGAGCACGGCGGTCAGCCGGGTACGGAGTCTGGACATGGGGGATCGACACCTTCTTCCGGGATGTGGAGAGGCGTTACCGGGTGGCGCTCTTGCGGCGTGGGTGGACCCCGCCTCGGCGTGCGGGGCCCACCCCGGACGCCTCCGACTCCTCCACCGCGAGCACCCGGTCGTACGCCTCGACCACGGTGACGCGTACGCCGAAACGGGCGAACACCTGGGACAGCTCCAGGCCGATCGCCCCGCCGCCGAGCACCAGCAGCGACTCGGGCAGCTCCGCGACCTCGACGGCCTCCCGGTTCGTCCAGTACGGCGTACCGGCCAACCTGTCGATCGGCGGCACCGACGGCGCGGTGCCGGCGCCCAGCACGATCCCGTACCGGGCCTGGTAGACCCGGTCACCGACGCGTACCCGACCCGACCCGTCGAGCCGGCCGCTGCCCCGGACGAACCGCCCGCCCTTGCCGCTGAACCGTTCCACGGCGACCCGGTCGTCCCAGTCGTCGGTGGCCTCCGCGCGGATCCGCTGCGCCACCGGCGCCCAGTCCGGCCGGACCTGGGCGGTGCCGGCCAGCCCCTCGACCCGTCGGACCTCGGCCAGCGCGTTCGCCGCCCGGATCATCATCTTGCTCGGGATGCAGCCCCAGTACGGGCACTCCCCGCCCACCAGGTTCCGCTCGACGCCGACCACGGTGAGACCGGCCTCGGCGAGTCGACCGGCCACCTCCTCACCGCCGACGCCGAGCCCGAGTACGACCACGTCCACGACTTCCGGCTCCGCCATGCCGTCAGCATCGCGCACCACGCGTCCACCGACCACCCGGCCACGCGGAGCGCCTCAGCGCAACCAGACTGGATCCACCGTGCGCGCCACCGAGGGCGGCGGGTAGTCCAGGCTCCGGCGGAGCGCCTCGGGCAGCCGCCACGGCTGGTGCACCGCCTTGCCGGACACCGCCGCCAACTCCGGCACCCACCGCCGCACGTATTCGCCCTCCGGGTCGTACCGTTCGGCCTGCCGGATCGGATTGAACCCCCGGTACGGCCTGGTGTCGTTGCCGGTACCGGCCACCCACTGCCAGTTGCCCGAGTTGTTGGCCACGTCCCCGTCGAGCAGCCACCGGGAGTAGACCGCCAGCCCGGTGCGCCAGTCCAGGCCGAGCGACTTGGTCAGGTAGCCGGCGGTGATCAGGCGGGCTCGGTTGTGCAGCCAGCCCTCCGCCCGCAGCTGCCGCATCCCAGCGTCCACGATCGGCACGCCGGTGCGGCCCACCGTCCAGTCCGCGATCGCGTCGTCGTCGTACCGCCACTGCTCGGTGGCGCCCCGCCGGTAGGCCGTCCGGGCGATGTCCGGGAAGGCGGCGGTGACCTGGTAGTAGAAGTCCCGCCAGCAGAGCTGCCGGACGAACGGCGAGGCGCGGTCACCGGCCCGGTTCGCCACGGTCAGCGGCGACAGGCAGCCGAACCGCAGGTAGGGGCTGAGCCGGGAGGTGGCGTCACCGGCCATGTCGTCGTGCCGGTCGCCGTAGTCGGCCAGGTGCGGCACCCACCGGTCGAGCCGGCGCCGGGCCTCCGTCTCGCCGCCCACCGCCGCCTCCGGCGACTCACCGCCGGGCACCGCCGGGAGGCGGCCCACCCGCGCCCCGTCCGGCAGCACCACCCGCGACGGCACCGCCAGTTCGTCGCGCCACCGCTGCCCACTCCAGGCCCGGTGGTACGGGCTGAACACCCGGTAGTGGTCACCACTGTTCGGCGTCGACGCCCCCGGCTCGACCACCGTAAGGCCGGGGAAGAAGCGCAGGTGCAGCCGGTGCCGGGCGCACTCGGCGCGCAGCCGGTCGGCCCGCCGGGCGGCGTACCGCGAGACGTCGGCCGACAACGCCACGGCCTCGGCACCGAGCTCCCCGGCCAACCGGACCGTCTCGGCCACCGGGTCGCCGTGCCGCAGCACCAGGTCACCGCCGAGCCGGCGCAGCGCGTGGCGCAGGTCGGCGAGACTCTGATGCAGGAAGCGGGTGCGGTTGGACGACAGCCGCGTCAACGCCGGGTCCAGCACGTACAGCGGCGCCACCCGGTCGAAGGCGGCGCAGCTCGTCGCCAGCGCCGGATGGTCGTGCACCCGCAGGTCGCGGGTGAACAGCACGACGGCGGTACGCCCGCTCACCGCAGCCGGGGCCCGGGCAGCTCGACCGGCGTTCCGGCCGGGGTGAGCAGGGCACGGGAGGCGACCGCCAGCCGACGCCGCCGGGGCACGGTGGCCCGCCGGACGAACACGTCGTAGTCCTGCGCGGCGACCTCGTCGAGGATTCCGCCGTACAGCGCGTACGCGGTGCGGATGCATGCCTGCGAGGCGGGGTCGAGCAGGAGCACCCCCGGTGCGGCGGCGGCGTAGTGCGTCTGGGCGCGGGCCACCTCGTGCCGGATCAACTTCCGCACCGGTTCGTTGCTCCGACCCGCCGCCTGGCAGGCCACCAGGTCCTCGTGGGTCACCCCGAAGGCGTCCAGGTCCTCCTCCGGCAGATACGTCCGCCCACGGTCCAGGTCCTCGGCGACGTCCCGGATGAAGTTGGTGAGCTGGAACGCGAAGCCCAGTTGACGGGCTGGCTCCCGGGCCGCCGCCGGGGCGGAGCTGCCCAGGACGGGCAGCATCATCGTGCCGATGACCGCCGCCGAGCCCTCCATGTAGTCCAGCAGGTGGTCGTAGGTACGGTAGGAGGCCACGGTCAGGTCCATCGCCATGCTCTTGAGGAACGCGGCGAAGTCCTCCCGGTCCAGGTCGAACACGGCGATGGTGTGCAGCACCGCCGGCAGCAGCGGGTCGTCGACCTGCTCGCCGTGCAGACCGGCGATGAACCGGCCGCCCCAGTCGTCCAGTCGGGCGGCACGGGCCGGCGGCGGCAACGCCTCTGTCCGGTCCACGATCTCGTCCGCGTACCGAGTGAATCCATATAAGGCGTGCACATGCCGCCGTTTCCATGCGGGTAGTAGGCGGGTGGCGAGATAGTAGGTGCGGCCGTGGTGTTTGTGCAGCTCACGACACCTCTCGTAGGCGGCAGTGAGATCCGTTTCCACGGGCCCTCCTCAAGAATCGACGCACCAATCGACGCAACTTGAAACCTTAGGGTACGCTCAGCCGCATGGCCAGCGACCGACTTACCGGTAACCTGCTTCGCGTGGGGCCTGAGCAGCCGGTCGGAAACGATGATCCGATCCGGGCCGTTCTGGCCGCTTACACCCGGGATCTCATCACCGCCGTCGATGAGACCCTCACCGACTTCCTGGCCGCTGAGGTCGACGCGCTGACCGAAATCGACGCGGCGATGGGCGGATTCGCCGCAACCGCACGTGACTACGTCCTCGCCGGCGGCAAGCGGGTCCGCCCCACGTTCGCCTACTGGGGATGGCGCGGCGCCGTCGGCGACGAACCCCTGGCCCCGGTGCTGCCCGCACTGGCCACGTTGGAACTGCTGCACACCTTCGCGTTGGTGCACGACGACGTGATGGACGCGTCCGCCACCCGTCGCGGCCGCCCCACCGTGCACGTGGCGTTGGCCGCCCAGCACGCCGCCGCCGGCCGCAACGGCGACTCGCGCCGCTTCGGGGAGGCTGTCGCGGTGCTGATCGGCGACCTCTGCATGGTCTGGGCCGACCAGTTGCTGTCCCGCGCCGCCCTCCCCCCGGGCCGACTCCTCGCGGTACGCCGCGGGTACGACCGGATGCGGGTGGAGACGGTCGCCGGGCAGTACCTCGACATCCTCGGCGAGGCCGACCCGGCGAGTTGGTCGGTCGACCGGGCGCTGCGGGTGGCCCGCTACAAGACCGCCAGCTACACCGTCCAGCGCCCCCTGATCTTCGGCGCCAGCCTGGCCGGTGTCACCGACGACGCCCGCCTGACCGCGGCGTACACCTCCTACGGCCTCTGCATCGGCGAGGCATTCCAGCTCCGCGACGACCTGCTCGGCGTGTACGGCGACCCGGTCACCACCGGCAAGCCGGCCGGCGACGACCTGCGTACCGGCAAGCCGACCGCGCTGCTCGTGCTGGCTCGACAGATGGCCACTCCGGCGCAGCTGCGGGAGCTGGACGGCACCGGCGACCCGGTCGGCGAGTCGGAGGTCGCCCGGCTGGCGGAGGTGGTCGTCGACACCGGCGCGGTGGAGCGGATCGAGCGGATGATCGACGAGCGGGTCGAGGAGGCGCTGGCGGCGCTCGACACGGCCGCCGTGGACGAGACCGCGCGGGTGGCCCTGGCCGGTCTCGCGGCGTTGGCCACTGCGCGGAGGGCATGATGGGGAGGTCGTCGGTGCGGACTGTGGACGGGCGCACGGATCGGGTGGTGGTCGTCGGGGCGGGCCTCGGCGGTTTGGCCTGCGCGCTGCACCTGGCCGGCAGCGGACGGCAGGTGACCCTGCTGGAACGCGAGCCGGTGCCGGGCGGACGAGCCGGGCGGCTCAGCGTGGACGGCTACGAGTTCGACACCGGCCCGACCGTGCTCACCATGCCCGACCTGATCGCCGAGGCGCTCGGCGCGGTGGGCGAGGAACTGTCCGACTGGGTCGACCTGATGCCGCTCGACCCGGCCTACCGCGCCTACTACCCGGACGGCTCCACGCTCGACGTGGTGACCGACACCGCCCGGATGGCGGCGGAGATCTCCCGGGTCTGCGGTCCCCGGGAGGCGGACGGCTACCTGCGGTTCGTGGACTTCGCCCGCAACCTGTGGCGGCTGGAGCGGGCCGACTTCATCGAGCGCAACCTCGACGCCCCCACCGACCTGCTCACCGCCAACCTGCTCAAACTGGTCGCCACCGGCGCCTTCCGGCGCCTCCAGACCAAGATCGACCAATTCTTCCGCGATCCGAGGACCCGGCGCATCTTCTCCTTCCAGGCGATGTACGCCGGTCTCGCCCCGCACGACGCGCTGGCCATCTACGCGGTCATCGCGTACCTCGACTCGGTGGCCGGGGTCTACTTCCCGCGCGGCGGCGTCCACGCGGTCTCGCGCGGGCTGGCCGGCGCCGCCGAGAAGCACGGCGTCAAGATCCGGTACGGCACCACGGTGACCCGGGTGGAGACCTCCAACGGCCGGGCCACCGGCGTGCTGACCGCCGACGGCGAGTTCGTCCCCGCCGACGTGGTGGTTCTCAACCCCGACCTTCCGGTGGCCTACCGCGACCTGCTGCCAGCGAGCCGGCAACGCCGGTTGACCTACTCGCCGTCCTGCGTCGTGCTGCACGTCGGCTCGAACCAGGGTTACCGGCGCATCGCGCACCACAACATCCACTTCGGGCGCTCCTGGAAGGGCACGTTCGACGAGGTCATCCGGCGCGGTGAGCTGATGAGCGACCCGTCCCTGCTGGTCACCAACCCGAGCCGGACGGACGCGGCGGTGGCCCCCACCGGGCGGCACACCTACTACGTGCTCGCCCCGGTGCCCAACCTGGAACGGGCGCCGTTCGACTGGCGCGGCGACCTCACCGCCCGGTACACCGACCAGCTCGTCGCCACCCTTGAGGAGCGCGGCTACGTCGGCTTCGGCGCGGGCGTCGAGGTGCTCCGGGCGATCACCCCGGCCGAGTGGGCGAAGCAGGGCATGGCGGCCGGCACCCCGTTCGCCGCCGCGCACACCCTGTTCCAGACCGGCCCGTTCCGCCCGTCCAACCTGCACCCGTCGCTGTCCAACGTGGTCTTCGTCGGCTCGGGCACCCAGCCCGGCGTCGGAGTCCCTATGGTGCTCATCTCGGGCAAGCTGACCGCCGGTCGCATCACCGGTGGTGACCGGTGAACGAAGGATGGCTCTGATGTCACTGTCGCGGGAAGCTCACCTGGTCGAACTGGTCAACGAGGCGGGCCGGCGGACGGGGTCGGCGACCGTGGCCGCCGCCCACCAGGCACCCGGTCTACTGCACCGCGCCTTCTCGGTGCTGCTCGTCTCGCCGGACGGCCGGGTCCTGCTCCAACGCCGCGCCGCCGCGAAGACACGGTTCCCACTGCGCTGGGCCAACTCGTGCTGCGGTCACCCGCGACCAGGCGAGGGCGTGGCCGAGTCCGCCAACCGCCGGTTGCGCGAGGAACTCGGCGTCGCCCCGGTGACGCTCACCGAGGTCGGGGTCTATGTGTACCGCGCCGAGGATCCCGCCACCGGACGGGTCGAAGTCGAGTACGACCACGTCCTGCGCGGTGAGTTCTCGCCGGACGCACCACTGACCCCCGAGCCTGGCGAGGTCGCCGAGCTGCGCTGGGTCGACCCCGTGACGCTGACCACCCAGCTCGTCCGCGACCCCGACGCGTACGCGCCGTGGCTGGCCGGAGTGGTCGACCGTCTGCTGAATCCCTCGGTCACGGTCGGCGACGCGTCGGAGCGGTCAGGTGGCCGATGAGGCGCTGAGCGCGGGGGCGGTCGCCCGGCGACTCGGCGTCGCGGTGACCACCCTGCGCACCTGGCACCAACGCTACGGCCTCGGGCCCAGCGAACACGTACCCGGACACCACCGTCGCTACACGCCGGCCGACCTGGCGCGGCTGGAGGTCATGCGACGGCTCACCTGTGAAGGGGTCAGTCCGGCTGAGGCGGCCCGCTGGGCCCGGCAGACCCCCGTCACGACGGCGAACGGCGTCGCCCGGTCGAGAACCGCGCGGGACGGCGGGGGCCACACCATCCCGGTGGGCCGCGCCGGTCCGGCGGCGCGCGGTCTGGCCCGCGCCGCGATGCGGCTGGACTCGGCCGCGATCGACGAGACGATCTCCCGCAGCCTGGCCGGCGATGGTGTGATCGACACCTGGGACAAGCTGCTGCGTCCGGTGCTGGCCGGTATCGGGCAGCGGCACGCCGCGACCGCCGCGCTGATCGAGGTGGAGCACCTGATGTCGCGCTGCGTCTCGGCGGCGTTCGCCGCGACCACGGCCACCCGTCCCGCCCTCGGGTCACCTCGCATCCTGTTGTCCTGCGCCGACGAGGAGCAGCACAGCCTGCCGCTGGAGGCGCTGGCAGCCGCGCTGGCCGAGATCGGTGTCGGGCACCGGTTGCTCGGTGCCCGGGTTCCGGTGGCGGCACTGCTGGAGGCGATCGACCGGACCGGACCGGCCGCCGTGGTGGTCTGGTCGCACACCCGGGCCACGGCCGACCCCGCCCAGCTCAGCGCCCTGCTCACCGCTCCCCGTCGGCCACTGCTGGTCCTCGCGGCCGGTCCGGGCTGGCGGGCCGAGAGCCTGCCGGCCGGGGTGATCCGCCCGATCGACCTGACCGAGGCGGTGTCGCTCGTCGTCGCCGTACGCGACTCGCTCGACCATCCGGCCGCATCCTGATCGAAATTTCGGGTGCCTTTGCGGGCTTCTGTATGCGTTCAGGGCTTTCGGTCGGCACGGAAAGCGGGGGCGTCCTGACCCGGCGTTTGTCTACTCAAACCGGGTGAACTAGCGTCGGGCAGTCCGCCGAACCCGAACCCCTCTCGGGAGCGAACGATGCGTACCCGTGTCCTGCTCGCGTGTGCCACGAGCCTGGTCCTGCTGGTGACCGGCTGCGGCGATGGCGGAAAGTCGCCCGAGGCGACCGCCCCGTCCAGCCCTCCTCCGTCGGCCGCACTGCCGCCGGAGCCGTCGCCGTCACCGACGCTCGCACCGACCAAGCCCCCGTTGCGGGCGCTGCCGGCGAAGCTGCCGGCCGGGCTGATCCGCACCACCGGGACCGAGGAGGTGGCACTCACCTTCGACGACGGGCCCGATCCCACCTGGACGCCGAAGGTGCTCGACCGCCTCAAAGAGGCCGGCGTCACCGCCACCTTCTGCGTGGTCGGCGTCCAGGTCCGCAAGCATCCCGACCTGCTCCGGCGGATCGTCCGGGAGGGGCACCAGCTCTGCAACCACAGCTGGAACCACGACCTCGACCTCGCCCGGCGTCCGATCGCCGAGATCCGCGCCGACCTGGTACGGACGACCAGGGAGATCCGGCGGGCGGTGCCCGACGCGGAGATCCCGTTCTACCGCCAGCCCGGCGGCCGGTGGACCGCCGAGGTGGTCCGGGTCGCCAAACGGCTGGACATGCGGTCGCTGCACTGGACGGTGGATCCGAAGGACTGGGCCAGGCCGACCGCCGCCACGATCGAGAAGCGGGTGATGCGCACCGCCAAGCCCGGCGCTGTGGTGCTGCTGCACGACGGAGGCGGTAACCGGGCCGCCACCCTCGCCGCCTGCGCCAAGATGATCGCCGGTCTGAAGCGCGACCTCGGCATCAAGCAGCTCAGCTAGACCCACCCTGAGCTGCGGTTTCACCAAACGTGGCGGCGTGAGCCATACCGGTTTGGTCGACCGGTCGGACATCACGTATGCTTTCCAAGCCTCCGGCGGGGCCGGATGGGAGCAAGTCCGCTCACGTTGCGAATGTGCAATGATAGCGGGGCCGCCCTCATCGTCTAGCGGCCCAGGACGCCGCCCTTTCAAGGCGGTAGCACGGGTTCGAATCCCGTTGGGGGCACGGTCCGGCTTCGGCCGGCTGCAACACCAGCTAGGTCCTGTGGAGCAGTTGGAGTGCTCGCCGCCCTGTCAAGGCGGAGGTCGCGGGTTCAAGTCCCGTCAGGACCGCAAGCGCTGACGCCGCGCAATTCGCGCGGCGTTCTGCGTACCGGGGCATGTGACCCTTCCCGGCGGGAACCTGGTGGGACGGGTAGCATGAGCCGAGCACCACGGCCAGGTAGCTCAGTTGGTACGAGCGTCCGACTGAAAATCGGAAGGTCGGCGGTTCGACCCCGCCCCTGGCCACATAGCCTTTCGCCGGGCTACAGCAACGCCGACCAGCGGATTCGCCGGTCGGCGTTCTGCTTTCCCTTTCTCCCGCTGTCGCCAGTTCCTCGACCTTGCCGGAAG
Source organism: Micromonospora craniellae (assembly GCF_014764405.1). Lineage (NCBI taxonomy): Bacteria > Bacillati > Actinomycetota > Actinomycetes > Micromonosporales > Micromonosporaceae > Micromonospora > Micromonospora craniellae. The sequence goes on along the minus strand of NZ_CP061725.1, from coordinate 3,309,720 downwards.
CTGCGCACGCGGGCATGAGCCGGTATGGTCCGGGCCTATGGGACAGGGGATTACCGATCCGATCGACATCCGACAGGATCACGAGCGTTTCGCCATCCAGAACGCGTTGGTGGTCCCCGCCACTACCGAGCAGGCGTACGCGGTGTTCACCAACGGACTCGCCGACTGGTGGGTGACGGAGTACACCTGGTCCGGCCCGGAGGCCCTGGCCGAGCTGGGGATGGAGCAGCGGCCCGGCGGCATGCTCTACGAAATCGGCCCCTACGGTTTCCGTAGCGACTGGGGCAGGGTGCTGACCTGGGATCCGCCCCGGCGGCTGGTGTTCACCTGGCAGATCGGCGCGGACCGCGCGCCGGTGCCCGACCCCGCGCAGGCCAGCGAGGTCGAGGTGCTGTTCACGCCGGAAGGCTCCGGCACACTGGTCGAGGTCGCGCACCGGCACTTCGACCGGCACGGCCAAGCTGCCGAGGGTTACCGGCAGGCGCTGACCGCCGGCTGGCACGAGCTGTTGTCCCGGTACGCCACCACGGTGGTGCAGTCCAGGACGTGAGGCGGCGGGCCCGTCGGGTCAGGCGGCCCGGTGCCGCAGGGTGGCCACCGTCGAGCCGGCCAAGGTCAGCAGGCACTCCGGCAGCAGCCCGTCGGCCACCGCCGCACCGAACAGGGCGCGGGCCGTGTCGAGGTCCGAGTTGGCGTACGCGCTGACGAAGCGGGCCACCCAGCGGGCGTCGTACTCGGCCTGGTCGATGTCGGGGAATTCGAGCGCACAGGCGCCGGGCGGCACCGGATCACCGACCATCGTCGCGGCCAGGCACCACGCTACGTCGTACGCCCCGACGAGACCGGCCCGGTCCACCACCGCGTCGAATGTCCCGACCACACCGTCGGAGTTGCCGTCGAGCGCCGAACTCAGAATGGCGGCGGCATCGTCGTACGTCTGCTGTGGCGAGTCGGTCACCCACCGCACGGTAGGGGGCCGGGTCAAGCAACCATCGAGGGCTACTCTCCGTAGTCGGCGGGGGCGACCTGCGGATAGACATGCCTCCACGGTCCCGTCGCGCGTCACGGCACGTTAGTCTGCGCAGCGGACCTTCGCCGTAGGAAGGACGACGATGCACATGTCACGCGGCACGCGGGCGGCAATCCTGGCCACCTGCGCCACCCTCCTGCTCGCCACCAGCGCATGCGGGAACGACCAGGCCGAGGAGGCGAGCGCCAACCAGGTGCGCCTCTACGGTACGGACGGCAACATGCTCAACTCGTACCCGGAAGAGTTGAAGGATCGCGCCAACCTGGTCGACGGCATGAAGGGCACCACCCCCCTGACACCGCTGCCGGAGAACTTCAAGAACCGGCTACGGTCCGTCGACGCAGGGCTGACCGACTTCCTCTACGCCGCCGAGGCGTACGACGCGGTGGTGATCAGCGCCCTCGCGACGGAACTCGCCGGCAGCACCAACCCGGCGGCCATCGCCCGGCAGATCGTCGGCGTCACCAACGACGGCACCCGCTGCGAGACCCCTGCCCAGTGTCTGCGGCTGGCCCGCGACGGCGACGACATCGAGTACCGCAGCGTCTCGATCACCCGCGCCGGGTTCACCGACGCCGGTGAACCCGCCACCGCCAGCTACGCCACCCTGCACTTCGACAACCAGCAGCTCAACGATGCCAAGACGGAGTTCGTCGGCGCCGGAGACGAGTCCGCCGCGAGCACGAAGGCGCCGCCGCGCGGCAACCGCCAGCCCGGGCGGAGCGATCCACTCGTCCTCGGCGGCCTGCTGCCCAAGACCGGCGACCTGGCGTTGGCGTATCCGCCGATGGCGGCCGGTGCGGCGCTGGCGATCAAGGAGATCAACGCGGCCGGCGGTGTGCTCGGCGAGGACGTGGTCTGGATCGACGGCGACGACGGCACCAGCCCGACGGTGGCCAGACGGACGATCGCCAACCACGTCGACGCCGGGGTGCACGTGATCATCGGAGCCGGTGCTTCCGGTATCTCCACCGCCGTCCTGCCGGACGTGGTGAAGGCCGGCCGTATCCTGTTCTCCCCGTCGAACACCGCCGCGTCGCTGACCGACGCGGACGACAACGGTCTCTACTTCCGCACCGCGCCGCCGGACAGCCTGCAGGGTCGGGCGCTGGCCGACGTGATCCTCCGCGACGGGCCGCAGAAGATCGCCATCGTGGCCCGTGCGGACGCCTACGGCGAGGGGCTTCAGGACGCCGTCCGGGCCGAGCTGGAACGGGCCGGTTTCGGCGGCGACAAGGTGAAGCTGCTCGGCTACGAGCCGGGCGAAAGCGCCGAGGCCGCTCCGATCAACTTCAGCGACGGCGCCCGGCAGATCAAGGAGTTCGGTGCCGACGCCGTACTCATCATCGGCTTCGGCGAGTCGGCCGCGGTGATCCGGGCCCTAGCCGACGCCGACGTGCCGCTGGCCGCGCTGGGCCGCTGACCCGCCCGACATCGACGGCCGCACCGGATCCTCCGGTGCGGCCGTCGTGGTGTCCACGGTCGTTCTCAGCGTCCGCGGCGGCGTTCCAGGAACTCCGTCATCCGGCGACGTTTCTCGTCGTCCTCGAAGAGCACCGCCTGGCTGACCAGGTCCAGGTGCGGGTGGGCGGCGGGCGGCGCGTCGACGGCGAGCTTGGTCAGCCGCAGCGCCAGCGCCGAACCCTTCGCCATCTCGTCGATCAGCTCGTGGGCGGCCGGCAGCAACTCCTCCGGTCCGGACACCACCCGGTTGACCAGACCGATCCGGGACGCTTCCGCGGCGTCCACCCGGCGACCGGTGAACAGCAGCTCCTTGGCCCGCGCCTCGCCGATCAGCGTCGGCAGCCGGTGCGTCGCGCCGGCACCGGCCAGGATGCCGAGCCGCACCTCCGGCTGACCGAAGACCGCCCGCTCGGTGCACACCCGCAGATCGCAGGCGTACGCCAGCTCGGCGCCGCCGCCGAGCGCGGGACCGTCGACGGCCGCCACCGTCGGCATCGGCAACGACCGGATCCGGGCGAACGCGGCCGAGTTGATCGCGGCCAGCGCGTCCAGGCGGCCCCGCTCGCGCAGTTGGCCGATGTCGGCGCCACCGGCGAAGATCCCGTCGGTGCCGCCGGTCAGCAGCAGCATCCGGGGGTGGGCCTCCAGTTCGGCACAGACCTCGTGCAGCGCGGCGATCAGGTCGGCGTCGATGGCGTTGCGCTTCTCCGGCCGGTCCAGGGTGACCACCAGCCGATCCGGGCGTTCCTCGGCCCGCAGCCCGCCGCTCATCGGGCCGTCCCCGTCCGGTCGGCGGAGGCACCGCCCGGCGTGCCGTCGCCCGCCTCGGATTGCGCCGTGCCGCCGGAGCGTACGCCGTCGGCCCAGTGGTAGAAGCCCTGCCCGGACTTCTTGCCCAGCCGACCGGCAGCCACCATCTCCACCAGCAGCGGTGGCGGCGCGAACCGGTCCCCGTACGCGGCCTGGAGGGTACGCGCGATGTCGAGGCGTACGTCCAGGCCCACCAGGTCGGTCAACTCCAACGGCCCGACCGGGTGCCGGTAGCCGAGCACCATCGCCTTGTCGATGTCGGCCGGATCGGCCACCCCGTCGGCGACCATCCGGATCGCCTCCAGGCCGAGCGCCACCCCGAGCCGGGAGGTGGCGAAGCCCGGCATGTCGCGTACCACGACCGGGTCCTTGCCGAGCCGGGTGGCGAGCGTGACGGCGGCGGCGGTGGTCTCCGACGCAGTGGCCGACCCGACCACGATCTCCAGCAGCGCCATCGCCCAGACCGGGTTGAAGAAGTGCAGCCCGCAGAAGCGTTCGGGCCGGGTCAGTCCCTCGGCCAGCTCGGCGATCGGGATGCTGGAGGTGTTGCTGCCCAGCAGGGCCGGGTGCAGCGCCTCCGCCTCGGCCAGCACGGCCCGCTTGAGGTCGAGCCGTTCCGGCACCGCCTCCACGATCACCTGCGGCTCCGCAGCCACCTCGGCGAGCCCTGCCCGCAGCGTGACGCGTTCCTGGTTCGCGGCGGCCTGTGCCACGGTCAGCTTGCCGCGCCGCACGCCCCGGTCCCACAGGTCGGCGAGTCGGGTCATGGCCGCCGCACCGCGATCCCGGTCCACCTCGACCAGTTCCACCGGGTGGCCGGCACCGGCCGCCACGTACCCGATGCCGAGACCCATGGTGCCGGCACCCACCACCACGAATCGTTCAGTCACGATGCCACCACCGCAGGGTGACGACGACACGCTCTCCGGCGCCGTCGACGCGCGGGATCGCCGCCACGCCGGAACCGGCCCGTACGCTCCGCTCAGTCATGCTGCGACCCTATGCAGCACCGACCGGACCCGATGCGTGGGGGCGGGCGGGATCGGGTACAGACCGCCGACAGCCAAGGGAAGGACGAGCAGATGAGCCAGGCACCGGAGACCACGGGCGGCGCGGGCGCCGAGGAGACCGTCGAGACGCGCGGCGACGAGCGCATCGAGTTGCTGCGCGCCGACACCAACAACGACGGCCGCACCGACGTCTGGGTGGTCGACACCGACGGTGACGGCAAGGCCGACCTGTTCCAGTTCGACACCGACGGCGACGGCAAGGTGGACGTCACGATGGTCGACATCGACGAGGACGGCCAGCCAGACGAGGTCGTCGACGGCGACGGCGGCCTGCCGCCCGAGCAGCTCCCGCCGACCATCCAGGTCTGAGGTTTCGTGCAAGGAAGGGTCCCCTGCTAACGCCTACGGCATAGCAGGGGACCCTTCCTAACATCCGCAGGATGCGTCAAGCGTCCAGGCGCAGCGTCGCGAGGTAGTACGGGGCGTCCCGGTCGTCCACGTCGGTCAGTCGCCAGGCGGTGCCCCGGACCAGCTCAACGAGTTCGTCCGGCGAGCAGACCAGGTAGTCGAACCAGGGCGTACCGAGTTCGCGGTAGCGCAGTCGCAGGCGGAGCTGCCCGCCGAGGCGGCCCCGTCGACGGTTGTGCTCGTGGTAGCCGCTGTGCAGCGGATCGGTGGTGCCGTACGGGTCGGTGCCGTGCGCGATCACCTGCGCCCCTGGGTTGGCCATCGCGGCGAGGGCCGCCAGGAAGGCGGGTGCGCGTTCCCGGCCCTCGAACAGACCGAGATTGTTGCCGAGCAACAGGAACGTGTCGTAGCGCCGCCCGCTGGCGCAGTGCTCGTCGACCGTGCCGTGCACCAGGTCGCGTACGCCCCGACGACGGCACACCGCGAGCGCGCCGGGCGAGACGTCCAGCCCGGTCACCGGTACGCCACGCTCCTGCAACAGCAGCGCGATCCGGCCGGCGCCGACGCCGACGTCCAGTGTCGCGCCGCGAGCCCGGTCCACGGCCCGGTGGTCGTGTGGTTGCCACTCCTGCGGACCGGCCAGGTAGTGCGCGGCGGGTGCCCCGTTGACCAGCCCGTCGTCCCGTTCGATGATCTCGATGACCGGTCGGGGCAGCCGCCCGCCGGCCAGCGGCCGTGGGCCGACTCCGGTCGCCACCGCCAGCGCGTCGCGCAGCAGTTCCCCGAAGACGTCACCGATCCTTGGTTCCCCCGTCACGTGCTTAACGCTAACGGGCTGCTCCGTCAGGTCCGACGCCCGTATCCTGGGCGACGTGACCACGTTGGACCGCCTCTCGGCGGAGAAGTACATACTCCTCACGACCTTCCGCAAGGACGGCCGCGCGGTGCCGACCCCGGTCTGGGCGGTACGCGACGGCGACGCGCTTGCGGTGTGGTCTGCGGCGGACGCCGGCAAGGTGAAGCGGATCCGCCGTAGTGGGGATGTCACGGTGGCCCCGTGCGACGTGCGCGGTCGGCCCCATGGCGAGGCGGTGCCCGCCCGGGCGAGCCTCTACGACCCCGGAGCGACCGACCGCATCCGGGGGCTGATCAAGCAGAAGTACCGAGTGATCGGGCGGCTGACGCTGCTCGGCAGCCGGCTGCGCCGGGGCACCGGCGGCACGGTGGGGATCCGGGTCGAGCTGACCGGCTGAGCGGGTGCCGACGGGGCCGCACCGGATGGAGGACAAGACGAAGGGCGACGGATTCGAACGTCCGTCGCCCTTCGTGGTGTCTCTCGCTATCGACCGGCCAGTCAGTCCCCTTGGCGCTGCTGCGGGATCTGCCCCTGCAACAGTGCCCTGACCTCGGACTCGCGATACCGGCGGTGTCCGCCCAGGGTCCGGATGGCGCTCAGCTTGCCGGCCTTCGCCCAGCGGGTCACCGTCTTCGGGTCGACACGGAACATCGACGCCACCTCGGCCGGTGTGAGTAGCGGCTCTGGTTCGTGCGTTCGCGATGCCATCGGTCACTCCTCCACATGTAGAGACATCGGCCGGGGTCCCGCCGGCCGACGCGTCTCCCATGGTCCGGCTAGTCCCCGATGTCCGACATGGGCCGAACGGCCGAACGTCCCTAGACGGACGGATGAACCATGCCCGATTTATACGACTTTTACACGCTAGAAAGTACCTTATTCGGACTCATAGTAACGGTTCGTGACGCAACAACTACGAGACTGCCTCATGTTACAGCCCGAAATTTGGGCAAAGCGAACTAGTTGCAGCGCTCCAGAAGTTGCACGGCCCGCCAGCGCGCAACGAGCTTGTCGTACGCCGCAGACGCCTCTTCCGCCTCGCCGCGCGACAGTCCGGCGAGTCCGGCGGCGACCAGTTCCGCCGAGTCGTCCTCGGCGAGCGTCTCGTCGGAGAGCAACTCGACCAGACCGCCGTAGTCCAACTCCACCACCGAACGGGGGTGGAACTCCTCCAGCCACCGGGCGGCCTCCTCGACCGCCTCGGTGATGGGCGCGTCCCCCACCGACTTGCGCAGCACCGACAGCGCCCGGGACGACCGGCGGCGGGCCTTGGAGATCTCCGTCCGGAGACGCAGCGAGCGACGCTCGGGTGCCGTCACGTGGTGACGCTCCTGCGCCTCGAACAGCACGAACCAGCGCAGCGGCACACCCCAGGTGGCGATCTGCTCGTGCACCCGGGGCACACCGTGCTCCAGCACCCGGGCCCCGCTGCGCCAGTCCTCCACCACGGCCTTGGCCTGCCCAGCCAGCACCGGCGGCACGAACGCGTCGGCCAGCACCGGCGGGACCCCGTCCCGGGCGCTCAACGCGGCCTCGGCCACCCGGATACGCAGGTTCCACGGGCACACCAGGAGGGTCTCGTCCGTCTCCAGGACATACGCCTCGTCGGGCAGGTCGGGCAGCCGGGTCCAGCCCGCACCGAGCGCCTCGATCACCGAGGTCCGCTGCCGAACCGGCCCCTCCACCGGCGCCACCGCCCGCCCCTGCTCGACGTAGCGCCGCCAGTACGCCTGGCGATCGCGATCGAAGGCGGTCAGCGGCTCGTACACGCGCAGGTATGAGGCGAAGAGCGACGGCACGGCGCGATCCTCCCACGAACGGCAAGCCGAGCGTTGCTCGGCGTCACCCGGGTGGTGCCGCGTGGCGAGCCGAAACGGGGGTCCGGCGCCCTCGTCGCGCCCTACGGCGTGGGCGTCGGGACCCCCGGTGCGTCCGCCCGCTGGACGGGATGCGGACGCCCGGGAGAGGCCGGGGAACGCCCGCCGATACTAGGCTCGCACCACCGGCAGCATCCCCGCCGGCTCGACCGAGGTCCGCGTCCCACAAGGACGCCCGCCGACACAGGAGCCAGTCATGGGCGTATTCGCCACTTCCGACGACCCGGAATCCACGGGCCATGAGCAGGTCGTGTTCTGCCAGGACAAGCAGACCGGCCTGAAGGCGATCATCGGGATCTACTCCACCGCGCTCGGTCCGGCGCTCGGTGGAACCCGCTTCTACCCGTACGCGAGCGAGGAGGACGCCCTCGCCGACGTGCTCGACCTGTCCCGCGGTATGGCGTACAAGAACGCTCTCGCCGGGCTGGACCTGGGTGGCGGCAAGGCAGTCATCTGGGGTGACCCCGAGCAGATCAAGAGCGAGGCGCTGCTGCGCGCGTACGGCCGCTTCGTGGAGTCGTTGAGCGGACGCTACTACACCGCCTGCGATGTCGGCACGTACGTGCCGGACATGGACGTGATCGCCCGCGAGACGCGCTACGTCACCGGCCGCAGCGTCGAGCACGGCGGAGCCGGCGACTCCTCGATCCTCACCGCCTGGGGTGTCTTCCAGGGCATGCGGGCGGCCGCCGAGCACGTCTGGGGTGTCCCCACGCTGCACGGCCGGCGGGTCGGCGTGGCCGGCCTGGGCAAGGTCGGCAAGTACCTGGTCGGCCACCTGCTGGAGGACGGCGCCGAGGTGGTGGCCACCGACGTGAGCCCCCGCGCGCTGGACTGGGCGCGGACCACCCACCCTGAGGTGACGCTGGTCGAGGACGCTTCCGCGCTGGCCGCCGCCGACATCGACGTGTACGCGCCCTGCGCGCTGGGTGGCGCGCTGGACGACGACACGGTCGGGGCGCTGCGGGCGAAGGTGGTCGCCGGGGCGGCCAACAACCAGCTCGCCCACCCGGGTGTCGAGAAGCTGCTCGCCGACCGGGGCATCCTCTACGCCCCGGACTACGTCGTGAACGCCGGCGGTGTGATCCAGGTCGCGGACGAGATCGAGGGCTTCGACTTCAACCGCGCCAAGCTGCGCGCGACCCGCATCTTCGACACCACCCGGGAGATCCTTCGGCTCGCCGACACCGACGGCGTCCCGCCTGCGGTGGCCGCCGACCGGCTGGCGGAGCGACGGATGGCCGACATCGGCCGTTTGCGCACCATTCATCTCCGCTGACCCTGACGCCCGTTAAGGGCGGGGCCCCGCTGCTCCCGCCCTTAACGGGCGTTCCCGGCTAAACTGAAGATAAGACACGTTCGTGGGAATTTGCCCCCCGTCAGGACCGCACCCGGCATCGCCCCTTACCGGGTACAATGGGTGACGACCGGTTGACCGCCACGCGCGGCGGCGGTCGACGGTAACCCGAGGTGCCGAACGGTGGCATCCCCATGTACCGTAAGAGCCACGAGAGATGCCTGACGTCATCGGGGCCCGCCTTCGGGCTGCCCCGCATTCTGTGCGAGGGGGTCGAGCCATGGGGCGCGGCCGTGCTAAGGCCAAGCAGACAAAGGTGGCCCGGGAGCTGAAGTATCACTCCCCGAACACCGACCTCGCCGCCTTGCAGCGAGAACTCGGCGGCAGCGGCAAGTCGGACCGCAACTTCGACGACGACTACAAAGAGTACGTCGACGATGACGAGGACCACGCCGAGGACGACCCGGACACCTGGGTCCGTCCCACCCGCTGACCCCCGGTCACATCCGAGCACGCGGCAACTCCCCGCGTGCTCACGTATGTGCCCGGTACGCGGCGGCGTACCACCCGACGCTCAAGGGCCTGCCACGCCCGGAGACAATCCGGGAACGTGGCGGGCCCTCGACTCCGGCCGGTCAGCGAGGCCGGTTGTTCCAGTTGTAGAACGTCGGGATGTTCTCGAAGTGGTTCCAGGCGCAGACCGCGCTCGTCCCGTCGCCACCCGTCACCTCCGCCCGTAGCCGTCGTGCGGCCTCTGCCTCCTGAAGCAGGGCGGTGAGCCCGGCAGCGGCCTCCCGCACCCGGTCGGTGACCCGGTCGGCCTCGTTACCCGTCGCCCGCTCGGGCTCCCGGTGACCTGTGGTCTCGGGCATGATCCAACACTCCCTCCAGTAGGCGGATCTTGCTGTTGCGGCAGTGCTCGGTCTCCGTACCGTCGAAACGGCCCAACTCGAAGTAGCGATTGGCCGCGTGGCCTCCACCACAGAAGCCGAAGTACGGGCAGGACGAGCGGCAGGCTTCCACCCCGGACAGGAACTCGCCGACCCAGGCCGTGCCGGCCGCACCGGCGAGGATCTCGTGCAGCGGCGTGGAGAGGACGTTTCCGCTGCTGAAGTCGCCGTGCCGCGGATCGGAGAAGCCGGCCAGCTCCGGTGAGAGCACCACCACCGCACCGTCGTGGGCCACGGTGGGAATCGGGTCGAGGCTCTCCGGAAGCAGGCCGTCCGCCGTACCGTCGAGGACCGCGGCGGCGTACCGCAGCGACCACTCGACCTCCCGCAGGTGGATCCGTGGATCGCGCCGCCAGGCCGCGACCAGCTCGGCCCAGAACCCGGTCACCGCAGCGGCCTCGTGAGCGTTGTCCCGGGTGTTGACGCCCTCGGTCTCCTCGATGTTCACCCCGAGCACCTCGCACCCGAGGTCGAGGAAGTAGGCGTACAGCTCGGCCGCCCGAGCAGGAGACGGATCGTTCACCACCGCCAGCGCCGAGAACGGCAGGCCGTGCCGGCGCAGCGCGGCCATCCCACGCACGATCCGGTCGTACGCCGGGCGTCCCGCCCTGGTGACCCGGTCACCGTTGCGCGCCCGGGGCCCGTCCACACTGACGCTCACCCGAATGCGGTGCGCCGCGAAGAACTCGCACCACGCGTCGTCGATCAGCGTGGCGTTGGTCTGCACGTGGTGCTCCACCTCGGCAGCGAAGGGGGCCATCAGTGCGGCCAACCGCTCCCGACCCGCCGCGAGCGGCTCCCCGCCGTGCCAGACCACGGAGAACCGCCCCGAGGCAGCCCACGGGTTCACCGAGGCGGCCACCGCCTCCGCCACCGCGACCGGCATCCGCCGGTCCGCAGCCCGCAACGGCAGATAGCAGTACGCGCAATCCAGATTGCAGAGTGTGGTGGGCTGCATCACGACGTACGACGGGACGCCGGCCAGGCCCCGCATCCCACGCAACGACCGTCCCCGTGCAGCCATCGCCCTCCTCACCGGTTGGCGGCTGCCGGGCACACCCCGGCACGGGCGCACCCCCACAGCTTCGAAGCAGCCTCGCAAGGCGAAGTAGCCCTAAGGCTAGGCCGCGACGGCCACTTGGGTGAACCCCTGACCAGGTAGCTGGACGATCGGCGTCGGATGATCAGCCGCGAGTGTGCTGCCCGATCATCTGCACCTCACCGGTGCCCTCGATGATCTCGCCGGCCTGCCACGCGTCCACCCCGCGGCCGGTCAGCGTGGCCAGCGCGCGGTCCGCGTCCTCGGCCGAGACGATCGCGAACATGCCGACGCCCATGTTGAAGGTCGCCTCCATCTCCGGGTCGTCGATCCGCCCCTTGGACTGGACCAGGTCGAAGATCGGCTGCGGCTTCCACGTCGAGCGGTTGACCACCGCGTCCACGTGCTCGGGCAGGATACGCACCAGGTTGCCGGGGATACCGCCGCCGGTGACGTGGGCCAGCGACCGGACCTCCGCCTCGGCGATGAGCTTGAGGCAGTCCTGCGCGTAGATCTTGGTGGGGGTCAGCAGCTCCTCGCCGAGGGTGCGCTGCCGACCGAAGTCGTCGATCACCACGTCCAACCGCATCCGGCCGGCGCCCAGCAGCACGTGCCGGACCAGCGAGTAGCCGTTGGAGTGCAGGCCGGAGGAGCGCATGGCGATCACGACATCGCCCACCTCGACCCGCTCCGAGCTGAGGATCTGGCTCTCCTCCACCACGCCGACGCCGGTGGCCGAGATGTCGTACTCGTCGGGGCGCAGCACACCCGGGTGTTCGGCGGTCTCACCGCCGAGCAGCGCGCAGCCCGCGTACCGGCAGCCGTCGGCGATGCCGGCGCCGATCTCGGCGACCCGGTCCGGCACGACCTCACCGGTGGCGATGTAGTCCAGCAGGAACAGCGGCTCGGCGCCGCAGGCCACCAGGTCGTCGACGACCATCGCGACCAGGTCGATGCCGACCGTGTCGTGGATGTCCAACTGCTGCGCGATCACCAACTTGGTGCCGACACCGTCGGTGGAGGAGGCCAGGATCGGGTTCTTGTACTTCGTGGTGTCCAGCCGGAACAGGCCGGCGAAACCGCCCAGGTCGCCCATCACCTCCGGCCGGCGGGTCTGCTTCACCTTGGACTTGAGCAGCTCGACCGCGCGGTCGCCCGCCTCGATCGACACGCCGGCGTCCGCGTACGAGACCGAGCGTTTGCGAGCGGGGCGGCCAGTGCCGGCCGTCCAGGGCTGGCGGTCGCCGCCAGCGCCGGTCGGGCTGCTTCCTGCGCCGCTGCGCTCGGACACGTGCGTCACGGTTCTCCCCTTAGTGGTTCTCGGCGGCCGCGTCGGCGGTGACCGGCGCCGCAGCCGGATGGTGCTACGGGCGGTGTGTGGTCGCCGACATCTTCAAGTCGGTGCGGGACGTCGTGCCGGCCTGCTCGTCGGCATCGACGTCGTCGTCGACCCGGTTCGCGACCCGACGACTGATTCCTTCGAGCACGTGCTTGCCGATCAGGTTGCCGACGGGCAGCTCGATCGGGTACTCCCCGTCGAAGCAGGCCCGACACAGCCGGGTCTTCGGCTGCTCGGTCGCGGCGATCAGACCGGGCAGCGAGACGTAGCCCAACGTGTCAGCGCCGATGGAACGCCGGATGCCCTCGTTGTCGAGGCCGTTGGCGAGCAGCTCGGCGCGGGTGGCGAAGTCGATGCCGTAGAAACAGGGCCAGGAGACCGGCGGTGAAGAGATGCGGACGTGCACCTCCACCGCGCCGGCCTCGCGGAGCATCCGGACGATCGCGCGTTGGGTGTTACCCCGGATGATCGAGTCGTCGACCACGACCAGGCGCTTGCCGCGTACGTTCTGGCGCAGCGGGTTGAGCTTGAGTCGGATGCCGAGTTGACGCAGGGTCTGCGACGGCTGGATGAAGGTGCGCCCGACGTACGGATTCTTCATCAGGCCGGCGCCGTAGGTGATGCCGGACTCCTCGGCGTAGCCGATGGCGGCCGGCGTGCCCGACTCGGGCACCGGGATGACCATGTCCGCCTCGACCGGGTGCTCCTTGGCCAACTGGCGGCCGATCTGCACCCGAGCCGCGTGCACGTTGCGCCCGGCTATGGTGGCGTCCGGGCGGGCGATGTAGACGTACTCGAAGAGGCAGCCCTTGGGCTCGGGCGCGGCGAACCGGATGGACCGCAGCCCCTCGGCGTCGATCGCGATCAGCTCGCCGGGCTCGACCTCGCGGACCACGCTCGCACCGACGATGTCCAGCGCCGCGGTCTCGCTGGCCACCACCCAGCCCCGCTCCAGGCGGCCGAGCACCAGCGGACGCACCCCGTGCGGGTCACGGGCGGCGTACAGCGTCGACTCGTCCATGAAGGCGAAGCTGAACGCCCCTCGCAGCTGGGGCAGCACCTCCAGCGCGGCGGCCTCGACGGAGAGATCCGGGCGGCTGGCCAGCAGCATCGTGACCAGCGAGGTGTCGTTGGTCGAGCCGTCGGTGCCCAGGCCACGCTCGGCGACCTCACGCTGGAGATCGGCGGTGTTGACCAGGTTGCCGTTGTGGGCCAGCGCGATCGTGGTGCCCGAACTGGTGGCTCGGATGGTCGGCTGGGCGTTCTCCCAGGTCGAGGCACCGGTGGTCGAGTATCGGGTGTGACCGATGGCGACGTGACCGCGCAGACTCGCCAACGTCGGCTCGTCGAAGACCTGGGCGACCAGGCCAAGATCCTTGTAGACCACCACGCCGGAGCCGTCGCTGACCGCTATCCCGGCCGCCTCCTGCCCCCGGTGCTGCAACGCGTACAGCCCGAAGTAGGTCAGGTTGGCGACCTCCTCCCCAGGCGCCCAGACACCGAAGACGCCGCACGCGTCCTGAGGGCCTGGTCGTTGGGGATCAAGGTCGTGGCTCAGCCGGCCGTCGCCTCGGGGCACCTGCCGCTCCCTCTTGCTGGTCTGGACTGGCCTGGCGGAGCCACCGGGGCCGCTCCGTGCCGCATCGGCCAGAACCACACTGTCGTCGCCTGACAGTGTACGCGAATCCATATCGCCACATAAAGTCACACTGGCGCGACACAGTGTCATCGCGTAACAGGCGTCACTCCAGTTCGAGCGGCAGGTACGCGGACAGGTCCGCCCGTGCACCACTCGCCCGTACGCGACCCTCCGTGACGGCCCGCTCCCAGTCGAGCCGACCGGCGGCGAGGGCGACCCACGTCTGCGGATCCATCTCCACCGTGTTCGGAGGAGTACCGCGGGTGTGTCGCGGCCCCGGAACACACTGAACTGCACCGTAAGGTGGGACACGCACCTCCACCGATCGGCCGGGGGCACGCTCCGCGAGAGTGGCCAACAGGGTCCTGACCGCCGTACGGAGCACCAGCCGTTCGGGCGCGAGCCCCTCGTCAAGCGCCGACAGCGCTGCGGCCACCGCGGCGGACTTAATGTACGGAGAGGACACGACGGGACGATACGGCGTGGCCGCCCAGCGCGTCACGATGGCCCTGGGTCGCGCCGATCCGCCCCGACAAGGCATAGTTGCCGACGGCGTATTCATACCGTGATGTTCCTTCGGCCGGCACTCGCCGGTGCGAGGAGGTCAGTCCGGAAGGCGGTGGACGTGTCAACACACCGACGAGCCTGGCAGAAGCGGGCCGGTGTGGTCGTAGCGCTGATTGTCGGTGCCCTGCTCGCCGTCCCCGCCACACCCGCACTCGCCGACAACCCGGACGTTCAGATCACCAACCTGCCGAACGGCACTCTCCAGTCCGGTCAGCAGACGTCGATGACGTTCCGCGTCAAGAACAACAACGAAGCGCCCACCCCGTTCAGCATCTCCGTCAGCACCTTCAACGGGCTGAGCTGCCAGGGCGAGTGCAACATCCCCGCGCGCGTGATCGGGGCCAACGAAGAGGCGTCGATCACGGTCAACCTGGTCGCGGGCGACGTGGCCGCCGGTCAGGAGCGCTCCGGTCGGGTGCGGGTCTCCGCCCGCTTCGGCGGCGACCAGGGCGGCGACGAGCGCGACATGACGGTACGCGGGCCCAACCCCCCGCCCACCTCCCAGGCGCCGCAGTCGGTGCGGTCCGTCGCGGGCAAGGTCGTGGCGCGCTCCGGCGAGGCGGTGCCGAACGCATACGTGCTGCTGGTGGACAGCTCCGGCCGCCAGCGGGAGACCAACAGCGACGGCAACGGCAACTTCCGCTTCACCGGCAACAGCGGCAACCCCATCGCGCCCGGCCGGATCGACGTCGGCGCGAGCAAGGACGACATCCGGGCCACGGTGAGCTTCACGGCCAACGCGGGCCAGAGCATCACCGGGCGAAGGATCACCCTCGCCATCCAGTCCTCGGCCAGCCCGAGTGCCACGCCCTCGGCGAGCGAGTCGGTGGAGCCGACGGAGGACCCGTTCGAGGACGAGGCCACCGACGAGGCGACGACGCCCGGCGAGACCCCCGTCGCACAGGCACCGGCCGGCAACGAGAGCTCCGGCGGCTTCGGCAACTGGCTGCTGATCCTGCTCGGTGGTCTCTTCGTGGCGATCGGTGTCGGCACGATCGTGCTGCTCTGGATGAAGCGCAGGGAGAACGAGGACGCCGATCCCGACGGTGAGCCCACCGGGGCGGCGCCGGCCGGCGCGGTTCCCGCAGCCCGGGGCTCGTTCGCCGGGGCGGACGACCAGACCCGCGTGGTCAACCGGGTCGGCTCCGCACCGGACCCCACCATGGTGGGCGGTCCGGGGCTGGCCAACGCGCCGACGATGATGCACCAGCCGGTGGTCGACGACGTCCCGCCGGACCCGTACGGTGCGCCTCCGCAGCCGTACGGCGCGCCCGGCGGGCCGGGGCAGCAGGCATGGTCGGGCGGTTACGGCGACGAACCGGGCGGTGGCTACGGCGGTGGCCCGGGCTACGGCAACACGCCTTCCTCCGGGGGCGGCTACGGCAACGCTCCCTCCTCGGGCGGCGGCTACGGCACCGGCCCGTCCTCCGGGGGCGGCTACGGCAGCCGTGACTACGGTGCGGGCAGCGGTGGGTCGGACTATCCGCCGGGCGGTGCCGGTGGCTACGGCGAGCGGTACGACGAGCCGACCGGCCGCTACCAGGGCGACGGTACCCGCTACCAGGGCGACGCCACCCGCTACCCGGCGCCCGCCGACCCGTACGCGACCGGCGTTTACCAGCCGGACGGCGGCCAGGGTTACGGCCGGGGTGAGCCCGGCGGTGCCGGCTACGGTCAGGGCGAGTCCGGCGGCGGCTACGGCCAGGGCGGCGACGCCACCCGTGGCTACGGGCAGGGCGACCCGGGTGGCTACGGCCAGAGTGACCCAACCGGCGGCTACGGCCAGAACGAGCCGGGTGGCTACGGGCAGGGCGACCAGGCCCGTGGCTACGGCCGGGGCGAGCCGACCGGCGGCTACAGCCGCGGCACGGAGTCGACCGGCGGCTACAACGAGCCCACCGGTTACGGCCAGGAACCGCCGCAGCAACGCGGCGGCTACGACAACGCCGGTTACCACGAGCCCACCGGCTACGCCCCGGGTGGCTACGGCCAGGGCGGCGGTTACGGCCAGGAGCCACCCCAGCAGCGTGGCGGCTACGACAACGCCTACGAGCAGGGTGGCTACGGGCAGGGTGGCGGTTACGGCCAGGAGCCACCGCGCCAGCGCGGTGGCTACGACAACAGCTACGAGCAGCAGCAACAGCAGGACGGCGGCTACTACGGCGATCCGGCGCAGACCGGTCGCGGTCGACCGGACGGCCCCGGGCAGGAGCGGGGCGGGCGTCGGCTGGACTGGATGGACGACTGACGCACTGACGAGAGAAGCCGTGGACCGATCGCGGTCCACGGCTTTTCGTCGATCATGGACACTGCGGGGGCACGGGTCAGGCGGCGGAGAAGACGCCTTGCCGCAGCAACGGGACCACGTCGGAGTCGCCGACCCGAACCGCGATCTCGACGTCGTCGGGGAAACCGGCCTCGATCAGCTCGCGGCCGGACACGCAGCCCCGGACCGCTGCGGGCACGTCGGGCGTGCTGGCCAACGCGGCGAGCGCCATGGCCGCCTCCACCGAGAGGCCGCCCGAAACTCCGGAGATGGCGTCCAGTACGCAGGCCGCGCCGAGCTGGTCCTCCACCGACGGCCGGAGCGAACCGTCCGGCCACTGCTCGCCGGCGGCGACGACCCCGATCGGGTCGGTGGTCGAGCCGTACCCCTGGCGCAGCAGCCAGCTCCCGACGGCGCGGGCGTTACGTAGGTTGGCCGCCACCACCGGCACTCCGGTGGCGCTGGCGGCGGCGCTGATGGCCGATCCGTTCGGAGCGGGCAGCACCAGCTCGGCGACGAACGGTGCCCGGCTCAACGCGGCGGGCGACAGTGACCACGGGTGTTGCACGGTCTGTCGGCGGCCGGTCGCGACCACCGCGCCGACCCGCTGTGCGTAATCGGCGGCCTGCGCGCCCCAGGGAAAGGGGTGCACGCGCATCCCCCGCCCGACGGCCACCTCGACGGTGGTGGTGAACGACAACACGTCCACCACCACCAGTGCCGCACAGACCCGGCCGAGTTCGGCCGCCCCCGCCAGGCCCCAGTCGAACCGGGCTCCCGATCCGGGTTGGGCGAATACGGCCGAGGCCACCGCCTCAGCGCTCGTCGGGCGCGGCAGGCTGCTCGGTGGCACCGGGCTGCGGAGCCTCGGCCCGGTCGGCCGGAGCGTCCGCCGGGTTCTCACCGTCGGCGGTCGCCCGGACCGGCGGCGTCGCCCACCCGGACGGCCGCTCGGCCGCTGTCTCCTCCTCGGCGCTCGGCGTCGCCGGCACCTCGGCTTCGGCGACCGGGCTGCCGGTCACCGCTGGCACCTCGCCCGCCGGGTCGGCGGGCTCCGGCGTCGCGTCGGCGAGCGGTGCCGCCTCGGCGCTCGGGGCGACCTTGCCCTCGGCCGGCGTCGCGACGGTGTCCGGGGCGGTCACCTCGAACGGCTGCACACCCCCGAAGAGCTTGGGCAGGGTGCCGGTGTGCGCCTCGCGCAGCTCGTCCAGCTCGATCCGGAACTGGCCGTGCACCTCAAGCGCACCGGCGGTGGAGTCGGTGACGCCGATCAGCTCCCACGGCACACCGTGCTCGGCGCAGAGGGCGGTGAACGCCTTCTCGTGACCGCGCGGCACCGAGACCAGCACCCGGCCGGCGGATTCGCTGAACAGGAAGACGAACGGCATGGAGCCACCCTCGAACCGCTCCGGCACCGCGATCCGCGCGCCGACGCCGTGGCGCAGGCAGGACTCCACCAGGCTCTGCGCGAGACCGCCGTCGGAGAGGTCGTGCGCGGAGCTGAGGTGCCCGACCCGGGCGGCGGCGGCCAGCAGCCCGGCGAGCTGCTTCTCCCGCGCCAGGTCGACCTGCGGGGGTACCCCGCCGAGGTGCTCGTGGGTGACCCAGGCCCACTCCGAGCCGGAGAGCTCCACGTGCGTCTCGCCGAGCAGGAAGAGCTGGTCGTGGTCGTTGCTGGTGCGCGCGACGAAGCCGGACGCCACCCGTTCGGCCACGTTCTCCAGCACGCCGAGCACACCGACGACCGGCGTCGGGTGGATGGCCGCCGCCCCGGTCTGGTTGTAGAAGCTGACGTTGCCGCCGGTCACCGGGATGCCCAGCTCTGCGCAGCCGTCCGCCAGGCCGCGTACGGCCTCGGCGAACTGCCACATCACGCCCGGGTCCTCCGGCGAGCCGAAGTTCAGGCAGTCGGTGACCGCGATCGGCGTCGCACCGGTGACCGCCACGTTCCGGAACGCCTCGGCCAGCGCCAACTTGGCGCCGTGGTATGGATCGAGCCGAGCGTACCGGCCGTTGCCGTCCACCGAGAGCGCCACGCCCAAGCCGGTCCGCTCGTCGATCCGGATCACGCCCGAGTCCTCCGGCTGGGCGAGCACGGTGTTGCCCAGCACGTAGCGGTCGTACTGCTCGGTGACCCAGGTCTTGTCGGCCAGGTTCGGCGAGGCGATCATGCGCAGCAGGGTCTCGCGCAGCGCGTCCGGGTCGGTCGGCCGGGGCAGCGTCTCGGCCCGGTCGGCCTGGAGCAGGATCAGGTCCGCCGGCTCCCGCATCGGGCGGGCGTAGACCGGGCCGTCGTCCACCAGCGAACCCGGCGGCACGTCGACCACCAGGTGGTCCCGCCAGGTGATCAGCAGGCGGCCGGGCTGACCGTCCGGCTGCGGCGCGGTGACCTCGCCGATGGCGGTGGCCAGTACGCCCCACTTCTCGCAGGTCTTGAGCACCGCGTCGAGCTTGTCCGGCTCGACGACCAGGAGCATCCGCTCCTGCGACTCGCTGGCCAGGATCTCGTGCGGCTCCATCGACGGCTCACGCAGCGGCACCCGCTCCAGCCACACCCGCATGCCGGTGCCGGCCGCCGCGGCGGTCTCGGTGAGCGCGCAGGTCAGCCCGGCGCCGCCGAGGTCCTGGATACCGGCGACGAGCTGTGCGTCGTACAGCTCCAGGCACGCCTCGATCAGCAGCTTCTCGATGAACGGGTCACCGACCTGCACCGACGGGCGGCGCTGCTCGCTGCCCTCGGTGAAGGTGGCGCTGGCGAGGACGGAGACACCGCCGATGCCGTCGCGGCCGGTCTTGGCACCCATCAGCACCACGACGTTGCCGGGGCCGACAGCGGCTTTGTTCTGCAGGCGGCTCACCGGCAGGACGCCCAGGCAGAGCGCGTTGACCAGCGGGTTGCCCTGGTAACAGGGGTCGAAGACGACCTCGCCGCCGATGTTGGGCAGGCCGAGGCAGTTGCCGTATCCGCCGACGCCGGCCACCACGCCGGGCAGTACCCGGGCGGTGTCGGGGTGGTCCGCGGCACCGAAGCGCAGCGGGTCCATCACCGCCACCGGGCGGGCACCCATGGCCAGGATGTCGCGGACGATGCCGCCGACGCCGGTGGCGGCACCCTGGTACGGCTCGACGAAACTCGGGTGGTTGTGCGACTCGACCTTGAAGGTCACCGCCAGCTCGTCGGAGATCTGCACCACACCGGCGTTCTCGCCGATGCCGGCCAGCAGTCGATCGCTGGGCGGGGCCTTCTCACCGAACTGCCGCAGGTGCACCTTGCTGGACTTGTAGGAGCAGTGCTCGCTCCACATGATCGAGTACATCGCCAGCTCGGACTGGGTCGGCCGGCGGCCCAGGATGTGCCGGATGCGGTCGTACTCGTCGTCGCGGAGCCCGAGCTCCGCGTACGGCTGGAGCTCGTCCGGGCTGCCGTCGGCGCGCGGGACGGTGTCCACCCCGTCGGCCCAGCCGGTGGCCTCCTGCGCGGCGGCGTGCCGGGGCGCGGCGACCGAGGGCGCGGTGGCAGCCGGTTCCGGCTGGACCGGCGCGGCCGGGAATGCCTCCGGGGTCTCCCGTACCGGGTCCGGATGCGTGGTCATGACATCTCCTCGTTGCGCTCGCCGCCGTGAGGGCGGGTGAGCCGACCGTTGATCCCGCAGCCGACGGTCACGCCGGCGTCCCCACCAGATGCTTGAGCACCGAGGTGAAGAAGCCGAGGCCGTCGAGGGAGGGGCCGGTGAGCGCCTCCACCGCGTGCTCGGGATGCGGCATGATGCCGACCACGTTGCCGGCGGGGTTGGTGATCGCGGCGATGTCACGCTGCGACCCGTTGGGGTTGCCGCCGAGATACCGGGCGACGACCCGCCCCTCGGCCTCCAGCTCGTCCAGCGTCGCCGGGTCGGCGACGTAGCGACCCTCGCCGTTCTTGACCGGGATCAGCACCTCCTGGCCGGGCTGGAAAACGTTCGTCCAGGCCGTACCCGTGGCCTCGATGCGCAGGACCTGGTCGCGGTTGCGGAAGTGCAGGTGCTGGTTGCGGGTGAGCGCGCCGGGCAACAGGTGCGCCTCGCAGAGGATCTGGAAGCCGTTGCAGATGCCGAGCACCGGCAGGCCGCCGGCAGCGGCGTCGACGATCTTCTCCATCACCGGGGCGAACCGGGCGATAGCGCCGCAGCGCAGGTAGTCACCGTAGGAGAAGCCGCCGGGCAGGACGACCGCGTCCACCCCGTGCAACTCCGCATCCCCGTGCCAGAGGCGGACCGGCTCCGCGCCGGCGATCCGGACGGCCCGGGCCGCGTCCCCGTCGTCGAGCGAACCGGGAAACGTCACCACACCGACCCGGGCGGTCACGAGCGGGCGTCCGCGGCTTCGTCGGCCTCGCCCAGATGGACGGTGAAGTCCTCGATGACCGGGTTGGCGAGCAACTTGTCGGCGATCTCCCGGGCCCGGTCCAGGTCCGGTTCACCGGTGAAGTCGATCTCGATCCGCCTGCCGATCCGTACCGAGGCGACGTCGTTGACGCCGAGCCGGGGCAGCGCGTTTGCGACGGCCTGGCCCTGAGGATCGAGGATCTCGGGCTTGAGCATGACGTCGACGACGACGCGAGGCACTGGGCACTCCTGACTGTGTACGCAGTTGGGTGCCGACCCACAACGGGCGAGCGCAGCCAGCCTACCTGGCAGATACGGCATCAGACGCACCGGCCGGACGCGGTCCGGGCGGTACTCGACCGTGCCCGCGCGGGGTCTTCGGGACCGATACGGGTTCGTTGCAGTCCCGATACGGGTTCGTTGCCAGGAAGTCCGGTCCGGGTGGGTTTGATCCTCCCTGGCGCAGGCGACGACGCACCGATCGCCCCGATCCGGCACCCTCTTCCGCGACGCCGGGAAATCCGACTGTTACATCCGATTGTTTCGATGAACCTCTTGTGAAACACCTCACCGGGCCCTACCGTACATCGTCAGACGTCGATTCGCAGACGTCGCGGCGGCGGTTCACCCCCTCCCGCCAGCGCAGACCGACCCGGTTAACCCGGGTCACCAAACCCCGAAGGAGCCCTACCGATGCGCATCCGATCCCTGATCGTGGCCTTCGCCACAGCCATGGTTGGCGTCGTCGGCGCCAGCTCCGGCGCCGTCGCCTCCCCCGTCAGCCCGTACATCATCGGCGGCAGCACCGTCTCCTCGGCGCCGTGGGCGGCTGCGGTGTTCAGCAACGGCTCGTTCACCTGCTCCGGCACGATCATCGCGCCGCAGTGGGTGCTCACCGCCCAGCACTGCATCGGCAGCAACATGTCCGTCCGGGTGGGTAGCGTCCAGCGCTCCTCCGGCGGCGTCACGCGTACGGTCAGCGCCACCTACGGCCGCTACGACCTGGCCCTGATGCGCCTGTCCAGCTCGGTGAGCACCAGCTACGTCACGCTGGCCACCAGCAACCCGCCGATCAACTCCACCAACACGATCTTCGGCTGGGGCATGACCTGCTACAGCGGCTGCTCGGCCTCGCCTCAGCTCAAGACCGCGTCGGTGCAGGTCACCAGCAACAGCGTCACCGACGCGTACGGTGGCCAGGCGATCCGGAGCACCCGGATCAACGGCAACGCGTGGCGGGGCGACTCGGGCGGCCCGCAGTTCTACAACGGCCAGCAGGTCGGCGTCGCCTCCACCGCCAACGGCGTGAACATCCAGAACTACGGCAGTGTCGCATTCAACCGGGCCTGGATCACCTCGGTGGCCGGTGTCTGACGATTAGCGCCCGGCCGGCGCGGATGGTGGGCTTCGCGCCCGCCGTCCGCGCCGCGTCGTTTTTCAGCATCCGATCAGGTGAACAACCCTCACATTCACCGGCCGCACCGGCTGCCAGCATCAGAACCGTGCTGGTCGTGACGACGGACCAACTTCCCGGCTACGAGATCCGCCAGATCCTCGGCGAGGTGGTCTCCTCGATGGCCAGGACCCGCAACCCCTACCGCGAGGGGGTGAAGAACCTGCGCGGTGGCGCGTACGACCCGTCGGCCCCGGACAACCTCACCCGATGGCGTACCGACTCGGTGGCGCGGCTCGGCGAGGAGGCCCGGCGGATCGGCGCGAACGCGGTCGTGGGGATGCGGTTCGACAGCCGCGACTGCGGCGAGATGTGGATGGAGATCTGCGCCTACGGCACCGCCGTGATCGTGGCACCGACAGTGCCCGACGTCATGCCTCCGGACCAGCCCCTCGTCGCGGCCGAGACCGCCCAGGACCCGGCCTTCGCCCAGTCCCCGGGTGGCATCGCCGAACCCGCCAGCGCCCCCAACCTCAGCACCGCCGCCGAAACCCCCACCCGCGACTAACTCGGAAGTAGACCTACTTCCTCCCGATTAGGGCCGCTTCGCGTAGCGGAGCGACAAGGACTCCCCCCCCCCCCGGCCCCCCGCCCACCTCCCCCCGCGTTGGCAGCGTTAGGTCGTGTGTCATAAGTGCCGTTCGAGGCGCCGGAGCCAGTTGTCGATCATGCTGATGGTGGCGGTGGCTTCGTAGCGCACTGCGAGTTTGTCGTAGCGGGTGGCCACGGCACGGTGCTGTTTGAGCAGGCTGATGCCGCACTCCACGGCGTGACGCTGCCGGTATGCGCTGGGGTCGAAGGCGGGTGGCCGGCCACCCGCCGAGCCCTTCTTACGACGGTTCGCGGCCTGGTCGGCCTTGACCGGGATGACACAGCCGATACCACGGCGCCGCAGGTAGCCGCGGTTGGCCTTGCTGCTGTACGCCTTGTCCGCCAGGACCCGCTGCGGCCGACACCGGGGCCGCCCGACACCGAGACGAGGCACCCGGATGCGGTCCAGCACAGTGGTGAACTGCGGGCTGTCGCCGCGCTGCCCACCGGTGATGACGAACGCCAGCACCATGCGGCCCTGCTCGCAGGCCAGGTGCAGCTTGGTCGTCAGACCGCCCCGGGACCGGCCCAGCGCGTGATCCGCCGGCTCGGCGGCGCTGCTGCCGCCCGGCGGCTCGACCTGCGTGTGACTGCCCCGGCGGGCGCCGGCGGCGTGCTGATGCGCCCGCACGATCGTGGAGTCCACACTCACGTCCCAGGAGATCAACCCGAGCGCGTCGGCCCTACCCTGCAACCCGGCCAGGATCCCCGCCCACACCCCCGCCCGCTGCCAGCGCCGGTACAGCCCGTACACCGTCCGCCAGTGCCCATAGCAGTCCGGCACGTCCCGCCACGGCGCACCCGTACGGACCCGCCACCTGATCCCGTCAATGAGCTGCCGCTTGCTCCACTTCGGCGGCCGACCCGGCTTCTTCCGCCCGGGCAGCAACGGCTCCAGCACCGCCCACTGCGCGTCGGTCAGGTCGTGCCGCCTCGTCACCGCTACGCTGGCCACGAGGTCTCCGTGCAGATGGTTGTCTTGGTCGATAACCCATCTACCGGAGACCTCACCGCATATCGATCACCGACACACCCAGCCGATCACCTCACAGCAGGGCCACGGGCACTTATGACACACGGCCTAACGGCGTTGGCGGCGTTGGCAGCGTTGATCAAGAGGTTTGGGCCCTGGAGACCACTCCTCGGCGCCCAAAACTCCTTGATCAACGCCGTGGACGAGGGGGTGGGGGTGGGGGTGGGGCTAGAGGATGGGGGGTGGGGTGTAGGTGGCGGCGTTGGGGTGGGACTGGACGATCTTGGAGATTCGGGTGGTCACCGCCTGGATCTGGGCGGGGGCGGCACCGACGAAGGCGGCCCGGTCGGCGACCAGGGCGTCGATCTCGGAGCGGGTGAGGCCCAGCCGGGGGTCGGCGGCCAGGCGGTCGAAGAGGTCGTTGTCAGGGGCACCCTGCTCACGCATGGCCAGGGCCACGGCGACAGCGTGCTCCTTGATCGCCTCGTGCGCGGTCTCCCGGCCCACGCCCCGGCGCACCGCCGCCACCAGGATCTTGGTGGTGGCCAGGAACGGGAGGAAGCGCTCCAACTCCCGGTTGATCACCGCCGGGTACGCGCCGAACTCGTCCAGCACGGTGAGGAACGTCTGGAACAGCCCGTCGGCGGCGAAGAACGCGTCCGGCAGGGCCACCCGGCGGACCACCGAGCAGGAGACGTCACCCTCGTTCCACTGGTCGCCGGCCAGCTCGCCGACCATCGACAGGTAACCACGGATGATCACGGCGAAGCCGTTGACCCGCTCCGACGAGCGGGTGTTCATCTTGTGCGGCATCGCGCTGGAGCCGACCTGACCCGGCTTGAAGCCCTCGGTGGCCAGTTCCTGACCGACCATCAGCCGGATCGTGGTGGCCAGCGACGAGGGTGCCGCGGCCACCTGCGCCAGCCCGGAGATCACGGCCAGGTCGATCGACCGCGGGTAGACCTGCCCCACGCTGTCCAGCACCCGCTGGAAGCCGAGATGCTCGGCGACCCGCCGCTCCAGCTCGGCCACCTTCTCGGCGTCGCCGTCGAAGAGGTCCAACTGGTCGGCGGCGGTACCCACCGGACCCTTGATCCCCCGCAGCGGGTACCAGGCGATCAGGTCCTCCAGCCGCTCGTACGCGATGATCAGTTCCTCGGCGGCGGACGCGAAGCGCTTGCCCAGCGTGGTGGCCTGCGCCGCGACGTTGTGCGAGCGCCCGGCCATCACCACGTCCGCGTACTCGTGGACGTGCCAGGCCAGCCGGGCCAGCGTCGCCACCACCCGGTCCCGGATCAGCTCCAGCGACCGGCGCACCTGAAGCTGCTCGACGTTCTCGGTGAGGTCCCGCGAGGTCATCCCCTTGTGCACGTGCTCGTGCCCGGCGAGCGCGCTGAACTCCTCGATGCGGGCCTTCACGTCGTGCCGGGTGACCCGCTCCCGGGCCGCGATCGAGTTCAGGTCGACGTCGTCGAGCACCCGCTCGTACGCCTCGACCACCCCGTCGGGCACCGGCAGGCCGAGGTCCCGCTGGGCCCGGAGCACGGCGAGCCAGAGCCGCCGTTCCAGCCGGATCTTCTCCTCCGGCGACCAGAGGGCGACCAGCTCGGGCGAGGCGTACCGGTTGGCGAGCACGTTCGGGATCGTCGTCACCTCGCCATTCTCCCGATACCGTCGCCGCCCGCCCGACCGGGTACGTCTGATTCCCGGAGGTCAGCGTTCCAGGATCGCGGTCACGCCCTGGCCGCCGGCCGCGCAGATAGAAATGAGTCCACGGCCGCTGCCCTTCTCGGCGAGGAGCTTCGCCAGGGTGGCCACGATCCGGCCGCCGGTGGCCGCGAACGGGTGCCCGGCGGCCAACGAGGAGCCGTGCACGTTGAGCTTGTCGGTGTCGATGGCGCCGAGCGGGGCGTCCAGGCCGAGTCGGTCCACGCAGAATTCCGGGGACTCCCAGGCTGCCAGGGTGGCCAGCACCTGTGAGGCGAACGCCTCGTGGATCTCGTAGTAGTCGAAGTCCTGAAGGGTGAGCCCGGCCCGGGCCAGCAGCCGGGGCACCGCGTACGCGGGGGCCATCAGCAGTCCCTCGTCGCCGTGCACGAAGTCCACCGCCGCCGTCTCCGACCAGGTGAACCAGGCCAGCACCGGCAACTGGTGCGCGGCGGCCCATTCCTCGCTGGCCAGCAGCACGGTGGAGGCGCCGTCGGTGAGCGGCGAGGAGTTACCGGCGGTCATGGTGGCCCGTTCGGCGTCCGGGCCCTTGGCGCCGAAGACCGGCCGGAGCGCGCCGAGCTTCTCCAGCGTGGTGTCCGGGCGGAGGTTCGCGTCGCGGGTCAGCCCCAGGTAGGGCGTCATCAGGTCGTCGAAGAACCCCTGTTCGTACGCGGCGGCGAGCCGCTGGTGCGAACGCAGCGCCAGCTCGTCCTGGGCCTGCCGGTCGACGTTCCAGCGCAGCGCGGTCTGTGCGGCGTGCTCGCCCATGGACAGCCCGGTACGCGGTTCCGCGTTGCGCGGGACCTCCGGCTTGAAGGGCTGGGCCGGGCGCAGTTTGGCGGCGATCCGCAGCCGCTCGCCCAGCGTCCGGGCCGAGTTGAGCCGGAGCAGGGTGCGGCGCATGTCCTCGTTGACCGCGAGCGGGGCGTCGGAGGTGGTGTCGACACCGCCGGCGATGCCGACGTCGAGCTGACCGAGGGCGATCTTGTTGGCGACCAGGATCGCGGCCTCCAGGCCGGTGCCGCAGGCCTGCTGGATGTCGTACGCGGGGGTGCGCGGGTCGAGCTTCGAGCCGAGCACCACCTCGCGGGTGAGGTTGAAGTCCTTGGCGTGCTTGAGCACCGCGCCAGCGACCACCTCGCCGACGCGCTGCCCGGCCAGGCCGAACCGGGCGACCAGCCCGTCCAGGGCGGCGCCGAGCATGTCCGCGTTGGAGGCGTCGGCGTACCGCGAGTTGGAGCGGGCGAAGGGGATCCGGTTGCCGCCGATGACCGCGACCCGTCGAACCTTCTGCACGATCCGCCTCCTCAGGAGTGTCGCCGTACCTTACCCGCCAGTAGGCTACGCCTATGACCGACAGGTACGCGAGTTTTGTCCAGTCGGGTGCCGGCCGGGTACTGGTCAAGCGCCTCGGGCTGCCCGATCCGCCACGACTTCGCCGACACGCGCCGGGTGAGCCGATCCTCCCCGGGCCGGCCCTGCTCGGCACCTCCACCGGGTGCCGGCTCGCCGAGCCGGTCGGCACGATCCTGGCCGCCGCCGGGCTCGCCCTGCGCGACCCGGCCACCGCCACACCGGATCCCACCTCCGGCCGTACGCCGACCAGCTCCGCCCTGGTCTACGACGCCACCGGCATCACCGACTCGACCGGGCTGCGGCAACTGCACGACTTCTTCCACCCGCAGGCGCGGGCGGTGCAGCCCAGCGGCCGGGTGATCGTGCTGGGCACCCCGCCCGCCGAGTGCGACACGCCGCGCGAGGCGACCGCCCAGCGGGCCCTGGAGGGGTTGACCCGCAGCATCGGCAAGGAGTTCGGCCGGGGTATCACCGCCCAACTGGTCCACGTCACGCGGGAGGCCGACGAGAGCACCTGGACCAGCCTGGAGGCGACCCTGCGGTTCCTGCTCTCCGGCCGTTCGGCGTACGTGTCGGGGCAGGTGATCCGGGTCGGTGCCGGGCGGGCGAGCGCACCGGTGGACTGGGACCGGCCGCTGGACGGGCAGGTGGTGCTGGTCACCGGCGCGGCCCGGGGCATCGGCGCGGCACTGGCCCGGGTGCTGGCCCGGGACGGGGCGACCGTGGTGGCGCTGGACGTACCGGCTGCCGGGGACGCGCTGGCCGGCGTCGCCAACGAGATCGGCGGCAGCGCCGTACAACTCGACCTGACCGCCGCCGACGCGCCGGCCCGGCTCGCCGATCACCTGGCCGAGCGGCACGGCCGGGTGGACGTGGTGGTGCACAACGCCGGCATCACCCGGGACAAGACCCTGGGCCGGATGGACGCCGACCGCTGGAACCAGGTCATCGACGTCAACCTGTCCAGCCAGGAACGGATCAACGACGTGCTGCTGGACCGAGGCCTGATCCCGGACGGCGGGCGGATCGTCGGCGTCTCCTCGATCGCCGGGATCGCCGGCAACCGGGGCCAGACCAACTACGCCGCCAGCAAGGCCGGCGTGATCGGGCTGGTCGACGCGCTGGCTCCGGCGCTGCGCGACCGGGGGATCAGCGTGAACGCGGTCGCGCCCGGCTTCATCGAGACCCGGCTGACCGCGCGGATCCCGCTGGTGCTGCGCGAGGCGGGCCGCCGGATGAACAGCCTATCCCAGGGCGGGCTGCCGGTGGACGTGGCGGAGACCATCGGCTGGCTGGCCTGGCCCGCTTCCGGCGCGGTCAGCGGCAACGTGGTCCGGGTGTGCGGCCAGAGCCTGCTGGGGGCGTGATGGCCACGCAACGGGAGCGGGTGACGCTGCCCGCGCTGCCGGCCGCCGGGCCGCTGTACCGGCGGGCCCTGTTGGGTGCGATGCCGGGGCGCGGCGGGCAGCGGACGGACGAGGTGCCGGCGGTGGAGCTGGCCGTCGATCAGGTGGCCGTGGACCCGGACCGGTTGGCCGACTACGACCGGGTGTGCGGGTACCGGCTCGCCGACCGGCTGCCGGCGACCTTCCCGCACGTCGTGGGCTTCCCGCTGGCGCTGCGCCTGATCACTGCGCCGGAGTTCCCCATCCCGCTGACCGGGGTGGTGCACGTGGCGAACCGGATCACCGTGCACCGGCCGGTCACCGTGGCCGACCGGCTGGACTTCACCACGTGGGCGGAGAACCTGCGCCCGCACGACCGGGGGCGCCAGGTCGACGTGGTCCTCGTCGGCTCGGTGGACGGGGATGAGGTCTGGCGCGGCGTCTCGACGTACCTGGGGCGGCAGCGTACCCCGGGCGGCGGCGAGCGGCGCGACCGGGGCGACCGTCCCGCGCCGCCGGCCGCGTCCGCGCGCTGGCGGGTCGAGCCCCGCGTGGGTACGGACTACGCGCGGGTCTCCGGCGACCACAACCCGATCCACACCTCGCGGCTTGGCGCGCGGCTGTTCGGCTTCCCCCGGCCGATCGCGCACGGCATGTGGAGCAAGGCCCGCTGCCTGGCGGCACTGGAGAACCGGCTGCCCGAGGCGTACACGGTCGACGTGGCGTTCAAGCTGCCGGTGCCGTTGCCGGGCACGGTGGCGTTCAGCGACACGGCGGCCGGGGCCGGGTGGGACTTCGCCCTGCACGACCAGCGAGGTCGACCGCATCTGGTGGGCACGATCCGCTGAGTGGGGGTCGGGCACTTGCCCGGCCCTCTGTTTCGCGCTAAGTTGTTCTCATATAGAGATGTTCTCAGAGCGAGAGTGATCGAACGTGAACGAGCAGGACTTCCTCGCCTCCTACGACCCGCGTGCCTACCCGGCCGTGGCGGTCACCGCCGACGTGGTCGCGCTGACCATCCGGGACAACGCGCTGCACCTGCTGCTGATCCGCCGCGCCGAGCCGCCGTACGCCGGACACTGGGCGCTGCCCGGCGGCTTCGTCCGCCCGGACGAGGACCTGACCACCGCCGCCCGCCGGGAGCTGGCCGAGGAGACCGGGCTCGGCGGGGACCGCCTGCGTCGTGTCCACGTGGAACAGCTCGCCAGCTACGGCGCACCCGAGCGCGACCCGCGGATGCGGATCGTCTCCGTCGCCCACCTCGCCTTCGCCCCCGATTTGCCGGACGCCACCGCCGGCACCGACGCCGACGAGGCCGACTGGGTGCCGGTCGCCGAGCTGCCCGGCCGCGAACTCGCCTTCGACCACCGCCGGATCGTCGACGACGGGCTGGAGCGGGCCCGCTCCAAGCTGGAGTACACGCCGCTGGCCACCCGCTTCCTCGCACCCGAGTTCACCATCGGCGAGCTGCGCGCCGTCTACGAGACGGTCTGGGGTCACCCGCTGCACGCCGGCAACTTCCACCGCAAGGTGCTCTCGGTGCCCGGGTTCGTGGAGAGCACCGGCGCCAACACCGAGCGCGGCGGCAGCCGGGGCGGCCCCCGTGCCCGGCTCTACCGGGCCGGCGACGCCCGGCTGCTGCACCCGGCGCTGCTGCGGCCCGCCCGGGAGGAGACGGTGCGATGAGGACCGACGAGGCGATCCACCTGGTCACCGCCGCCCGCGACGACCACGACCTGTTCGGCGCCGACGCGCCGGAACGCCGCTACCGGGAGTTGGTCGCCGCCCTGCACCCCGACCGGCTGGACCGGGCCGCCCCGGGCGTACGCGCCGAGGCCACCGAGGCGTTCGTCCGGGTCACCACCCGCTGGCGCGCCCGCCGGATGACCGTGCTGCACGGCTACCGCTGCGGCGCACCGGCGCACTCGGGGGACCTCGCCGACCTGTACGACGTCGGCGCGGAC
Organism: Micromonospora craniellae; assembly: GCF_014764405.1. Classification (NCBI taxonomy): domain Bacteria; kingdom Bacillati; phylum Actinomycetota; class Actinomycetes; order Micromonosporales; family Micromonosporaceae; genus Micromonospora; species Micromonospora craniellae. Next base: position 3,279,372 of record NZ_CP061725.1, on the reverse strand, counting down.
CGGCTGCTCAAGCTGCCCCGCGAGGCCAGCGACAACGACCTGATGATCCGCGAGCAGCGCGCGTTGCGCCGGATCGCCGACCATGGCGACCCACGCTGGCTGCCGTACGTGCCCCGGCTGGTCGACACGTTCGCGCACCGGGATCCCGCCACCGGGGCGGAACGCCAGGTCACCGTGCTCGCCACCGCACCCGGCCTGCGCAGCCTGGTCGACGTGCGGCGGGCGTACCCGGGCGGGCTGGACGCCCGCGACGTGGCCTGGATGTGGCGACGGCTGCTGGTCGCGCTCGGCCTGGCCCACCGGGCCGGCGTGGTGCACGGCGCGGTGCTGCCGCCGCACGTGCTGATCGAGCCGGACGCGCACGGCGTGGTGCTGGTCGACTGGTGCTTCGCCACCGAGCCCGGCGGCGTCGTACCCGCGCTGGTCCCCGACCACCAGGAGTGGTACCCGGCCGAGGTCACCGAGCGGCGTCCCTGCGGGCCGGGCACCGATGTCGCCATGGCCGCCCGGTGCATGACCTGGCTGATGGGGCACCACGCCCCGGACGAGCTGCTCGCCTTCGCGGCGGGCTGCCGGCAGCGGTCGCTGTCGAACCGCCCCGACGACGCCTGGCGGCTGCTCGCCGAACTCGACGAGGTGCTGCACCGGCTCTACGGGCCGCGCACCTTCCGACCCTTCACCCTCAACCCCTAAGGAGGCTGCCATGGGCAGCGGAATGTGGTCCACCGACGTGTACACCGCCGCCGACCGGTACCGCCGGGCCACCGGCAAGAGCGCGTTCTCGTACAGCGACAGCGGCGCCAAGGTGGTGCACCCGCAACTGGACCCGCGCGACGCGACGCGGGAGAGCCGCGACTCGGCCGAGCACCCGCAGTCGACACCGGTCGCGGTGCTGTTCGACGTGACCGGCTCGATGGGGCACGTGCCCCGTACCCTCCAGGCCAAGCTGCCGCAACTGCTGGGGCTGCTGCTGCGCCAGGGGTACGCCCGCGACCCGCAGATCATGTTCGGCGCGATCGGCGACGCCACCTGCGACCGGGTGCCGTTGCAGGTCGGCCAGTTCGAGTCCGACAACCGGATGGACGACGACCTCGGGCGGATCGTGCTGGAGGGCGGCGGTGGCGGCCAGATGATGGAGTCCTACGAGATGGCGCTCTACTTCATGGCCCGGCGGACGGTCACCGACAGCTGGGAGAAGCGGGGCCGACGCGGCTACCTCTTCATCATCGGCGACGAGCTGGCGTACCCGGCGGTCAAGGCCGCCGAGGTCGCCCGCCTGATCGGCGGCGACCCGCGCGAGGACGTGCCGGTGCGGCAGATCGTCGACGAGGTGACCCGCCGCTGGGACACGTACTACCTGCTTCCGGCCGGCAGCCACTACTCGGGCAACCGCAAGGTGCTCGACTTCTGGCGCGGCCTGCTCGGCCAGAACGCCCTGGAGCTGGACGACCTCGACGCGGTCTGCGAGACGATCGCGCTCACCGTCGGCCTCGGCGAGCAGGCGATCGACCTCGACACCGGCCTGCGGGACCTGGACCGGACCGGCTCGACGGCCACCCGCACCGTGTCCAAGGCGCTGGCCCGGCTGAACGGGGCACGCCGCGCCGAGGTGGCCGAACTGCCGGCCAGCCGGACCACCGGCGGCGGGGTCGTGCGGCTGTGAGCGAACTGGTGACCGCTGCGCGCCCGGGTGTCGCGGCACCCGGGCGCGGCCCGGCCGGCGGGTCGCGTCCGGAGCACGCGATCGTGGTCGACCTCGGGTACGGCGACGCCGGCAAGGGCACGGTGGTCGACTGGCTCTGCGCCAACCGGCCGGTGCACACCGTGGTCCGGTTCAACGGGGGCGCGCAGGCGGCGCACAACGTCGTCCGGCCCGACGGCCGACACCACACGTTCGCGCAGTTCGGTGCCGGCACCTTCCACCCCGGCGTACGGACCCACCTGTCCCGGTACGTCGTGGTGGACCCGCTGGCGCTCGCCGCCGAGGCCGACCACCTCGCCGCCGTCGGGGTGCCCGACGCGTTCGACCGGCTGACCGTGGACGGGGCGGCGCTGCTGGCCACCCCGTACCACCGGGCCGCCAACCAGGCCCGGGAGACGGCCCGGGGAGCCGACCGGCACGGCTCCTGCGGGCAGGGGGTGGGCGAGACCGTCGCGTACGGGCTCGCCCACCCCGACGAGGCACCCCGGGTCGCGGACTGCCGCAGCCCGGAGGTGCTGCGTCGCCGGTTGACCGCGCTCCGGGACCGGCTCACCGCCGAACTCGGCCCGCTGGACGCCCCGCCGGTCGCGGACTGCCTGCCGGCGTGCCTTGCGTTCGCCGAGCGGGTGGCGATCGTCGACGGCTCCTGGCTGGCCGGGGCGCTGCGGGCCGGCCCGTGCGTGTTCGAGGGCGCCCAGGGGGTGCTGCTGGACGAGTGGCACGGCTTCCACCCGTACACCACGTGGAGCACCACCACCTTCGCCAACGCCGAGGCACTGCTGGCCGAGGCCGGGCTGAACGGATCGGCGATCCGGATCGGGGTGCTGCGTACCGTCACCACCCGGCACGGTCCAGGACCACTGGTCACCGAGGACCCGTCCCTGCCGCTGGCCGACCCGCACAACCCGACGAACCCCTGGCAGGGCCGCTTCCGGTTCGGCCACTTCGACGCGGTCGCGCACGCGTACGCCTTGGCGGTCGCGGGCGGGGTCGACGGCCTGGCGCTGACCCACCTGGACCTCGCCGACCGTGGCCTCGACCTGCGGATCTGCCGCCGCTACGACACCCTGGACCGGCTGGTCCCGGGCCCGGCCGGCGACCTCGACCGGCAGGCCGCGCTCACCGCCCGCCTGCTGCGGGCGCGCCCTCGCTACGACGACGTCGCTGCGACCGACTGGCCCGAGGCGGTCGGTGCGGCGCTCGGTGCTCCCGTGCTCCTCACCTCGCACGGCCCCACCTCCGCAGACAAGACCGTTCGTAAGGAAGGGCACCTTATTAACGCCTGGTGTATAGGAAGGGCCCCTTCCTAACAGCCCGTGCCCTGAGCATGGAGGCATGGAGACAGCGCTCGACCTGCTCCGGCAGACACTCACCTCACCCTGGGTGTACCTGCTGATCTTCGGGCTCACCGCGGTCGACGCGTTCTTCCCGCTGGTGCCCTCCGAGGCGGCGGTCATCACCGTCACCGTGCTCGCCACCGGCGGCGAGCCGAACCTGCTGCTGATCATCGTGGCGACCACGCTCGGCGCGACCATCGGCGACCACGTCTCGTACGGGATCGGGCGCGGAGGCGGATCGCGCCGGCTGGACCACTCGCCAGTGGACAGCCGACGCCGGGCCGGATCGGAGTGGGCCCGGCGGGCGGTCGACCGGCGCGGCGGCGTCATCCTCATCGCCGCCCGTTACGTCCCCGGCGGGCGGACGGCGGTGACCCTGACCATGGGCGCCGTCCGCTATCCGCTGCGCCGGTTCCTACTCTTCGACCTGATCGGCGGCGGCTCGTGGGCGCTGTACTGCGTGCTGCTCGGCATCTTCGGCGGACTCGCCTTCGAACAGCACCCGCTGCACGGAATCCTGGCCGGCATCGGGCTCTCGATCTCGGTGACGCTGCTGGTGGAGTCGATCCGCTGGCTCCGCCACCGGGCGCACCGGCGGGCCGCGAGCGGCGCGAACCCCGAGTGTTAGAAAGGGACCCCGCTACTACCGCAGGCGTTAAAAAGGGGCCCTTCCTTACACCGCCTCGGGCGGGTGCCAGCTCACGCCGCGCAGGAGTTGCCCGGCCCCCAGCCAGGCGGCGTTCATCATCCGGGTCGCGGTCTTCTCCGGGTCGGCCTCGGGGTGGTCGGCGAGCCAGTCGGCCAGCGACTCGGTCGCCCCGACCAGGGCGTACGCGACGACCTCCAACTCGGTCTCGGCGGCCATACGTCCCTCGGCGCGCAGGGCGTGGTCGAGCATCCCGGCGACCACCTCGACCATCCTCGCCCGCATCTCGGCCAGTTCCCCGGCGAACGGTTGCTCGGCCCGGGCCTGCCGGTAGAGCACCGACCAGCCGTCCCGGTGCGCCCCGACGAATCCGAAGAACGCCCGCAGGCCGCGCCACAGTCGTTCGTCGGCGGGCAGGTCGGGGACGGCCGCCCCGGCGATGGCCTCCATCATCCGGGTGCCCTCGCGGTGCAGGCAGGCGACGAAGAGTTCCTCCTTGGTGCCCAGGTACGCGTACACCATGGGCTTGGAGATGCCGGCGTCCTCGGCGATCTCGTCCATGCTGGCGCCGTGGTAGCCGCGTCGGGAGAAGACCCGCACGGCGGCGTCGAGCATCTGCTGCTCGCGTACGGCCCGGGGAAGGCGTTTGAAGGCGGGTGTCGCGGACACCTTGCGAGCATACCTACTGGTGCGTAGGGTTACGCCTGAGTAACCACTGTTCGAGAGGTGCGTTCCATGACTGACTTCGACCCGGCCAACTTCGCCAACCTGGGCCCGAAGGAGTTCGCCCAGCTCGTCAAGAGCACCCCGGATAGCAAGCTCGCCGAGATCATGTCGGGTGAACTGCGCGGCAAGATCCTCGGCGAGGTCTTCGGCCGGATGCCGCAGATCTTCCGCGCGGACCGGGCCGGTTCCACCAACGCGGTGATCCACTGGAACATCACCGGCGCCCCCGACGGCGGCACCGACACCTACGAGGTGGTCATCGCCGACGGCACCTGCACGGTCAACGAGACCCCGCAGCACGAGCCGCGGCTGGCCCTGACGCTGGGCCCGGTCGAGTTCCTGAAGATCGTCTCGGGTGGCGCCAACCCGGTCATGATGTTCATGACCGGCAAGCTCAAGGCAAAGGGTGACCTGGGGCTGGCCGCCAACATCGCCAACCTCTTCGACATCCCCAAGGCCTGAGATGGTCGAATTCTCGCTCGACCTGAACGAGGAACAGCGGGATCTGCGCGACTGGGTGCACGGCTTCGCCATCGAGGCCGTGCGCCCCGCCGCCGCCGAGTGGGACGCCCGGGAGGAGACTCCCTGGCCGATCATCGGCGAGGCGGCCAGGATCGGCCTGTACGGCTTCGAGTTCCTCGCCACCTGCTGGGCCGACCCCACCGGGCTCTCCCTGCCGATCGCCAGCGAGGAGCTGTTCTGGGGAGACGCCGGGATCGGGCTGAGCCTCTTCGGCACCTCGCTCGCGGTCGCCGCCATCTACGGCAGCGGCACGCCCGACCAACTCGTCGAGTGGGTGCCGCAGTGCTTCGGTGACGTCGACTCGCCGGCGGTCGCCGCGTTCTGCTCGTCCGAGCCGGAGGCCGGTTCGGACGTCTCCGCGATGCGGACCCGGGCCGAGTACGACGAGGCGACCGAGGAGTGGGTGCTGCGCGGCCAGAAGGCGTACGCCACCAACGGCGGGATCGCCGCGGTGCACGTGGTGACCGCTGCGGTCGACCCGGCGCTTGGCTCGCGCGGTCAGGCCGCATTCGTCGTACCGCCCGGCACGGCCGGCCTCTCCGCCACCCGCAAGCTGCGCAAACTGGGCCTGCGGGCGTCGCACACGGCGGACGTCTTCCTCGACGACGTACGGGTGCCCGGCCGGTGCCTGCTCGGCGGCCGGGAGGCGTTGGAGGAGCGGCTGGCCCGGGCCCGGTCCGGGCAGCGCGCCTCCGGCCAGGCCGCGATGCGGACGTTCGAGCTGTCCCGGCCCACCGTCGGCGCGCAGGCACTCGGCGTGGCCCGGGCCGCCTACGAGTACGCCCTGGACTACGCTCGGGAACGGGTCCAGTTCGGACGCCCGATCATCACCAACCAGGCGGTCGCCTTCGCGCTCGCCGACATGAAGACGGAGATCGACGCCGCCCGGCTGCTGGTCTGGCGGGCCTCCTGGATGGGCCGCAACAACCGGCCGTTCAGTGCGGGCGAGGGGTCGATGTCCAAGCTCAAGGCCAGCGAGGTGGCCGTGTCCGTCACAGAGAAGGCGGTCCAGTTGCTCGGAGGTGCCGGCTTCCTCCGTGACCACCCGGTCGAGCGGTGGTACCGGGACGCCAAGATCTACACCATCTTCGAGGGCACCTCGGAGATCCAGCGGCTGGTCATCTCCCGGGCGATCTCCGGGATGCAGATCCGCTGAGACCTTCCGGCACGGACTGCACCGACGACACGACGGCACCCGGCTGGTGCTGGTGCAGTCCCGGTGGGAAGAGCGTTAGGAGGGGTCCCCTGCTATACCGGAGGCGTTAGCAGGGGACCCTTCCTTACACCGAACTCAGCGTTCGGAGGCGCGGCCTATCGCGGCGGCGACTCCGCCGACCCGGTCGGCGAGCAGGCCGAGCGCGCCCACCGCGCGATCGACCGGGTCGTCGCCGCCCCCGCCCAGGGCCTTCGAGCGCTGGAAGGCGTCCTTCACCTCGACCCACCGGGCGGCCTGTTCCGGGGTGAGTCGGTCACGCAGCTCGGCGAGCTTGAGCAGGTTCGCCTCCGCGCCCGCCGCGAGCGTCTGCGCCTCGCCCAGGTAGTGGTCGTCGATCACCGCCTCCAGTTCCTCGTCGGTGAGCACCGGCACGACCCGCTCGGCGAGCTTGTTCATGTTCCGGTACGAACCCTGTAGCTGGAACTGCGGCTCGGTGCGGGCGTCGTCGGACTGGGCCGCCGAGGCGATGTACGCCTGGTTGTTGGCCAGCACCACCTGCTGCACCCGCAGCAGTTTGCGCAGCACCGAGACCATCTGCTCCAGCTCCACCGGCTGGTACGGGTGGGAGAGCTGGTCGGCGCGGACCGAGTCGTCCCCGCGTGCCATCCGGACCAGCAGCTCCAGGTCGCCACGGTCGCGCCCGGAGAGCGGTGCCAGCACCGTGTTGGCGGTGAGCGCGTTCTCGATGTAGCTGAGCGCGAACACCTCCTCCCGCCCGGAGAGCACGTCACCGAGGTTCCACACGTCGGCCCGGTTGGCGAGCATGTCCGGGATCCGGAACCGCTTCCCCGACTCGGTGTACGGGTTACCGGCCATGCAGACCGCGAACCGCTTGCCGCGCAGGTCGTACGTGCGGGTGCGGCCCTCCCAGACACCCTCCATCCGGCGCTGCCCGTCACAGAGCGAGATGAACTTCTGCAACAGCTCCGGGTTGGTGTGCTGGATGTCGTCCAGATAGAGCAGCACGTTGTTGCCCAGCTCCAGGGCGAAGGAGATCTTCTCGACCTCCTGCCGCGCGGTGGCGTCGGGCGCCTCGGCCGGGTCCAGCGAGGTGACCTTGGTGCCCAGGGCCGGCCCGTTGACCTTGACGAAGACCAGGCCGAGGCGGCTGGCCACGTACTCCATCAGGGTCGTCTTGCCGTAACCGGGCGGTGAGATCAGCAGCAGCAGGCCGGACTGGTCGACCCGCTTGCCGTCGCCGGTGGCGCCGAGCTGCCGGGCCAGGTTGTCGCCGATCAGCGGCAGGTACACCTCGTCGAGCAGCCGGTTGCGGACGAAGGCGTTCATCACCTTCGGCCGGTACTCCTCCAGCCGCAGGCGGTCCCGCTCGGCGTCCACCAGGGCGTTGCGTCGCCGCTGGTAGTCCCGGTACGCGGGGACCAGGTCGGTGCGGAACGCCCGGGTCCGGGCCAGCATCTCGTCCAGCCGTACGTCGAGCGTGGAGCCCTCGATGCGCGGGTGCGCGCCGAGCAGCCCGCCGACCGACTCGGTCATCGTCGCGGTGCTGTCCTGCCGGGCCGGCTCCGCACCGCACAACTCGACGGCGACCGCTTCCGGCAGGTCGTACCCGGACAGGTTGCCGTCGTCGGTGGCCAGGAACGCGGTCAGCCACGCCTCCATCAGCTGGTGACGGCCGGCGAGGTCGTCACCGAGGGCCCGCAGGTCGTCGTCGAACTCGCGGGACGAACGCGACTGCGGACCGCCGAGTGCCCGGCGGAACCGGTCCAGCAGGGCCCGCGCCCCGCCGCCGGTGACGAACCGCACCGGCGGCGAAGACAGCTCCTCGAACAGGTACTCGCCGGCCAGCGCGGTCCCGCCGGACGGCACCGGTAGTCCGGCGCCGCGCAGGAATTTGTCGGCCGCCTCGGCGATCTGCGCGCCGAGGCGGTCGGCGGCGTCCTCGCCGTCCGGACGGCCGAACCGCTGCCGGGCGCGGGCCAGCGAGGCGGCCCGGGCGGTCCAGGCGGACCGGGTCGGCTCGTCGGTGCCGTACCGCCAGAACAGCTGCGCGGCGGCCCGGTCGGCCGGCGGATAACGCAGCAGCCCGGCACCGGCGTGCAGACGCAGCAGCACCCGCAGGATCTCGGCCGCGTCGTGATCGTGCACGCCGCGCTCGTACCCCTCGTCGTAGCGGGTCTCGGCGGTCTGCCGGACCAGCTCCCGCAGCCCGTCGGCGTCCACCGCCGCGGTGTGCAGCGCGTCGAGGGTGAGCCCGTCGCGGCCCGCCTCGGCGGCGGCCAGGATCCCGGTGGCCAGGTATTCGGCCCGGTAGACCTGCGCCGACTCGGAGACCAGCAGCTGGTCCCAGAACCGCCGGGTCTGCTGGAACTCCTCGTCACGCACCGGCGCGCGGTAGTCGGTGCCGGTCACCGCCACCACCATCCGGCCCTCGGCCGGCACCACCGCCACGTCGATCGGTTGGGTGTTCACCGCGAAACGGTGCCGACCCAGACGGATCGTCTCGCCACCGTCGGCGTACAGGTCGAGGCGGTCGCGCAGACCGCGCCCGGCCTCCTGGCGAGCGGCCCGGATCCGGCCGTCCAGCTCCTCGGCCCGCACCGCGTCGCCGAGGGTACGCAGCTCCTCCACCACCGAGCGGAGCTTGCCCACCATCGGGTCGGCCGCGAAGTAGGTGTTGATCTCGTCGAGCGAGCCGAGCGTGCCGGCCCGCCGCTGCACGCTGACCAGGATCCGCTCGGCCGAGGCGACCAGCCGGTCGGCCCGCCGGGAGCGCTCGTCCAGCAGCGCCTGCTTGCGTGCCGAGAACGCCTCGTAGATGTCGGTACGCCGGGTCGCCAGCTCGGTGAGGAAGTCGTCGAACTCGCCGAACCGGGATTCCAGCTCCTCCACCCGCAGCAGCAGCCGGCCGAGTTGCTCGTCGCAGCGTTCGGCGGTGTTCGCCGCCGCCAGCGCCCCGGTCACCGCCTGCCCGAGCAGGGCGAACTCGGCGGCGAAACCGGCCCGGCCCTCCGCCGCGGCCAGCTCCTGACGCCGCTTGTCGAGCACCGCCCGGGCCCGGTTGACCGCGCCCAGCACCTCACCGACCCGGCCCAGGATGCCGGTCCGGACGGTCGCGTCGGCGATGTCCAACCCGCCCACCACGTCGGTGATGGTCTGCAGGCCGTCGGTGCGGGCGGCCAGCTCGTCGCGGACGGTGCCGGCCTCGGCGACCGTACCGATCTCGGCGGCCCGCGCGGCGAGTCGCTCGACCTCCTGCTGGTAGCCGGTGAACGCCTCGTCGCGGCGAAGGAACTCCACCGCGCGCCGACCGGCCACCGACAGTTCCTCGTCCAGCCGGGCGGCCAGCTCGTCGATCCGGTCGTGGTCGACGTACCGCAGTTCGCGCAGCGATTCCAGGTGCCCGCGCGCCCGACGCAGCCCACCGAGCTGGGTGACCCAGTCGTCGGCGGTCAGCGGCGCCTCGCCCCGGGCCCGGCGGGCCAGCGAGGCGATCTGCTCGGCGCTCTCGTCCAGCTCCGCGCGGGCCTGCTCGGTGAGCATACGGACCTTCTCGTGCTCCTCCAGCACGGAGCTGGCGGTACGCCGCAGCCCGCTCAGCGGGGTGGCCAGGTCACCCAGCTCGTCCTCGCCGAGCCAGTGGTAGTGGTCGGTGATCCGGGCACAGGCAGCGATCAACGCCTCGTACACCCCGGCGGTGGCGCTGCCCTGCACCATCCGCGCCGCCGAGAGGCAGTCCGAGATGCCGCGTACCAGGTCGGCGTTGCCGACCCGCTCCAGCGGACCGGTGCCGGCCGGCTGCGCCGCCGCGTACGCGTCCGACACGTACGGCGTCTGCCAGATCTGCATCGGGTGGACCCGGGTCGGCTCCTCGGAGACGGCCCGGAACACCACGAGCGTGCCGTCGTCGAAGAGGGAGAAGCCGTGGCACGGGATCGGCGCGGCCACCTCCTTGCGGATCGCGTTGTACGGCAGCAGCAACGTGCGCCCCTCGGCCCGGGCGTGGAAGACGTAGAGCACGTCCTCGCCGTTCGGCGACCGCACCACCCGCTCGAACTCCAGGTCGGCGACCTCGGTGTCGAAGGTGCGGGTAACGCCGGTGGCCAGGTGGTAGCCGCCCGGGAAGATGATGCCGTGGTCCTCGGGCAGCCGCTGGCAGGCCACCCCGATGCCGTCGAGGCGGACCACCTCCCGGGTGAGCGTGTTGAAGACCAGGTGCCGCCACTGCGTCTCCTTGTACGGCAGGATCCGCAGCAGGATCAGCGGCCCCACCCGGGTCCACTGCACGTCGGCGTCGGCCAGGCTCTGCAACGGCTCGTCCACCGGCTCGCTGTAGATGCCCTCGCCGACCTCGGTGTTGTTCTCCACCTTGACGGTCAGCGTGCCGCCCACCGTCTCGACGAAGAGCTCGCCGTCGATGTCGATGTGCGGATGCCGGCCGAGTACGTGGTCCTGCCGGGTCGTCTCGGTCCACTCGAAGTCGTGGCTCGGCGGGAAGACGTGGTCCCGCTCCCCCCGGCTGTCCAGGTACTCCGGGATCCCGTCCACGCCGACCTGCCAGCGCAGCACCCGGATGTCCTCGGTACGCGGCCCGGTCTGGAACACCGCCAGCAGCCGGGCGTCGACCCGGCGCAGTTGCAGCAGGCGCGCCTGCCGGTAGTAGCGGTACAACTCGCTGAAGTCGCGAACGAACTGCGGGTGACGCAGCAGGCCGGGCAACTCGTCGTGACCGGCCTCGTCGAACCGGAAAGCGACCTCCTCCGATTCGCCCTCGCCCTGTTCACGGGTGAAGCGGTGCAGCGAAAAGACGTCGTCGACGGTCGTCTCCGGCTTGAGGCCGATGAAGACGTTGTAACCGAACAGCATCAGCCCGCCGACCGGTACGAGGTCGCGGGGCACGCAGTTGTGCTCCGTACGGATCCGTTCGGTGCTCAGCAGCCGCAGCTCGGTGCCGCCGAAGACCTCCAGCCGGCGGGCGTTGAGCGACTCGGCCCGCCGGGCCAGCTCGGCGGCCTGCCCGGCGAGCCGCTTGCGCAGCACCTCGTAGCTGCCGTCGTCCAGCCCGGGCCGGGTAGCGCCGTCCGACTCGACCTCGGCCGGGTCGGGTCCGCCGTCGGCCCGGCCCACCGGGGCCGGCCCGACGGCACCGGGCGTCCGCCCGGTGGTCGCCGGACCGGCGGTCGGCTCACTCACCGGCGGACTGCCGCGAACCGGTGAGGGCGGCGACCGGGGTGTCCGCCACACCCAGGCGCTGCGCGGCCTTCAGCAGCTCCTGGAGCTTGCCCTTGTCGGCGCCCCCTGAGCGCATCTGCTGCGCCAGGAAAGCCGAGAGCGTGAGGTTCTGCACGTCGGCGGTGTTCAGCGAGCCGATCATCCGGGTCAGGTCGTCGGTGAGGCTGGCGCTGCCGTCCAGCCACGGCTGAGCCAGGTTCTTCGCCACGTCCGAGTGGGCCACGAAGCCGTCCACGCTCTTGCCGAACGAGATCGAGCTGAGCAGCCGGTCGAAGAAGACGCTGTCCCCACCGACGATGTCGATGTTCGCCTTCTCCAGGCCGGTGGCGACCAGGGTCGCCTGCGCCTCGGCGACCTGGCGCTGGGTGTCCAGCCCGGCGAGCCGGACCTCCTTCTCCAGCTCCAGGCGCAGCCGGTACTCCTCGTGCTCGCGGGTCGCGTCGTCCAGCGCGGCCATCGCGGCGGCCTTCTCGGTGAGACCCTCGGCCTCGCCCTTCAGCTTCTCGCGAACCGCCTCGGCGGCAGCCACCGCCTTCTCGCGCTCCACGGCGGCCTCGGCCCGGCCGACCTTCTCGATCGCCTCGGCACTGCGCTCCTGCACCTGCACCTCGGCCAGGCCCGCTGCCGCCGACTCGGCCTGAATGCCCTCGGCCAGCCGGATCTTCGCCCGGGTGTCCAGCTCCGCGGCCTGCTGCCGGGCCTCGGCCAGCACCAGTTCCTCGCGGGCCTTGTGCTTTGCCGCCGCCTCGGCTGCCTCCGCCGCCTTGATGTCCTTGACCAGGCTCTCCTGCGCCTCGGCCTCGGCCTGGATGACCAGCGCCTGGCGGGTCCGCTCGGCCTCCTCGACCACGCGCAGCCGCTTGATGTTCTCCTCCTGCTCGGCCACGGTCTTCTCCACCGCGATCCGCTCCCGGACGACCTCGGCGATGGCCCGCTTCTCGGCCTCCACCTCCTTGTCCTTGGCGATCGTGCTCAGCTCGGTCTCCCGTTCCCGGCCGATGACCTCCAACATGCGGTCCTTCTCGATCCGCTCGGTCTCGATGGCGATGACCCGCTCGCGGTTCTTCTCCGCGACCGCGATCTCCCGGGCCCGGTTCTCGTGCTGGATGCCCAACTGCTCGTCGGTACGGATGTTCGCCGTCTCGGCCCGCAGCCGCTCCTCGGCGCGTACCCGGGCGGTCTCGGCCTGCTCGCGGGCCCGCACGGTCTCGATCTCGCGCTGCTGCTTGGCCTCGGCGTCGGCCTGCCGACGTTCCAGTTCGAGGATCGCCTCCTTGGCGTCCACGTTCTGGCGGGTGATCTCCTTCTCCTCGCTACGCCGGAACTCGTTGGTCCGGACGTGCTCCTGCGTGGTCAGCTCGGTGATCTTCCGGATGCCCTGCGCGTCGAGGATGTTCTTCGGGTCGAGCTGCGACATCGGCGTCTGCTCAAGGAAGTCGATCGCCGCGTCCTCCAGGCTGTAGCCGTTGAGGTCGGTGCCGATGACCCGGATGATCTGGTCGCGGAACTCGTCACGCTTGGTGTAGAGGTCGACGAAGTCGAGCTGCTTGCCGACCGTCTTCAGCGCCTCGGAGAACTTCGCATTGAACAGTTCCTGGAGGGTCTCCCGGTCGCTGGCCCGCGCGGTGCCGATCGCCTGCGCCACCTTGATGACGTCCTCGATCGTCTTGTTCACCCGGACGAAGAAGGTGATCCGGATGTCGGCCCGGATGTTGTCGCGGCAGATCAGACCCTCGTTGCCGGTCCGTTCGATGTCGATCGTCTTGACCGAGATGTCCATGATCTCGGCCTTGTGCAGCACGGGCATCACCACCGCGCCGGTGAAGGTCACGTCGACCCGCCGGATCTTGGAGATGATCAGTGCCTTGCCCTGCTCGACCTTGCGGAACAGCCGACTGACCATGAACACCACGCCGAGCGCGACGAGCAGGACGACGGCGAGGAGTACACCGATTCCGGTGGTGATCACATCCATGGTTGGGCGCGCGGACGGCGGCAGCCGGCGACGGGGCCGGGGCGGGACGCCGCGCATCCTCCTTTCGAGGGGTGTCAGAGGCAGCGAGGGAGGCGGACCGGACGAAGGGGGTTCGCGCCGGCAGCCTCGGATGAGGTCGGGGTGATTCGCGCGGATGCGGACTCACCAGGGGCGATTACTCGGGGGGATGTCTCAGGGGGTCGAAGGTGGGCCCGGCGGGCATCACCCAGAAGAACTCACCCTCGGTGTCGTAGTCATAGATCAACGCGGAGCTGCCAACGGTCATCTTCTCGTCCCCCGGCTGCCGGACCTGCACCACCGCCGACGAGCCGTCCGCCGCGGTCACCTCGGCCTGACCGAAGTCGGCGGTGACCGTACCGGTCCGCACCACACAGAGGCGGCCCACGAAGGTGTGCCGGCTGGATGCCGTGTCGGTCGGAAAGAGACGCGCCAACGGCACCGCGATCAACCGGGTCACCACCCACGCGCAGAACGCGGCGACCAGCAGCACGCCGATCGAGACCGCGATCCGGGTGCCGGCGCCGAGCCCGAGGCCGTCGAGCAGCACGGTGCCGGCCAGGCTGACGAACCAGGCCACCGCGACGAGAAGGGAGAAGATGATCGCACTGGGTACGCCGCCGAGCCCGACACCGGCGAGGAACGTGCCGGCTCCGCCGTCGACGTCCAGGTCGTCGCCGAGATCCAGCACCCCGGTCAGCACCAGCAGCCAGTAGCCGACGACGACCACGAGCAGGAAGCTGAACAGCACAGTGGGAAAGCTGAGTGCCGTACCGAGAAAGCCGGTCACGATGTCCTCCTCCCCGCCCCCGGCGGCCCGAGCCGGCCACCGGCACGATGATCGTGACATGGGATGTCAACCGCGCGGTCAGGGCCGATCGGCCGGTCCACCCGGCCTGACCGGCCAAGATCAGTGCAGGTTGGCCTCGACGAGAGCGTCCAGCGCCGCCGTACGTACCTGCGGCGTGTCCCCGGTCACCGAGACGAAGAGGGTACGCCCGTCGGACCGCCACGCCGACAGGTACGCCGTAGAGGTCGCCAGGTCGTCCGTGGCCAACACCTGCGCCGCAGTCGCCACGGTCACCTCGCGGGGCACCCCGGGCAGCCCCAGCGCCGCCTCGAAGTCGAACACCGCGACCACCCGGGTCACCGGGCCGGCGCCCTCGTACGCCACCCGGTCGCCGTTCGGCACCACCTGCGGTCGGGCCATCCGCAGCACCGCCTCGGTGGGGTCGGCCGGCCGCAGGTAGACCGGCAGGCCGCGCAGCTCGGACGCGGCGGAGCCGGACGGTGCCGCGACACGCGGCGGTGATGCCGGTCGACCCGCCGCCACCACGGTGAAGACCCCGAGACCGAGGACCGTGCACACCGCCGACGCCACAGCGGTTGCCTGGACGCGGCGACGACGCCGCAGGCGGGCCCGCACCGCCGGGAGCGGATCCGGGCCGGACCGACCTCCGCCGGGCTCGGCGTGCCAGACCTCGCCGAGAGCACGCCGAATGTCGGTCATCCCGCCACCTCCCGATCGACTCCGGAACGGACGGCCGGCACCCCCGCGCGGATCGCGCCGACGGCCCGGTGGCGCAGGGACCGGACGGTTGCCGGGCTCCGCCCGACGGCCTCGGCGATCGTCGAATCGTCAAGATCGTCGAGGTACGACATGACCAGCACCGCCCGTTGCGCGGGTGGCAGGCCCGCCAGCAGTCGGCGCAGCAGGTCGCTGCCGTCGCCGGACCCGCCGTCGGGGCCCAGCGGTGACGCCGGTGAGGTGATCCGGAGCCGGCGGACCAGCGTCCGGAACCAACTGGTGTGCAGGCGGATCATCGCGATCTTCGCGTACCCGAGCGGGTTGCCGTCGGCGAGCGGGCGGGGCCACACCCAGGCCACCCGGACGTAGGTCTCTTCGAGGAGATCCTCCGCCCGGTCCGGATCGGCGGCCACCGCACGTGCGTACCGGCGCAGCGCCGGAGTGGACTGACGGACGAACGTCTCGAACTCGTCGGCTTCCATCCCACCTCCCTCGCCACTAATACGCGGTGGGGAGGTGGTTGCGTTGCGGCCCGTCGACCAGAACCGCCGACCGTTCGGCCATCGGTGCCCGACCGCGTCGGCAGCGCGCGCAGCCGGCGTGGCCGGGCGGCATGGCTCAGGAGGGAAGCGTGATCCTGCCGTCGATCGCGGACGACGCGATGTCACCTCGATGGTGCGACCCGGCCAGCGTGATGCCGCGTACCAGCTCGTAGGCGGCATTGCGGGCGGCGGCCAGGTCGGAGCCGGTGGCCGTACCGCAGAGGACCCGGCCGCCCGCGGAGAGCAGGGCACCGTCGGCGGCCCGGCGGGCGGTGCCGGCGTGGATGACGCCCGGCTGGTCCGCGCCGGTGATCACATCACCGGTACGCGGCGTGGCCGGGTAGTTCTCGGCGGCGACCACCACGGTCACCGCCGCGCCGTCGTGCCAGCGCAGCGGCGGGTGCTCGGCCAACGTGCCGGTGGCCGCAGCGTGCAACAGACCGGCCAGGGGAGTCGCCAGCAGGGCGAGCACCACCTGAGTCTCCGGGTCTCCGAAGCGGGCGTTGAACTCGATCACCCGGGGGCCGGATGCGGTGATCGCCAGCCCCACGTAGAGCAGGCCGGAGAAGGGCTTACCCCGACGCCGCATCTCGGCCAGCGTGGGGTGCACGACGTCGCGCATCACCTCGTCGACCAGGTCGGACGGTGCCCAGGGCAGTGGGGCGTACGCGCCCATGCCGCCGGTGTTCGGGCCGGTGTCGCCGTCCCCGACCCGCTTGAAGTCCTGGGCCGGCAGCAGCGGTACGGCAGCGTCGCCGTCGGTCACCACGAACAGCGAGACCTCCGGGCCGGCCAGGTACTCCTCGACGACCACCCGACCGCACTCGGCGGCGTGCCGCAGCGCGACATCGCGCTCCTCGGTCACCACCACGCCCTTGCCGGCGGCGAGCCCGTCGTTCTTCACCACGTACGGCGGCCCGAACTCGTCCAGGGCGGCTGCCGTACCCGCCTCGTCCGTGCAGGTGTGGGCGCGGGCCGTGGGCACACCGGCGGCCGTCATCACGTCCTTGGCGAACGTCTTGGAGCCTTCCAGCTGCGCCGCCTCGGCCGACGGACCGAACACCGCGACGCCCTTGGCCCGCAGCGCGTCGGCGACTCCGGCCACCAGCGGGGCCTCCGGCCCGATCACGACCAGGTCGGCACCCACCTCGACCGCCAGCGCCGCCACGGACTCGGGATCCGTCGCCACGACCTCCCGCAGCTCGGCCACGCCCGCGATCCCGGGATTCCCCGGTGCCGCGATCACCTGCTCAACGGTCGGATCCTCGGCGAGCCGCAGCGCAAGCGCGTGCTCCCGTCCCCCACTACCCAGCAACAGAACACGCACAGCCGGCATCCTACCCACCGCCCTCCCCGCCACTGTTGATCAAGAAGTTCGCGTCCCAAATCCGGCGTGTTGACGCTCAAACTTCTTGATCAACCGGGTGTTCGGGGGTTACGGAGGGCTTGTTTGACGGTGTGCGGAATGTAGTCGGGGTGGAGGGTGTCGGACCAGGTGAAGCGGAGGATCCGCCAGCCGGCGTTGACCAGGCGGTTCTGTCGCATCCGGTCCGCGTAGACCGCCTGCGGTCCGTCGTGTGGACCTCGGCCGTCCGCCTCCGCGATCAGGCGGGCCCGGCGCCAACCCAGGTCACCGACCCCCAGGAGCCAGCCGTCCTCGTCACGCACCTCGACCTGGAGCACGTCCGGCGGGACACCGCCGTCGACGCACCGCAGCCGGGCGCGCGTCTCCAACGGCGACTGGGCCCGGCCGTCCGCCTCGGCGAGCCGACGCCTGGCGGCGACGGCACCGCGCCGTCCGGCGATCAGGGCCGGGATCGACGCCAGGTCCGCCTCGGTGAGCAGCCGCCGGTTGAGCGCCGAGTCCAGGACGCAGACGGCGGGATACCGGTCCGCGCGCAGTATGACGTCGGCGGCGGTACGCACGGCGGTGGTGACCGGCACACCGGCCAGCACGTCGACATCGCCCGGACCCAACGTCAACTGATGTACGACGAGTTCCGGATCGGTGCGCCGCTGCGGGCGCGGGCACTGCACCGGCACCGAGACGTGGATCTCGGAGGTGGCGCGCAGCCCGGCGATCCCGTGCACCTCGGCGGCGGTCCCCAGCACGGCCACCGCCCCCGGCCCCAGACTGTCGACCGCCGCCCGGACCCGGGCGCGCCGTAGCGCCAACGGGTCAGTTTCGGGGGACGGCGCGAAGCGCCCTCGGGCCAGCCTCACCCAGCGCCCCGACCGGACCAGGTGACGGATCTGCCCCCGACTGAATCCCGCCGACAGCGCCTGACCCACCGTCACCACACCCGCCTGCTTCCCGAACCCCGACTCACCCGTCTCACCCGTGTCGCCCATCCCCCCACCCCACCGCTCCCACCCCCCACTCCTCCACCCCTGTGGATAACCCCACCACCCCCTGTGGACAACCTCCGCCACCAGCGGGGTTGATCAAGGGATTTGGGTCACCCGGGGCCCTCACCGCGACCAAAACTTCTTGATCAACGCGGAGAGGGGTGGGGTGGGGGTGGGGTGGGGGTGGGGGTGGGGTGGGGGTGGGGTGGGGTGGTTAGGGGAGGAGGGGGTGGCGGGTTACGTTTTCTTCGCGGCCGGGGCCTACGCCTACGACGCTGACGCGGGTGTTGCAGAGCTGTTCGATGCGGGCGATGTAGCGCCGGGCGTTCTCGGGGAGGTCTTCCTCGGTCCTTGCCTTGGTGATGTCCTCCCACCAGCCGTCGTGCTCTTCGTAGATCGGCGTGGCGTGGTGGAAGTCGGTCTGGGTCATCGGCATGTCGCCGACGCGCTTGCCGTTGATCTCGTAGCCGACGCAGATCGGCACGGTCGCCAGGCCGGTGAGCACGTCGAGTTTCGTGACGACCAGGTCGGTGACGCCGTTGAGACGGCAGGCGTACCGGGCCACCACCGCGTCGAACCAGCCGCAGCGGCGCTCCCGGCCGGTGGTGGTGCCGTACTCGTGGCCGACCTTGCGCAGGTGCGCGCCGTTGTCGTCGAACAGCTCGGTCGGGAACGGACCCGAACCGACCCGGGTGGTGTACGCCTTGCTCACCGCGATCACCTTCGTGATCGCGGTCGGCGGGATGCCCGCGCCCACGCACGCGCCACCGGCCGTCGGGTTCGACGAGGTGACGAAGGGGTACGTGCCGTGGTCCATGTCGAGCATGGTGGCCTGGGCGCCTTCGAGCAGCACCGTGTCGCCACGGTCCAGCGCGTCCCAGAGCATCGACCGGGTCTCCGCGATGTACGGCCGCAGCCGCTCCGCGTACTCCAGGTACTCCTCGATGGTGGCGTCGACGTCCATCGCCTTGCGGTTGTAGACCTTGAACAGCACCTGGTTCTTCTCCCGCAGCGCGAGTTCCAGCTTCTTGCGGAAGATGCCCGGGTCGAGCAGGTCCTGGACCCGGATGCCCATCCGGGCGACCTTGTCGCCGTACGCCGGGCCGATGCCCCGGCCGGTGGTGCCGATGCGGGAGCTGCCCAGGTAACGCTCGACCACCCGGTCCAGCGCCCGGTGGTGCGGCATGATCAGGTGCGCGTCGCCGGAGATGCGCAGCCGGGAGACGTCCACGCCCCGCTCGGCGAGCCCGTCGATCTCGCTCAGCAGCACCTTCGGGTCGACCACCACGCCGTTGCCGATGACGATCACGGCGTTCGGGGAGAGTGCGCCCGAGGGCATGAGGTGCAGCGCGTACTTCTGGCCGTCAGGGGTGATCACGGTGTGTCCGGCGTTGTTGCCGCCGGAGTAGCGCACGACGTAGTCGACTCGCTCACCCAGTTGGTCGGTAACCTTGCCCTTGCCCTCGTCACCCCACTGAGCGCCGATGAGCACGATCGCTGGCATCTCTTCGCCTCCAGAAGGCTCGGGTGCCAGATGGCGACCGGTCAGCGAGCCCGGGGTGTCAGGTTAACAAGTAGTGACGGCACGACCGGCAGGGGTCGCGCCGAGAGGCAGGAGGGGCCCTACCCGTGTACGACGTGGTGCTGCTCGCCCTCGGCTCGGAGCGGGACGCTCCGGGGGCCGGGTGCGGCAGCGACGGAGCCTGCTGCGGTGGCGCCACCGAGGCTGTCCAGGATCGGCCGGAACGCTGCGAGACTCCGCGCGTACCGGTTCTGGCCTGCGCGGATGCGCTGACCGCCCGAGGCGCGCGGGTCGAGACGGTGACCGCCCGGTCGGACGCGGAGATCGACGAGGTGCTGGCCCGACTGGACGCACCGCCCCGTCCGGACGAGCTCACCTGGCCCGATCCGGACTCCAAGATCCGCCTCGTGGTGGCGGTCGCCGGTGACGCACAGTTGCGGGCCGTGATACGCCGGTTGGTCCGGCGGTACGCTCCACCGCCGAGTCGCCGTCCGTCCGACCTGGCCGACGGCCGGACCGTGCCGGACCTGCCACCGGTCGGCGTACTGCCGCTGGACCCGGCCCGCAGCACGACGCACCGGGACCTCGCCGCGCAGCTCGGCCTGCCCCGTGATCCGGCGGCGGTGGCCGCCGCGGTGCTCGACGGCACGCCCCGTCGGCTGGACCTGCTGCGCAACGACGGAGGCTCGGTGACCCTGGACGGCGCGCTGCTGGGGGCCGCCGCCGAGGATGGGCGCGCGTTGCACTGGCGTGGTCGGGTGGAGGTGGACGACGCGGTGCTCTCCCACGGGGACGACCCGCTGCTGGCCTGCGCGATCGGCAACGCCGCCGGGTACGCCCGGCTCGACGACGTCACCCTGCTCGCCGCTCCCGACCCGACGGACGGACTGGTCGAGGTGGCGGTGGCGGTGCCGGTGGTGACCCGGTCGCGGCTGGGTCGCCGACGGGTACGCCTGGAGGTGCGCCGGGCCCGGGGGCGGGCGGTGTCCGTGCTGCCCCGGGACGGGGGTGCGTTGCCGTATCTGGACGACGGCGTGGAGGGGCAGTTGACCCGTAAGCGGTCCTGGTGGACCGAGTCGGGCGCCTGGGCGGTCTGGGCAGTCTGACCTCGCCCCGCGTCGGCGGCCGAGGTCGGCCCGTGGGCCTATCCTCGGCAGAGGGAATGGGGGAGGAACCGTGGTGGACGAGAACGCCGACCGGGCGCACGTGCCCGGCCAGCAAGGGGCGCCGGAACGGGACATCGAACCACTCTGGCCACCGGACCAGGTCGAAGGCTTCGGCACGCCCGCGTGGGCGACCCCGCCGACGCCTCCCACCACACCACCCGCGCCACCGGGCGGTTCGGCCCAGCCGGTGCCGCCGACCGCCGGTCAGCCGGATCACCTGCCGCCGACCGGTCAGCCGGTCGGGCCGCCCTCGCCCGCCGACTACCCGTCGCTGACCGCCGGTGGACCTACCGGTGCCGGTGGGGAGTCGGGTGCGACACCGGGCCCCGGATGGGCGCCCGGGCCACCGCCCGTCGTCGGCGGGCGGGCGAGCGTGCCGCCGCCCACCGGCTGGGCACCCGTGCCGACTCCGCAGGCTCCGACTCCGCAGCCGGAGCACGGACGGGTCGACCTGGACCTGCCGTTCACCCTCGACCGGCCGACCTCGCTAGCTCCGCCGCGCGACGGCACGCCCGGCGACGCGGGCCCGCAGCCGGACGCGACGCCCGGCCCCGGCCCGGGTCCCTCCACCGACACCGGCCCGGCGGCCGACGACGACGGTGGGCCGCAACTCGACGGCGACCCCGAGGCGGCGATGCCGGAGACCTCGACGAACGGCGGAGACCACCGCAAGGATGACGGGACCCCGCCGACCTGGCCGTCGACGAAGTCGCCCTGGGCACAACCACCGCAGCGCTCCACCGCCGGCCCGACCGACCCGTCCGAGCACGCCGACCGCCCGCCGCGTCCCAGCTGGGCCACGGGTATGCAGCCGCTCCCGCCGGTGCCCTCGGGGCCCGGACGACCGGTGCCACCGCAGGCCGGGACGTACCCTGTGCCCGCGCCGCAGCACGGCACCCCGGTACCGCCGCCGCAGGTCGGTCCGGTCCCTGAGTATCAGGGCACTGCCGCCGTACCGCCCTCGCCGCAGCACGGCGTTCCGATGCCGCCGCCGCAACCCGGCCCGGTACCGCACCAACCCGGCCCGGTACCGCACCAGGCAGAGACACCCCCCGGACCGTTCCCGCCGCAGCCGGCCTGGAACGCGGCGCGCTGGCAGCAGGGTGCGCCACCGCCGGTGGCACCCCCGGCGCCGCAGTCGCCCTACCCGGCCGCGAACCCCGCGCCCGCCAGCTATCCGGAGCCGACCTGGAACCAGGAGGTGGGCGTCCCTCCGACTGCCGAGGACTTCGCCCGGCGGCGGCAGGTCCGCCCGGTCGATCCGGTCGCCACCATGGGCGTACGCGCGGTGGTCAACAAGACCGGCCTGGTGAAGCTGCCACCCGGTCGGCAGGAGCTGGAACTCAAGCGGGACATCGAGACGGTACGCCGCAACTTCGGCGGGCTCCGGCAGGTGACCGTGGTCAACCCGAAGGGCGGGGCGGGCAAGACCGTCGCCATCCTGCTGCTCGCGATGACCTTCGGTCAGAAGCGCGGCGGGTACGTGCTGGCCTGGGACAACAACGAGACCCAGGGCACCCTCGGCATGCGTGCCCAGCAGGACTTCCACTCGCGTACGGTGCGGGACCTGCTGCGTGACCTGGGGCAGTTCCACGGTGCCCACGGGCGGGTCGGCGACCTGTCGCAGTACGTGCGCTCGCAGGGCGAGGGGATGTTCGACGTCCTTGCCTCCGACGAGTCGGCCACCGGTGGTGAGATGCTCACCGCCTCGGCCTTCGGCGAGATCCGTGAGGTGGTCAGCCGGTTCTACAAGTTGATCTTCGTGGACACCGGGAACAACGTCCGGGCGCAGAACTGGCAGGCGGCCATGGATGCCACCGACCAACTGGTGGTCACCATGTCGGCCCGTAACGACTCGGCCGAGACCGCCGCCCGGATGCTCGACCATCTGGAGCAGAGCGGTCGGCAACGGCTGGTCCGGCAGGCGGTCACGGTGGTCTCCATGCCCCCGTCCCGCAAGGAGATCGACCTGCCCGCGATCCAGGAGCACTTCGCCGCGCGTACCCGGGCGGTGCTGCTCGCGCCGTACGAGCGGCTCATCGACACCGGCGAGCCGCTCCGGTACGCCCAACTCTCGGCGGCGACCCGGGAGGCATGGCTCAAGATCGCCGCCTCGGTCGCCGAGGGGCTCTAGCCACGTCACGTCGAACCGCCGGCCCACGGAGCACCTGCTCCGAGCCGGCGGCTCGGCGGACGGTCAGTTGCTGGCCAGCGCGTCCGCGGCGGCCGGGTCGCAGTCGCGGAGGAACTGGGCACAGCGGGCGGCCTCGTCCGCCTCGCCGATCGCGTCGGCGGCTCGGGACAGCACGTAGAGGCAGCGCAGGAAACCCCGGTTCGGCTCGTGTGACCAGGGCACCGGCCCGTGCCCCTTCCAGCCGCTGCGGCGCAACTGGTCCAGTCCCCGGTGGTAACCGGTGCGGGCGAACGCGTACGCGGAGACGACCTGGCCCTCGGCGAAGGCCCGGGCGGCCAACGCGGCCCAGGCGGCGCTGTGCGTCGGGAACCGGGCGGCCACCGCGGCAAACGCCTCGTCGCCACCGTCCTGCTCGGCCGTGGCCAGCGTGGCGTCGGCCTCGTCGTGTGCGGGCAGGAGCGTGGCCGGGGGCTCCGGCAAGAGGTTCTGCATCGTCCCATTCAACCCGCTTCCGGCCACGGCCCGCGAGGGGGTCCGGCGAGCCGGCTGGCTGAACGGCCGAGAGGTCCGTCACGCATGCGGCCCATGCCGCCGCCAAGCCCTTTCCACTACAACTGGGAGTCCGGAGCCTCCCCAGGAACCGGAGTTGCGGGAGCTCGGCCAGGCCGCCGGGCTCCCGCCCCTTCTCCACCGGGTCGGGGCCCGCTCGGGCGCGGTTGCGCTGGCCGGGCAGGATGACCGGGTGCCGACCCCACCTCCCGCGGACGTCATCGAGCCTCACACCTGGCTGAACGAGATCCAGACCCGGGCCGAACTCGATCGGCGGCTCGCCGACGGAAGCCTGGTCGGGCTGACCGTCCAGGGCCTCCGGCTGGACCTGGGCCCGGTCCCCGACCTCAGCGGCATCGAGGTCGCCGGAACTCTCTTCGTCGGCTGCCGATTCGCCTCCCGGCAGGTCGGCGCGGACCTGGTCCGCCGGGGCGCGAACGTGGTGCCGCCCTTCTCCGGGCTGCCGTACCCGACCCAGCCGCCACACCTCTACACCCCGGAGGAACTGGCCGCCGGCTTCACCGAGGGCGGCTTCGAGGCGATGTACGACAGCCGTGTGTACGCGCACTTCCGCGCGCACGGCGGAGCGCTGCCCGACGTCCGGGAGGCGCTCGGCCAGCGGTTACATGACCACGGCGTGGACAACGCGCTGGCCGATGCCACCCGGGCCTGGCTGGCCACGCACGGGCCGCAGTCGGTGGTCGGGGTGATGGGCGGGCACGCGGTACGCCGGGGCAGCGCGCCGTACCGGACGGCCGCCGTGCTGGGCTGGGAGTTGGCGCGGGCCCACCGCCTGGTGGTGACCGGTGGCGGCCCGGGTGTGATGGAGGCCGCCAACCTGGGCGCGTACCTGTCGACCCGACCGGCCGAGGACCTCACCGCCGCCATCGACCTGCTCGCCACCGCGCCGGACTTCACCGACCACGACCGCTACACGGCGGCGGCGCTGCGGGTCCGGGAGCTGTTCGGTCGCTCCGTCACGCCTCCGGAGAACGGCGCGGAGCCGGCTGTCGCCTACCGAGCCGACTCGACCGCACTGGCCACCGGTGACCTGGACTGGGCGAACTGTGGCGGGCTGGCCGTGCCGACCTGGCTCTACGGCCACGAACCGGCGAACCTGTTCGCCGGCCGGATCGCCAAGTACTTCTCGAACGCCATCCGCGAGGACACCATCCTGCGGCTGGCCCGGGGCGGAATCGTCTTCGCCCCCGGCCGCGCGGGCACCGTGCAGGAGGTGTTCCAGGCGGCCACGAAGACCTACTACGGCACGGACGGGGCCAGCGGGGCGTACGTGTTCCTGGACCGCGAGTACTGGACGACGGAACTGCCGGTGGAGTCGCTGCTGCGGCCGCTGCTGGCCACGTCACCGTTCGGCGATCTGTCCGGCGCCGTGCACCTCACCGACGACGTGCACGAGGCGGTCCGCCTGCTCGTCCGGGTGTAAGGAAGGGACCCTTCCTATACACCAGGCGTTGGTAGGGGTCCCTTCCTTACACACACGCGACGGCGGCCGGCTCCGTGAAGGAACCGGCCGCCCTCGTCGGCGACGTCAGGACGTCACTTCGTCATCGTGGTGCCGGTCGAGCGCAGGTGCTCGCAGGCCTCCGCGACCCGGACGGCCATGCCGGCCTCGGCGGCCTTGCCCCACACCCGGGGGTCGTACAGCTTCTTGTTGCCGACCTCGCCGTCGACCTTGAGCACGCCGTCGTAGTTGCGGAACATGTGGTCCGCCACCGGACGGGAGAAGGTGTACTGGGTGTCGGTGTCGATGTTCATCTTCACCACGCCGTAGTCCAGCGCCTCACGGATCTCGGAGAGCAGCGAGCCGGAACCACCGTGGAAGACCAGGCTGAGCGGCTTATCCTTGCCGTACTTGGCACCGACGGCGTCCTGGATCTGCTTCAGCACCTCGGGCCGCAGCTTGACGTTGCCCGGCTTGTAGACGCCGTGTACGTTGCCGAAGGTCAGGGCGGCCATGTAGCGGCCCTTCTCGCCTAGGCCGAGCGCCTCGACCATGGCGAGACCGTCCTCGACCGTGGTGTAGAGCTTGTCGTTGATGGCGTTCTCGACACCGTCCTCTTCACCGCCGACGACGCCGACCTCGATCTCCAGGACGATCTTGCCCTTGGCGGCCTCGGCGAGAAGCTGCTCGGCGATCTCCAGGTTCTCCGCGACCGGCACGGCCGAGCCGTCCCACATGTGCGACTGGAACAGCGGCTCCTGGCCGTTCTTGACCCGCTCCTGCGAGATGGCCATCAGCGGCCGGACGAACTTGTCCAGTTTGTCCTTGGGACAGTGGTCGGTGTGCAGCGCGATGTTGACCGGGTACTTCTTGGCCACCTCGTGCGCGTACGCGGCGAACGCCACCGCGCCGGTGACCATGTCCTTCACCGAGGGGCCGGAAAGGTACTCGGCGCCACCGGTGGAGACCTGGATGATGCCGTCGCTCTCCGCGTCGGCGAAGCCCTTGAGCGCCGCATTGAGCGTCTGCGACGACGTCACGTTGATCGCCGGGTACGCGTACCGGCCGGCCTTGGCGCGGTCCAGCATCTCGGCGTAAGCCTCGGGGGAAGCGATGGGCATGTCGAACGCTCCTTACTTGCCGCTGACGGCCGTACGGCCGCCGTTCTCCTTGCGCCGGCCGTTCGGCCGCCTGTTGACGGTCGGCCGGGCAGCCGCGTGAATCTCCGTTGGGGGTCGGCCAGTTGGCCGCCTGATCTCCATTGGTGCGCCGGACCGCGCTGTCCTCCGCGGGAAGTATCCCGTAGCTGGACCGGCCGGGCACAACCGGCCCGGTGCCGGACGGCTCACCGCCGGTCCGCGCGATCCGGCACCACGACGCTGATCAGCCAGGTGGACACCGCCATCACGATGGCTCCCCAGAAGGCGGGCCAGAAGCCGTCGACGTGGAACGGCAGGCGCAGGGTGCCGGCGATCCAGTCCGTCAGCAGGAACAACAGCGCGTTGACCACCAGCGCGAACAGGCCGAGGGTCAGCAGGTAGAAGACGCAGCCCACCACCTTGATCAACGGCTTGAGCACCGCGTTGACCACCCCGAAGATCAACGCCACGATCAACAGGGTGAACACGGTGTCGTAGCCGCTCCGCCCGGTCACCTCGACCCCGGGCACGATCAGCGTGGTGATCCACAGTGCGACTGCGGTCGTCACCAGCCGGATGAGGAAGCCCACGGGACCATCCTGGCATCGGGGCGAGCCGCCGGTGGGTCGATTCGCCCGACTCGGCCGCACCCCCGGCGTACCCTCCGCCCCGCCGGGCGGCGCGCCGGTTCCCAGCGAGGCACCGGCACAGCCCGTACCCTGGACCGGGTACCGACCGTCCACTGACATCCCGGAGGCACCGAATGGGCCAGCCCGGCGAGGACTTCGCCCCCGGCGACCACCTCAGCGCTGACGAACGCGACCCCGAGGCCGAGCCGGCCGACGCGGTCGAGCAGGCCACGGTGGTCAACCCCACCGAGGTCGAGGACGAGCCGCACCGCGGCCTGGAGGTCGACGACTGGGACGCCATGGAGCAGGCCCGGGTAGTAGCCCCCGACGAAGACGACTACCGCTGACCCTCCCGCACCTTCCCTCCCCCGACACTCCCGCCGAGCAGCCGCCCACCCTGCAAGCTCCCCCGAGCCGCAGCCGCCTGCAAGCTCCCCCCTCTGAGCAGCACGCCCTCCCCGCTCCCCCGCGCAACGCGATCCCCCGAATCCTCCGACGGCGCGTGCGCACGTCAGGTTTCCGGGGAGCCCCACCGCAACCACCCCGCAAAACCAAACAGCGCAAGACCGACGAACCTGGCACCATGAGCCGCGTGCTGCTCACCCTGACCACCACGCACCGCCCCGCCACCGACCTGGGGCACCTGCTGGTGAAGCACCCCGACCGGACGCACGCCTTCGACGTGCCCGTCGGCACCGCGCACGTCTTCTATCCCGAGGCCGAGGAGCAGCGCTGCACCGCCGCGCTGCTCCTCGACGTCGACCCGTCGAAGCTCGCCGCGCAGGGTCGGGGCCGGGGCCGGCACTCGGCCACCACGCCGGAGACCTTCACCCTCGGGCGGTACGTCAACGACCGGCAGTACGCCGCGTCCAGCCTGCTCGCCTCGGCACTGTCGCGGGTGTTCCGGTCGGCGTTGCGCGGCGAGTCGCGGGACCGTCCGGAGTTGGCCGGTACGGCTCGACGAGGAGTTCCCGGAGTGGGGCGACAGCCGGTACGTCGATCTGATCCTCACCGGCACGCTGCGGGTGGCCGACGCGCTCAATCACCTGTACGTCCTGCTACCCGTGCTGGACGACGCGAAGCACTACTGGGTGGCTCCGGACGAGGTCGACAAGCTGCTGCGGGCCGGTGTGGGCTGGCTCGGTGACCACCCGGAGCGGGCGCTGATCGTCCGCCGCTACCTGGCGCACCGGCGCGCGCTGGCCGGTGCGGCGTTGGAGCGGCTGGCCGCCCAGCGGCCCGCCGACGAGCCGGCGGTGGACGACGACGCGGACGACGTGTCGGCCCACCGGGCCGGGACCCGGGCGTCGCTGGCCGCGCGCCGCCGGACGGCGGTGCACGCCGCGCTGGTGGAGGCCGGTGCGCACCGGGTGCTGGACCTGGGTTGCGGTGGGGGCGCCTTGCTGGCCACGCTGATCGGGGACCGCCGGTTCACCGAGATCGTCGGTACCGACGTCTCCGTCCAGGCGCTCACGTCGGCCGCCCGGCGGCTGCGGCTGGACCGGCCGCCCGAGCGGCAGCGCGACCGGGTGACGCTCCGGCAGTCCGCGTTGACCTACCGGGACGACCGGCTGCGCGGGTACGACGCGGCGGTGCTGATGGAGGTGGTCGAGCACGTCGATCCGCCTCGGCTGCCGGCGCTGGAGGACAGCGTGTTCGGGTACGCCCGACCGGCGACGGTCGTGGTGACCACGCCCAACGGCGAGCACAAGGTGCGGTACGAGGGGCTGGGGGCGGGCGCCTTCCGGCATCCCGACCACCGGTTCGAGTGGTCCCGCGCCGAGTTCGCCGACTGGGTACGCCGAATCTGCGCGACGTACGGCTACACGGCCGCCTCATCCGGTGTCGGCGACGACGACCCGGAGGTGGGTGCGCCCACCCAACTCGCCGTGTTCAGCCGGATCTGACTGTTGACAAGGGGCCCTTGCTCTACCGGAGGCGTTAAGAAGGTGCCCCTCCTTACCACCGAGCAGGAGTGGTCATGACCGTCCTGGACGTTCCCGAACTTGCGCTGGTGGCGCTTGTCGGAGTCTCGGGCTCCGGCAAGTCCACGTTCGCCGCCCGGCACTTCGCGCCGAGCCAGGTGCTCTCCTCGGACGCGTTCCGGGCGATGGTCGCCGACGACGAGAACGACCAGTCCGCCTCCGCCGACGCCTTCGACGCGCTGCACTACGTGGCGGCCAAGCGGCTGCGGGCCGGTCGGCTCACCGTGGTCGACGCCACCAACCTCCAGCCGCACGCCCGGGCTGCCCTGGTCCGGGTGGCCCGGGAACACGACGTGCTGCCGGTGGCGATCGTGCTGGACGTGCCGGAGGCGCTGGCCTGGGAAGGAGTTGGCCGCGCTGCGGAAGCGGTCCCTGGGACGCAAACGCGGGATGGCGCTGCGTGAGCACGGGCTCGGGCTGGCCGCGTTGGACGCGTTGGTCGACGGTGCCCCGCTGTGGCGTCGGCACGAGTTGGTCTTCGCGATCCTGGCGTGTGAATCCGAGCCGGTGGACCCCCGCCTCTGACGCGGCCGGGGCGTCACTCGCGCCCCCGGTAGCCTGGTCGGCCGTGGCGGGCGCCGATCCGGCGACCGGGCGAGCGAGGCAGGAGACGGATTCTCAATGGCATTGGGCGAACGGGTGGGCCACGTCCTACGCGGTGGGGCCATCGGCGTGGCGGAGGCCGTGCCAGGGGTCAGCGGTGGCACTATCGCGCTGGTCACGGGGGTGTACGAACGGCTGATCGTGTCCGCCGGCCACGTGGTGAACGCGGTCCGGTACACGGCGTCGGACGTACCGCGTGGACGGGGCTGGACGCGGGCGGGACACCAACTGCGGCAGGCGCACTGGGACGTACTCATCCCGTTGATGATCGGGATGGTGCCGGGCCTGCTGCTCGCCGCGAAGCTGTTGGAACCGTTGCTGGCCGAGTACCCCGAACACACCCGTGGCCTCTTCCTCGGCCTGGTGCTCGCCTCGGTGCTGGTGCCAGTCTCGATGGTCGGCAAGCCGTGGCGCATCAAGGAGGTGGTCGGCCTTGTGGTCGCTGCGGCGGCCACGTTCACGCTCACCGGCCTGCCGCAGGCCGCCCTCGAACCACACCCGTTGATCGTGCTGATCGTGGCGGCGTTCGCGGTCTGCGCGCTGGTGATGCCCGGTGTCTCCGGGTCGTTCCTGCTACTCACCGTCGGTCTCTACGAACCGACCATCGCCGCCGTCAACGACCGGGACTTCGGCTACCTGGCGATCTTCGCCGCAGGCATGGTCATCGGCCTGGCACTCTTCGTCAAGCTGCTCCAGTGGCTGCTGGACAGGCATCGCCGGATGACTCTGGCGGTGATGTCCGGCCTGCTGATCGGCAGCTTGCGCTCACTGTGGCCGTGGCAGTCCGACGACCGGGCCCTGCAGGCGCCCGGTGACGGCATCCTGCCTATCACCGCGCTGTTCCTGCTGGGCTTCGCCGTGGTCCTGGCCATGGTGATCGCCGAACGGCGTCGGCTGAACCGGGCCGCCCGTATGCTCACCGAGGCGTACGAGCCGACGCAGGTGCGCTGACGTCCACCGCTTGGTGGCCGCCCGGGCTGGGCGGCCACCAAGCGGTTCCGGTTCAGCGAGCCTTCTTGGTGGCCCGCTTGCGCGGCGGAGTCAGCAGGTCGGCGATCGTCGCGATCGCGCTCGGAACCAGCCGGTAGTAGGCCCACACACCGCGCTTCTCCCGCTCCAGCAAGCCGGCCTCGGTGAGGATACGCAGGTGGTGGCTGACGGTCGGCTGGGAGAGACCGAGCGGTGCGGTCAGGTCGCACACGCACGCCTCGCCCTCGGGCGCCGACTGGATCAGGCTGAGCAGCCGCAGCCGGGCGGGGTCGGCAAGGGCCTTGAGAACCCCTGCCAGCCGCTCGGCGTCGGCACGTTCGATCGGCTCGCCGGCAAGCGGCGAGATCTGAGGCATAGTCATTTCGGCCAACGCAGTTCCCACGTATTCCATCCTTCCACCAGCAGCATCGATCCGGCTGCATATCAGCAGATCCGAATCGGCAGACTTTTACGCCACAAGGCCGAGGTCAGCCAACGTATAGGCCGCCCGATAGGGCAGTCCGGCGGCTCGCACCGCGTCGCCGGCGCCACGATCAACGATAACCGCCACCCCCACCACGTCGGCCCCGGCCTCGCGAAGGGCCTCGACGGCGGTCATCACACTTCCGCCAGTGGTGGAGGTGTCCTCCACCGCCAGCACCCGACGCCCGGTCACGTCGGGACCTTCGATCCGGCGTTGCAACCCGTGCGCCTTGCCCGCTTTACGCACCACGAACGCGTCCAACGGACGGCCGGTCGCGTGCAGCATCGACATGGCGATCGGGTCGGCGCCCAATGTCAGGCCACCGACCGCGTCATACGACCAGTCGGTGGTCAACTCCCGCATCACCCGACCGACCAGAGGGGCCGCCCGGTTATGGAGCGTGATGCGACGCAGATCGACGTACCAGTCGGCCTCCTGCCCGGAGGAGAGCACTACCCGGCCGTGGACCACAGCCAGATCAGAGATGAATTTACGCAGGTCGTCGTGGTCCCCCATGGCGATAGAGGGTACTGCGCAAGTCTGTGTGTCGGGGGGGACGGGCCACCCCGGGCAACCCTTCCGGGGGACAGATGCATGGCAATGTCCGACTACGCTACGTCGATCAGCGGTCCAGATCGAGTGATGTCGTGCTCACCGCCGCCATGCCGGTCGACGACGTGTCGCAGTCAGCCGCGATCGCGGCCGATGCGTCCACGGGTGTCCCGGGCAACCCGGTCGAGCAACCCGCGCGGGGCGTGCCGCAGACCGGCAACGGCCAGTTTGTACTTCCACGAAGGAACGCTGACCAACTTGCCTTTTCGCAGGTCACGCAAGGCTTCCGCGACCACGGCCGGCGCACTGAGCCACAACCACTCGGGAGTTTTCGACATGTCGATGCCAGCTCGCTGGTGGAATTCGGTCCGGGTGTACCCGGGACAGAGCGCCATCACGCGTACGCCGAACGGGCGGGCGGACTGGCCGACGGACTCGCTGAAGTTCGTGACCCACGCCTTGCTGGCGGAGTACGTCGATCCCGGCATGATCGCACCGAAACCCGCCACGGAAGAGACATTAATCACTGCCCCACTGCGCCGCTCGGCCATCGTACGCAGCGCAGCCAGTGTCAACCGCATCACGGCGTGCACGTTGAGCCGGAGCAGTCGGTTCTCGTCCTCGACGGTCGACCTGACGAACGGCTTGTTCAGACTGATCCCGGCGTTGTTGACCAGAAGCTCGACCGGCGGGCCGGCGGCGAGCCATCGTTCCACCCCGGCGCAGCCGTCGTCGGTGGACAGGTCGGCCGCCACCGTCTCGGTCTCGACGCCGTGCCGACCGGTCAACTCGGCGGCCTGCGCGGCGAGTCGGGCACCGTCCCGGGCGACCAGCACCAGGTGCCATCCGTCGGAGGCGAGACGGTCGGCGAAGGCCGCACCGATCCCTGCGGTCGCCCCGGTGATCAACGCCCATCGTTCGCTGCTCGGCTGGTCGGGCGTCACGGGTCTGCTCACCTCGGCGGGTACGGGGACGACGAAGGCGCCCCGGGCGGCGGATAGGTCTGGTGCGGCGCGACCGGCGGCGGGTACGCGGCCGGCGGGTGGGGGTGGTACGGGGTGACCGGGCGGCGACGGAACCAGGCGTTGGCGGACGGCATCGCCAGCAGCACGGCTACCACAAGGTAACCGAGCACCTGCCCGACCGAAAGGGTCGTGGTGACCGGAATCCACCATGCCGGGTAGGTGTCCGCCACCAGGGCGACGAGTTCGGCGGCAGCCCGGTCGTCACCGAAGTCCAGGGGTGCGGTGCGTTGGACCAGGAGCGTCCCGATGCCGCAGCAACCGAGGAGCACGCCCAGCCCGGCAACCACCCAGGTGGACACCCGGGCGGCGGGCCGTCCACGGGCCAGGCCCAGCGCGAGACCGGTGAGGAGCAGGGCCGCGAGCACACTCAGCACAGCCGCCCCCGCCACCGCGCCCCGCAGCAGGGCCACCATCGCGTCGACCTGGGCGGTGTCGGCCGACGTACCCACGGCCGCCGCGCGGAACCGGGACACGGTGCCGCCGACGATGCTCAGGCCGGCCACGGCGTACCCGAGCGCACCCACCGCCATCACCGCCAGCACCACCACGGCCGTCACGACCACGGCGGGCCGGCGGGGCGGTGCCTGATCGGGGTACGACACGACGAGTCCCTCCGGTAGGCGTTCGGGTTGCAACCTACTCGGAGGGACCGTCACAGTCGCGCTCAACTCACCGGCGGTCAGTTCGGCCGATCGGTCGACGGCGGCTGATCGCCGGGCTGTCCCGGAGCACCGGGAGGCGGTGCGCTCGGGCCGCCACCCGGGTAGCCCGGCGCCGGCGGGTAGCCCGGCTGGTTGGGGTAGCTGCCGCCGGGCATCGGCGGCTCCCACTGCTGGGTCGGCTTGCGGAAGAACTCGTTCGCCTTCGGCAGCGCCAGCAGGATCAACGCGGCCAGCAACGCGATCAGGCTGATCACACCGAGCAGGAGGCTGACCGGGGTGACCCAGCCGGGCAGCGCCTCCTCCAGCCGGCGCTGGATCTCCTCGGCGCTCGGCATGTCGCCGCTGGTCTCACCGCCGGGCATGCTCATGCCGCTGGCCAGCCCGCTGAGCAGGCTGAACCCGGTGCAGCAGAACATGATGCCGCCGACGATCCAGGTGGCGATCCGGGCACCGTTCTTGCCGCGCAGGTTCAGCAGGCCCAGACCGAACAGCGCCAGCGCCACGACCAGCAGGAAGATGGCGGTGGCGACGGTCATGACGACTGTAAGGTTGCCAAGGCTCTCCGCTCCTTCGACGGTGGAGCCGCTGTATGCCTCGTCCATCACCTCGCGGACGGTGCCGATCGTGGTCAGCGAGACGATCACACTGATCAGTTGGCAGACTGCGAAGAGCAGCAGCAAGTAGGTGGATATCGTCACCACACCCGGCCGCTGCCGGGCCGGGGTGTTCTGCGGGTCGACCATCTTTCTCCCTCCCTGGAACGCGACTCACCGTATCGGCAACTGGCCAACCCGGCACGACACGACGCCGTCTGGACGGCGCGTCCCCGCCGCACGGTATACCCAGATCCGTCCTCGGTGATGTCGTCCGGCGGCGCTGTCGAGCTGAACCGGTTACGCCCTCACAATCCGCGTCCCTGCGGGTACACGGTCACGTCGCCCTGATCCAGCCGGCTGCCGTGCGCGACCTCCCAGCCCGCCTCGCCGTACGCCTCGAAGGTGAGTCGCGCTCCGCCCGGCGCCCGGTAGTCGTGGTAGCGCACGGTCCCGCTCGGGGCGAGCCCGGTCACCCCGGTCACGGTGTACCGGGCCTGGCCGGACTCGTGCCAGACGTACCCCAGGTGCGTCGGTGATGACCGTAACCGTGACCGGCGGGACGGCGGTCAGGCAGCCGTCACCGACAGGCCGTCCTTGGCGTCGGCGAGCTCGACCCGCACCGTGTCGCCGTCGCGGATCTGGCCGGCGAGCAGTGCCTTCGCGAGCTGGTCACCGATCGCCGACTGGACCAGGCGACGCAGCGGGCGGGCACCGTAGATCGGGTCGTACCCGTGCTCGGCGAGCCAGCCCCGCGCGGCGTCGGTGACGTCCAGCGACAACCGGCGGTCGGCCAGCCGCTTGCGCAGGCGGGCCAACTGGATGTCCACGATGGAGCGCAGGTCGTCGCCCTGGAGTGCGGCGAAGACCACGATGTCGTCGAGCCGGTTGAGGAACTCCGGCTTGAAGTGCGACCGGACCACCGCGAGTACACCCTCCCGGCGCTGCTCCTCGGCGAGCGTCAGATCGCTGATCACCGCCGACCCGAGGTTCGAGGTGAGGATCAGGATCGCGTTGCGGAAGTCGACGGTACGACCCTGCCCGTCGGTGAGCCGGCCGTCGTCGAGCACCTGGAGCAGGATGTCGAAGACGTCCGGGTGGGCTTTCTCCACCTCGTCGAGCAGGATCACCGAGTACGGCCGGCGACGCACCGCCTCGGTGAGCTGGCCGCCCTCCTCGTAGCCGACGTAGCCGGGCGGTGCGCCGACCAGGCGAGCCACCGAGTGCTTCTCGCCGTACTCGCTCATGTCGATGCGGACCATCGCCCGCTCGTCGTCGAAGAGGAACTCGGCGAGCGCCTTGGCCAGCTCGGTCTTGCCCACCCCGGTCGGGCCGAGGAAGAGGAAGCTGCCGGTCGGGCGGTCCGGGTCGGCGACACCGGCCCGGGCACGGCGTACCGCGTCGGAGACCGCGCCGACCGCCTCGGCCTGGCCGACGACCCGCTCGCGCAGCGGCTCCTCCATCCGGAGCAGCTTGGCGGTCTCCCCCTCCAGCAGCCGCCCGGCGGGGATGCCGGTCCACGAGGCGACGACCGCGGCGATGTCGTCCGCGCCGACCTCCTCCTTGAGCATCGCGCCGGCGGACTGCAACCGGGCCAGTTCCTCCTCGGCCTTCGTCAGGTCGGCCTGGAGCGCGGGAATGCGCCCGTAGCGCAGCTCGGCGGCGCGCTCCAGCTCGCCGTCGCGCTCGGCCCGCTCGGCCTCGCCACCCAACCGCTCCAACTCCTCCTTGGCGGTGGAGAGCTTGGTGATGTGGCTCTTCTCCAGGTGCCACCGCTCGGAGAGCGCGGTGAGCTGCTCACGCTTGTCGGCCAGCTCCTTGCGCAGCCGTTCCAGACGCTCGGCGGAGGCGGCGTCCGGCTCCTTGGCCAGCGCCATCTCCTCGATCTCCAGCCGGCGTACCGCCCGCTCGATCTCGTCCACCTCGACCGGCCGCGAGTCGATCTCCATCCGGAGCCGGGACGCGGACTCGTCGACCAGATCGATCGCCTTGTCCGGCAGGAACCGGTCGGTGATGTACCGGTCGGAGAGCGCGGCGGCCGCGACCAGGGCGGCGTCGGTGATGCGTACGCCGTGGTGCACCTCGTAGCGCTCCTTGAGCCCGCGCAGGATGCCGACGGTGTCCTCGACGGTGGGCTCGCCGACCAGCACCGGCTGGAAGCGCCGCTCCAGGGCCGGATCCTTCTCGATGTGCCCGCGGTACTCGTCCAGCGTGGTCGCGCCGACCATGCGCAGTTCGCCCCGGGCCAGCATCGGCTTGAGCATGTTGCCGGCGTCCATCGAGCCCTCGCCCTTGCCCGCGCCGACCACGGTGTGCAGCTCGTCGAGGAACGTGATGACCTGCCCGTCGGAGTTCTTGATCTCCTCCAGGACGGACTTGAGGCGTTCCTCGAACTGACCCCGGTACTGCGCACCGGCGACCATCGCGCCGAGGTCGAGCGAGACGAGCTTTTTGTCGCGCAACGACTCGGGTACGTCACCGGCGACGATCCGCTGGGCCAGGCCCTCGACGATGGCGGTCTTGCCGACACCGGGCTCGCCGATCAGCACCGGGTTGTTCTTGGTGCGCCGGGACAGCACCTGGATCACCCGGCGGATCTCGGAGTCCCGCCCGATCACCGGATCGATCTTGCCGTCCCGCGCGCTCGCGGTCAGGTCGACGCCGTACTTGGCCAGCGCCTGGTAGGTCTGCTCCGGGTCGGCGGTGGTCACCCGGCGGTCCCCGCCGCGCACCGTCGGGAACGCGGCCACCAGGTTCTCCTCGGTGGCACCGGCGGCCTTGAGCGCACCGGAGACGGCGCCGCCGACCCGGGCCAGCCCGGCCAGCAGATGCTCGGTGGAGGTGTAATCGTCGCCGAGCGGCCGGGCGATCTGCTCGGCGGCCCCGATGGCGTTGACGAACTCGCGGGCCAGGGTGGGCTCCGCGATGCTGGAACTCCGCGCGGCGGGTAGCGCGTCGACCGCCCGCTGGGCGGCCCGGCGCAGCTCGGCGGGGTCGGCCCCGACGGCGCGCAGCAGGCCGGCGGCGGTCGAGCCCTCGGTGTCCAGCAGCGACAGCAGCAGGTGCCACGGCTCCACGGTCGCGTGCCCACGCTGGTTGGCCAGGGCGACGGCACCGGTGATGGTCTCGCGGCTCTTGGTGGTGAGGCGTTCGGTGTTCATGGGCTCCCCTGGATCGGTGTGTCCACTGGTACCGACAGAACCAGAGTTGAGCCTATTCCACTCAACATCAGAGGTGTGACATCCACCACTCCTCCGGGCGGTGGGCGCCGGGCGCTGTTCACGTCCTGAACCTCCGCCGCTGGTCAACGTGTGCCGGGAGCCCTGTCGAGCTGAACCGCCTGTGCCGTCAACGCGGCAGACGGGCCACACAGGGGCTGCGATGGTCCGTGTGCAGGACGCAGCGCCGTCCACCGTCGAGCGGACGGTCGCAGAAGACCCAGTGCCGGACGTGCTGCTCGTCCTCGGCGGAGACGGTGATGCCGCCCAGCTCGATCGGCGCGACGAATCGCAGTGCGCGCCCGGCCACCCGGGCGAGGATCCTGGCCCGACCCAGGTCGGCGGCGGCGACCGGCAGGTGAATCACGAACCGCCCGGTCACGACAGGTGCTTCGCGCGGGCCAACTGCGACTGCCAGTCGCGCAGCGCCAGCCGGAACCGGTCGACCTCACCCCGGCTGTCGGCCAGCGCCGCGTACAGCGCATCCAGGTCGTTCGCGAGCCGGTCGAGGAACGCGGCGACCTCGGCCGGGTCCGCACCGCGCCGACGCATCGTGAAGGTGCGGGTCCGCACCTGCCCCGACCGCAGCGGAAGGTACGCGTCCGAGCGGTAGGACCCACCCCTCGGACGACTCGTCGACGCTCCGACGCCGACCCGATGCGTCGGCTGACGCCCGCCCCGACGGCGCAGGAACGGTCGCAGCAACGTCCTCAGCACGTGACCCCACCTCTCCACGGTGCCCGAGACTTGGATGGGCGGCCCGGCCCGGCACCGTCGATCGACCGGACCGCCCCGCCCCACCACCGCAGCCCGATTCGGCAGTACGACAGCAGGGCCCGCGAGTAGGCCGAGGCGAGCCACGGGCATACCCGCCTCGGCCAGACGAGCGCCCCAGTGCCATCCGGAAGCGTTCACAGGCAACCTACAATCGGTACCAGTTGTAGATCAACGACCGACCTCCGATTGCTTGAAATCGGTGGTCCCCGCGTGATCGAATGGGCATGCCATCCGGGGAGTGTGTATGCCCAAGCAGCAGTACCAGGTGCTCGCAGACGAACTGCGGAGCAAAATCGAATCAGGTGAGTGGCCGCCCGGCACGAAGCTGCCGAGCAGAGCCCAACTCTGCAAGGAGTACGGCGTCTCGGACACCGTGGTCGGCAAGGCCATGATGATCCTGCGCGCGACCGGACTCACCGAGACGCTGGAGGGTGTCGGCGTCTTCGTAGCCGAAGAACAGTAGGTCTTGGTGGGTCACTCCGTCTCGATGGTCACCGCAGTCCAGACCTGGTCGCCGATGAAGCCCGTGCCGAGCAGGACGCCCTCAGGCCCTGTGGCGAAGGCCGTGCCGTCGGGGAGCATCCGCAGGTGATGTTTGTCGGTCAGCGGCCAGGGCAGGTCTACGTACTGGCCGCCGACCAGCGCGCCCGCACCTCGCGGGCTGAGCACCGCCACCACTCCGTCGGTCAGCGGGACGGCCTGGCCCGTCTCCGGGTGTCCCTCGGCAGGCACCCTCTCCCAGGCGGGACCATGCCGCCACACTGCCGGAAACCCGGTGCGATCGGGCCGCTCGCCGAGCAACCACAGGTCACTCTGTACGCGCACCACCCGGAGCACACCCACTGCCCCGTGGAACTCCACCGGGGTCGGCCGCCAACTCCGTCCCTCGTCAACGGAGATCGCGACATACGGCCGGCCGTCATCGTCGGCTCCGGCTGCCACCAACGGCCCCGAGTTTTCCTTGCTGTTAAACTTCCAGTCAGTTTCGACCACCGATTGCACCACGGGCAGCTTCGGCTGGGCACGTAGTGGGCGGAGTGTGCGTCCCGTCCAGCAGCCCACCTTTCCCGAACTCTCGATGAGCTGGAAGCGTCCCTGGGCCGCCTGCCACTCCCGGGGCGGGGCCTCACCGAGGGTGTTTCGGAAGGTGTCTCCGCGATCAGTGGACATCCACCATCCCACCTGCGGGGCGTGCAGGGCCAGGAGCCCTGCGGCGGTTCGGGGGCCGGGGCGCTGCGTCGGATGTCGCCGATCGCGCATCCCGCCAGCAGCGTGAACAGCGGGAGAGCTGCCAGGCAACGAGTTCGTCGGGCAGTCATGCGGCCTCCGTCGCGAGAGTAGCCTGAGCCCGTGCGAGCACGCGTCGAGCAGACCGCTCAACCGGGCACCGGCGTACGCCACGACATGATGACGGAACTCGGCCGCTCGTTGGGGGCACCCTCCCGCCGCCGGGACGTCCTCGGCGCGTCCCGGTCGTCCGCCGTACGCGCAGCGGTCGTCTGAGCCTCGGATGCACGACTTCACCACGCTGCTGATCCAGGTCGGCGCGCTGTTGTTCCTGCTCGGGCTGCTCGGTCGGCTCGGCCGACGGATCGGGCTCTCCCCGATCCCGCTGTACCTGCTGGCCGGTCTGGTCCTCGGCCACGGTGGCGTACTGGAGCTGCACGCCAGCGAGGAGTTCTTCGCGATCGGTGCGGAGATCGGCGTGATCCTGCTGCTGCTGATGCTCGGCGGCGGTCGGTGCCTTCCTGGTCGGCATCGCGCTCTCCGGGCCGGTGGCCCACCACGCCACCGAACTGCTGACGCCCCTGCGACCTGTTCGCCGCCGTCTCCTTCGTCTTCTTCGGGCTCGCCACCGGTCCTCGGCACATCCCTCCGGTGCTGCTGCCCGCGGTACTGCTCGCCCTGGTCACCATGGCGACCAAGACGGCGACCGGTTACCTGGCCGCGAGGCGGGTCGGCATCACCGAGCCGGGACGCTGGCGGGCCGGACTGACCCTGATACCCCGAGGGGAGTTCTCCATCGTCATCGCCGGCCTCGCGGTGAGCGCCGGCAGTGTTTCGCCGAAGCTGGCCGCCCTGGCCGCCACGTACGTATTGATCACGGTGGTGACCGGGCCTGCACTGGCCCGACTGCCTGACGCCACCTGGTTCAGGCGCTGGTCGCG
The DNA here is from genome assembly GCF_014764405.1 of Micromonospora craniellae. Lineage (NCBI taxonomy): Bacteria > Bacillati > Actinomycetota > Actinomycetes > Micromonosporales > Micromonosporaceae > Micromonospora > Micromonospora craniellae. Next base: position 3,239,984 of record NZ_CP061725.1, on the reverse strand, counting down.
ACAACGTGCGGCGCGGCAACAAACCGGGGCGGCCGCGCCGGATCGACCATGATGGGTAACGAATACCTGACTGAAAGTGATCACAGGCCGTGGGAGCCATCCCAGCCAGGCAACCGATGCCGAATTGCTTTCCGTAGGGGCTACCCATACTCACGGGTACCGCGTTACCGTTTCGCCCCAGCAGCCGGGGTTCGCGGGGGGCGGACGCCTCGGCGCCGACGCGAGCGGAAGGTTGGCCGGTGAGCGTGCAGGAATCAACGTTCCACGGCTTCGCCAACCCCGTCGACCCGAGTTCGGCGGAGTTGCGATCGTGGGCGTACCAGCCCGACTCGGTGCCGTTGACGTCCATGCCACCCGACTGGGACCTGCTCGTCTCCGGCGACCGCCTGATCATGACGTTGTTCGACCTGGCGATGGACGCACACTGTCCGGCCCGCCGGTTCGCGCTGCACTGCCTCTACATCTATGCCGCCGACGGGATCCGGACGAGCTTCCGGGCCCACCCGAAGCGCCGCTTCCGCAAGCTGGTGGACCAGGCCGAGCGCAACGGCGACGAGATGATGCGCACCTGGGCGCACAACAGCCGGGTACTGCTGTCCCGGCCGGAGCTGTTCGTCTATCGGGAGTGGTGCGAGGGTGGGTTGGTGCGCGAGGGGCGGCGGCTCTGATCGGGTCGTCGTGGGGGGTGTGCCGTCGCCTGCCGGCCTCGGGAGGGTTGACGTCTGTCGGCGGGGCCGGGCGGGGGTGCCGCTTGCGGTAGGCGAAGTGCCGTTACGTGCGGGTGGGACGGGGACGGGCCGGGAACCCCCGTGGCTCCCGGCCCGTACGTGCGCGGTCCTCAGCGGGGTGGGCCGCCGTGTTCCCGGCGGTGCTGGTCGGTGCGTACCCGTCCGGCGCCGTGACCTGCTCGCCCCTGACCCGGGCCGGCGGACCGGCCGCCCGACGGGGCCGGGCCGGTGGATCGGGCTCCCTGGCCGCTGAACCGGCCGCTGCGGATCTGGTCGGCGAAGCGCCCCTTGGTGATCCGGTCGAACCGCCGTTGGACGTTCTCGGACAACCGGTCGAGCCGGCGTTCCGCCTGTTCGGCTACCTTCCTCGCCGCGTCCGTCATGGCTCCCTCGCCAGCATCGAAGTCCGAATTGAGTCGTTTGCACGTGATTTTCAGGGTAGTGGAGACGGGCGCGGGACGGGGTGGATTCGGCGGGTCCGGCCTGCGGACACGAGACGGCCCCGGCGCGGTCTCCACCGCACCGGGGCCGGATCGATCGTCAGCGGCCGGGGCTGCGGCGGGGACGCCAGACCACCAGGGCGGTGGAGGTCTGGTTGGTCGGCACCAGGTCGCGCCCGGGGAAACGGGCCAGCGACTCCAGCTCGGCGATCCGGCGGTACGCGGCCTCCAGCTCGGCCTCCAACTGGGCGACCCGCTGCTGGGCCTGCTCGAACAGCCGCTCCAAGCCGATGATCCGCTTGATCCCGGCCAGGTTGACACCGTCGTCCTGGCTGAGCCGTTGCACCTCGCGCAGCAGGACCACGTCCCGCACGCTGTAGCGGCGACCGCCACCGGCTGCCCGGCCGGCCTGCACCAGGCCCAGCCGGTCGTACTGCCGCAACGTCTGCGGGTGCATCCCCGCCATCCGCGCCGCGACCGAGATCATCAGCACCTTGGCCTCATAGGTGGGGTCATCCGAACCGACGAATCCGTCCATCCCGTTCACCTCCGCACCGCTTCACCGATCATCCGCTCCGACGCACCCGCGCGTCGAGATGTTCCCGCGCCGGTGGCGGGGTCTGCGCGGCGAACGCCTCCAGGGCCGCACGTGCCTCGTCGGAGACCCGGGCCGGCACCACCACGTCGAGCGTGACGAGCAGGTCCCCGGTCTGGCCGTCCCGGCGGCTCACGCCCTTGCCCCGGGCCCGCAGGATCCGCCCGCTCGGCGTACCCGCCGGCACCCGCAGGGTCACCGCGCCGTCGAGCGTCGGCACCCGCAGATCGGTGCCGAGCACCGCCTCGGCGAAGGTGATCGGCACGGTCAGCGTGAGGTCGTCACCGGAGCGCCCGAACAGCTCGTCCGGCCGTACCTTGACGTGCACGAACAGGTCACCGGCCGGGCCGCCGCGCTCACCCGGCTCGCCCCGGCCGGCCAGCCGGATCCGCTGCCCGTCGGCCACCCCGGCCGGAAAACGGACGTTGAGCGTACGGGTCTTGGTGACCCCGCCCGTGCCCTGGCACTCCGGGCACTTCTCGTCGACCACAGTCCCGACGCCCTGGCAGTTTCGGCAGGGCTCGGCGAGGCTGAACGCACCCTGGTTCCGGTGGGTCACCCCGGCGCCGTGGCAGACCTGGCAGGTCCTCGGCACCGTGCCCGGCTTCGCACCGTTGCCGTGACAGGTGTCGCAGACCCCGGGCGCCCGCAGCGTCAGTGGCAGAGTCACCCCTCGGACCGCGTCGTCGAAGTCGAGCGCCACCTCGGTCTCGATGTCGCGGCCCCGGGCCGGACCGGGAGCACCCCCGCCACCCGCGCCGCCCGAGAAGATCGAGCTGAACAGGTCCGAGATGCCGCCACCGGCGAACCGGCCACCACCGGCCGACTGCGCGTTGCCGAACAGGTCGGAGACGTCGAACGGCATGCCGCCGGGCTGGCCCGCCTGGCGGGCGCCGCGCCGGAACGCGCCCGAGCCGAACAGTGAGCGCATCTCGTCGTACTCGCGGCGCTTGGCGTCGTCACCGAGCACCGCGTACGCCTCAGAGACCGACTTGAAGCGCTCCTCGGCCTTGGGGTCGCCGGGGTTGTGATCCGGGTGCGACTCGCGGGCGAGCTTCCGGTACACCTTCTTGATCTCGTCAGCGGAGGCGGTCTTCGCCACACCCAGGACCGCGTAGTAGTCCTTCTCGATCCAGTCCTTGGAACTCAACCGTCCACCTCCTCCCCACCTCCGGCTCCGGGCCGTCCCACCCACCGGATGTCGGCGGGTGGGACGGCCCGGTCACCGTCGTGGACTATTCCGGGTCGGCGACCGCGACCATCGCGGGCCGCAACAACCGCTCACCGATCTGGTAGCCCCGACGCATCACCTGCACGCAGGTGGGCTCGGTGACGTCGGCCGAGGTCTGGTGCGCCACCGCCTCGTGCCGCGTCGGGTCGAACGGGTCGCCCTGCTCGCCGAACGGGGTCAGCCCGAACTTGCCCAGCGCGGTGGTGAGTTGCTCGGCCACCGAACCGAACGGACCGACCAGGTCGCCGTGTTCCCGGGCCCGGTCCAGGTCGTCCAGGATCGGCAGCAACGCGGCCAGCACCGAGCCGGTCGCCTGCTCGGTGACCAGACCACGGTCCCGCTCTACCCGCTTGCGGTAGTTGGCGTACTCGGCGGTCACCCGTTGCAGGTCCCGAGTGCGCTCCTCCAGGTCGACGCGGAGCGCCTCCACCTCGGCACCGAGCCCGCGACCGGCTGCCTCGGACGGCTCCCCGACCGGCTTGGCCGGGGAGTCCACCACCGGCGGGCCCTCAGTGGTCGGCTCGCTCAGCGCCTCGGCCTCGACCTCCATCGCGTCGACCACGACTTCGGCGTCCTCGACCAGCCCTTCGGCAGGTACGGCGGAGCCGGCGTCGGTCGCCGTCCCCTCCGGCTCGCGGGTCTGGCTGATCTTGCGGTTGTTGCGGATGACGACGCGCGGCGTCTCACCGGCGGCCGGCTCGGACGCCGAGCCACCCGGCGCCGACCCGGTGTCGCCCGGGTCAGCGGCTCGTGGCTTCTCCGTCATGCGACTACCTCATCCCTCTGCCCGTGGAGATCGACTCGGCCGGGACCGTCACTTCTTGTCCTCGTCCACGATCTCCGCGTCGACCACATCGTCCGCGCCGGGCCGCGCGCCACCGGCCGGACCGCCGGTGGCACCGGCCGCACCAGCGGCGCCAGCACCAGGGGCACCGGCACCGGCACCGGCCGCGCCGCCCGCCTCGCCGCCCTGGGCCTGCTCGGCCTGCTGCGCGTAGAGCAGCGAGCCGGCCTCCTGGGAGACCTGCGCCAACCGCTCGTGCGCCGACTTGATCTTATCGATGTCGCTGCCGCCGAGCGCGCCGCGCAGCTCACCGAGCGCCTCGTTCAGCTTGTCGCGGTTCTCGGCGGGCAGCTTGTCGCCGTTCTCGGCGAGGAACTTCTCGGTCTGCCACTGGAGGGCCTCGGCGACGTTGCGGCTCTCGGCCTCGTCGCGACGGCGCTTGTCCTCCTCGGCGTGCTCCTCGGCGTCCCGGCGCATCCGCTCGATGTCATCCTTCGGCAGCGAGGAGCCGCCGGTGATGGTCATCTTCTGCTCCTTGCCGGTGCCCAGGTCCTTCGCATGCACGTTGACGATGCCGTTGGCGTCGATGTCGAAGGTGACCTCGATCTGCGGCACGCCCCGCGGGGCCGGCGGAAGACCGGTCAGCTCGAAGGTGCCGAGCTTCTTGTTGTACGCGGCGATCTCACGCTCACCCTGGAAGACCTGGATCAGCACCGACGGCTGGTTGTCGTCGGCGGTGGTGAACACCTCGGACCGCTTGGTCGGGATGGTGGTGTTGCGCTCGATCAGCTTGGTGAAGATGCCGCCCTTGGTCTCGATGCCCAGGCTCAGCGGGGTCACGTCGAGCAGCAGGACGTCCTTGACCTCGCCCTTGAGCACACCGGCCTGGAGGGCGGCGCCGACGGCGACGACCTCGTCCGGGTTGACGCCCTTGTTGGGCTCGCGGCCGGTGAGCTGCTTGACCAGCTCGGTCACGGCCGGCATCCGGGTCGAGCCGCCGACCAGGATCACGTGCTCGACGTCCGAGACCTTGATCCCGGCGTCCTTGACGGCCTGCTCGAACGGGCCCTTGCAGCGGTCCAGCAGGTCCTGCGTCATCCGCTGGAACTCGGCCCGGCTGAGCGTCACGTCCAGGTGCAGCGGGCCGGCGGAGCCGGCGGTGATGTACGGCAGGTTGATGTTGCTGGTGGTGGCGGCGGACAGCTCGATCTTGGCCTTCTCGGCGGCCTCCTTGAGCCGCTGCATCGCCATCTTGTCCTGCGACAGGTCGATGCCGTGCTCGCCCCGGAAGGTCTTCACCAGGTGGTCCATGATCCGCTGGTCCCAGTCGTCGCCGCCGAGCAGATTGTCACCGCTGGTCGACTTGACCTCGATGACGCCCTCGGCCAGCTCCAGCAGCGACACGTCGAAGGTGCCGCCACCGAGGTCGAAGACCAGGACGGTCTGCTCCTTGGAGCCCTTGTCCAGGCCGTACGCCAGAGCGGCCGCGGTCGGCTCGTTCACGATCCGCAGCACGTTGAAGCCGGCGATCTCGCCGGCCTCCTTGGTGGCCTGACGCTGGCCGTCGTTGAAGTACGCCGGAACGGTGATCACCGCGTCGGTGATCTGCTCGCCCAGGTACGCCTCGGCGTCCCGCTTGAGCTTCATCAGCGTCCGGGCCGAGATCTCCTGCGGGGTGTACTTCTTGCCGTCGATGTCGACGGACCAGTTGGTGCCGATTTCCCGCTTGACCGAACGGATCGTCCGGTCCGGGTTCGTCACCGCCTGCCGCTTGGCCACCTCGCCGACGAGCACCTCGCCGTTGCGGGCGAACGCGACGATCGACGGGGTCGTCCGCGAGCCCTCGGCGTTGGCAATGACGGTGGGCTCACCGCCCTCCAGGACGCTGACGCAGGAGTTCGTCGTGCCGAGGTCGATACCGACCGCACGTGCCATCTTCGCTTCCTCGCTTCGTAACGTTGAGCAGGTGACGGGCCCCCCGTCGCCCTGACCGGCGGTGTCACCCACAGCGACCCCACCTCAAGTTGAGTGAACTTGACTCAATAGTGCCATGCTCCCCGGAAACGTCAAGTCAAGGTTGAGTCGGGTTGGCGCAAGTCACCGTTCAATACCGACTGGTTGTCTTACCTTGTGTCGGTCGGGCACGCTTTAGCGGTGACGACGAACGGCGATTCCGCCTCACCTTTCGGCACGCCCGCCGTCGCAGCCCGCACCGGCTCCACCGGCGGGGAGGACCGGCCTGCGGCCATCGGGGACGACGCCCTGCCCGCCGCGCTGACCAGCCTGCGGGCCGCGATCGGAGCGGCGCGTTTCCCGCTGGTCCTGCCCTCGGCGGAGCCCTCCGGCCGGACGGCCGCCGCCCTCGCCGACCAGCTCGACGACTACCTGCTGCCCCGGCTCTCCCGCCTCGACGCGCCACTGCTCGTCGTGGTCGGCGGGTCCACCGGGGCCGGCAAGTCGACCCTGGTCAACAGCTTGGTCCAAGCGCGGGTCAGCGCCGCCGGAGTGCTGCGGCCGACCACCCGGTCCCCGGTCCTGGTCTGCAATCCGGCCGACTCGCCCTGGTTCCGTCGTGGCGAGCTGCTGCCCGGGCTGACCCGCACCAACCAGCCCACCGACGATCCGCGCTCGCTGCATCTGGTCACCGCCCCGGCCCTGGCCCCCGGGCTGGCGTTCCTGGACGCCCCCGACATCGACTCGGTGGTCGACGCCAACCGCGCGCTGGCCAACCAACTGCTCGCCGCCGCCGACCTCTGGCTCTTCGTCACCACCGCCGCCCGGTACGCCGACGCCGTGCCGTGGGAACTGCTGCACGGGGCGCAGGCCCGGGGCGCGGTCATCGCGCTGGTGCTCGACCGGGTGCCCGCCGAGGCCACCGACGAGGTCGCCGCCCACCTCGCCGAGATGCTCGCCGAGCAGAATCTCGGGGCGGCGCCCCTGTTCGTCCTGCCGGAGACCTGGGTGGACGGCCAGGGGCTGCTGCCGGACCGGATCACCGCGCCGCTGGCGGACTGGTTCGCCCGGCTGGCCGCCGACGCGGACGCCCGCGCGGCGGTGGTCCGGCAGACCCTGGGTGGCGCGTTGGCGGCGCTGGCACCGTCGGTCGAGAGCCTGGCCGTCGCCGCCGACGAGCAGGTCACCGCCGCCGACGCCCTGGACGAACGGGTGCTGGCCGCCTACCGGGCCGCGAACCGGATGGTCGATCAGGGCCTGCGCGACGGGCGGCTGCTCCGGGGCGAGGTGCTCGCCCGATGGCAGGAGTTCATCGGCACCAGCGACTTCTTCCGCAGCCTGGAGGCGAGGATCGGGCGGCTGCGCGACCGCCTCACGGCGACGTTCAGCCGCCGCCCGGCCCCCGCCGTCGAGTTGCGCGACGCCATCGAGTCCCAGTTGACGACGTTGCTGCGGGGCGTGGCCGCCGAGGCGGCCGAGCACGCGTACACCGGGTGGAAGGCGCATCCGGCCGGCGCCGCACTACTCACGCCGGGTCTCGCGCACCACTCGGCCGACCTGCCCGAGCGGGCCGAGCGGCTGGTCCGGGACTGGCAACGCGGGGTGCTGGAGCTGGTCCGGGCCGAGGGCGGGGACCGGCGCTTCGTGGCCCGGACGGCCGCATACGCGGTCAACGCCACCGGGTTGGCCGTCATGATCGCGGTGTTCGCCTCGACGGCGTTCATCCCGACCGGTTTGGAGGTCGCCACCGGGGCCGGCACCACCGTCGCCGGGCAGGCAGTGCTTCAGGCGATCTTCGGCGACCAGGCCGTGCGTACGCTGGCCACCAAGGCCCGGGAGGACCTGCTGGACCGGGTGCGCGCGCTGCTCGACACCGAGGCCGCCCGGTATCTGGAACGGACCGACCAGGCCCGGCCGGCGGCCCGGCACGCGACGGCGCTGCGCGAGGCGGCCGCGCAGGTGGAGGCGGCCCGGGCGCGCAGCGGCTTCGCCACGGAGGACCACAGTGGGGCGGCGGCGTGACGGGCATGGGGGGACGCCTGCGGGAGGCGTTGCGGATCAGCGACGGACGGGTGGACGCGGACCAGTTGGTCGCCCGGTTGGAGGCGGTGAACCGCTTCCTCGGCATCGTCGACGGGTACCTGCCGGACACCCCGCTGAGCCCGGCACGCACCCTGGTCGAACGGGCCGGCACCCGGTTGTCGCTCTCCCGCGACCACACCGTCGTCGCGCTGGCGGGGGCGACCGGCAGCGGCAAGTCCAGCCTGTTCAACGCGATGGCCCGGATGGACCTGTCGCCGGTCGGGGTACGCCGCCCGACCACCGGCGTGACCCACGCCTGCGTGTGGGGACCGCTCGACGGCGGCACCCGGCTGCTGGACTGGCTCGGCGTGCTGCCCAAGCACCGGTTCGTCCGGGAGAGCCTGCTGGACGGCGACGACGAGTCCACCCTGCACGGGTTGATCCTGCTCGACCTGCCGGACTTCGACTCGGTGCAGCACACTCACCGCCTGGAGGTGGACCGGCTGCTCGGCCTGGTCGACCTGGTGGTCTGGGTGGTCGACCCGGAGAAGTACGCCGACCGGGTGGTGCACGGCGCCTACCTGCGCGAGTTCCAACGGCACCGGGACGTCACCCTGGTCGTGCTCAACCAGGCCGACCGGCTGCCCCCGCCCGAGGTGCCCCGGGTGCTGGCCGACCTGCGCCGACTACTCGACGCGGACGGGCTGGACGGGGTGCCGCTGCTGGCCACCACGATCGTCGACCCGAGCGGTCCCGAGGTGCTCCGGGCGGAGTTGGAACGTACGGTCGCCGAGCGGCAGGCGGTACTGCGCCGGCTCAACGGCGACCTGGACGCGGTGGTCGACGCGCTGGACGAGATGGTCGGGGCACCCCGGTCCGCCCTCGCCGCGAACGACCCCGCGGTGGCCAAGCTGGACCGGGCGTTGAGTGCGGTGGCCGGGGTGCCGACGGTGCTCACCGCGGTCGAGCAGGCGTACCGGCACCGGGCCGCGTCGAGTACCGGCTGGCCGCTGGTGCGGCTCTGGCGACGGCTGCGACCCGATCCGCTGCGCCGGCTGCACCTGCCCGGTCCACAGCACTCGGACGACCCCGCGCAGGCCCTGGCCGCCGCGACGTCCGTACCCGAGCCCGGCGCGGCCGACAAGTCGGCGCTGGCCCTGGCGCTGCGTACGGTGGCCGAACGGGCCGGTGAAGGGTTGCCGAGCGCCTGGCCGGCGGCGGTGAGCGCGGCGGCCCGCTCGCGCCTCGCCGACCTGCCGGACGCGCTGGACCGCGCGCTCGCCGGCACCGACCTGGGCTTGAACCGCCCCCGCACCTGGTGGCGGCTGGTCGGCGGACTGCAATGGCTGGTGACCGTCGCGGCCGTGGCCGGTCTGGGCTGGCTGTTCCTCGGCTACGCGCTGCGGTTCCTGGGGCTGCCCGAGCTGCAACATCCGATGGTCGGCGAGGTGCCGGTGCCGACGCTGCTGCTGCTGGGCGGATCACTGGCCGGACTGCTGCTGGCCGCCCTGACCCGGCCGATCAGCCGGTGGGCGGCCGGGCGGGCGCGCCGACGGGCCGAGGCCCGACTGGCCGGGGCGATGGGCCAGGTCGGCGAGGAGTTCGTGCTGTCACCGGTGCGGGCGGTGATCGCCGCGCACGCCGACGCCCGGACCGTGCTGGAGGTGGCCCGGCACCGCTGAGCCCCGGCACGACCACGCCGGTCGGTCCGCTCGGCACGTGACTGCGCGGCCGGCGGCGTAGTGTCGGGTCATGGCCACGCCTCAAACCCCCTACGACGCGGTGCTGCACGCCGCTCGCGACGTGACCAAGCTCGACTCGGCGCTGGACGCGGAGATGCTCGGCGCGGCCCTCCTGGGCAGCGTCTACGAGGTGGCGGAGACCGACCGGGAGACGGCGATACGCGAGTTCGTGGGCGGGTTCCTCGCCGCCACCTCGCGACGACGGGCCGCCGCCGCGACCACCGTCCGCGCGGTCTTCGCCGCCCTGGTGCCGGACGCCACCGGCGCCGACCGGGTACGCCCCGGCGCCACCGCACCGGCCTGGTCCGGGCAGCTCGGCAAGGTGCACCTCACCGGCGCCTGGGCGTACGGCGACGTGTACGGCGACCAGACCTCCTACCTGGCCACCTTCGCCTACGACGACGCCACCGGCGGCCCGGAGCACGCGCTGGTGGCCCTGGTCGACCACAACATCGGCATCACCAAGGACGTCTTCGTTGGCGGGCCGGCCGCGCGGATCCTCGACCAGGTCCGGCAGCTCTGCGCCGACGACGAGCTGACCTGGTTCCGGGAGGAGGACCCGACCCGGATGCGCGACGAGGTGAGCCGGCACCTGGCGCTGACCGACCGGCTGGGGCAGTTGCCGGGCGCGGGCTCGCTGGCCACCGACCGTGCCCTGGTCGGGGCCCGGTTGGCGGTGCTACCGACCACACCGTCGGCACCGGACCGGACGGACGGCGAACCGCTGCCGGAGGCCGAGCGGTCCGACCTGGTCCGGCGATTCCTGGCCTCGCCGGAGGCGGCGCGGGCCGGACTGGACAGCATCGACGGCGGGGACCTCGCCTCCCTGCACTTCTGCCTGGGCCTGGTGCTCGACCACGCGGCCACCTTCCCGGACGCCGACCCGCTGCGCTGGAGCCCCACCGTGGCCGGACTGTTCCTGCTCGACTGGGTGCACCGGCGGGCCGTACTGGACATGGACGACGCGGCGATGTTGCCCCGGGTGTTGCGCGCCTTCGCCGGGTACGCGGCCCGCAAGCGCGGACTGCCCGAGTCGGCGGCGACCGCGACGGACACCGCGATCGAGGAGATGGTGCCGGAGTTCGTCCGGCTCTACGCCACCGGTGAGCGGCGCAGCCCGGCGACCGCCGCCGTCGCCCAGTTGATGGCCGACGGCGTCGACCCGGACGACCCGGCCGCCCTGGACGCCTGGATCGAGGCCAACCGGCACCGCCTCGCCGACGACGGCTGAACGCGTCACGACTCGACCAGGGTGAGTCGGCGGGGCGCGACGTCGACGGTGAGGCGCTGCCCCCAGTCGAGCGTGAGCCGGTCGGCCTCCAGACCGTCGGCGAAGACCACCAGACCGTCGGACTCGGCGGTCAACTCCAGCCGGTCGCCGTCGTCGAGGCGGCCGGCGGTGAGACCCACGCCGGTCACCGGGGACGGCCAAGCTTCCCGGACGAACCAGCACAGCGCCGCCTCCTCCGGCGCGGGCGGGCGCGGTGCCCCCGGACGGTCGCGTGCGATGGACGCGCACCAGCCGGTCGCCCCCGTACCGCTGCCGACCACCACGCCGGAGGAGGAGTGCCGTTCCCGTCGTTCGCGCCCGTCCACCGGCACCGAGAGCAGGTAGCGGGCGGACTGGTGGGAGGCGTGGCCGATGTACACCTCGTTGAGGCCGAGAAGTTGCTGCCCGTCGTCGAGCGCGGCGCGGACCGTCACCCGGGAGCGGGTCACCGCGCGCTGCGCCGCCACCGCCGGCAGCAGCGCGGCCAGCCCGTCCGCCCGGTGCCGGACCAGCACCCCGGCGTTGCGGCCCGGCTCCGGGTCGACTCCGATCACCGGCTGCCCGGTCAGGTACTTCGCCACGTTCGCGACCAGTCCGTCCGGCCCGACGGCGATCACGATGTCCTCCGGCGCGAACAGGAAGCGCGGCAGGTCGTCGCGGTCCACCGCGCCGCGCCGCCAGTCGGCCGGCACGGTGGCGCCGACCGTGGTCAGCGCCGCAGCCAGTGCCTCGTGCCGGTCGACCACCTCGGCCAGCGACCGTCCCCGGGCGGCCAGGTACCAGTCGGCGGCTGCCCGGGTGCCGTGTCGGGCCAGCAGCTCGTCCAGCTCGCTGCGACGGCTGACCATCACCACGCGGGGGGCCAATCCCGGCCCGGCCCACCTGTCGGGGCCCGGTCGGCGCTCATCGGCCGGGTTCCAGCCGACCGAGCAGGTCGGTCAGCATGTCCGGAGTGACGGTGAGCTGACCGATCTGCGGCAACTGACCGGCGATTTCCCGGACGGTCAGGGCTCGCAGCACGTCCGGCGGCAGCTCCGCGTACGCGGCCAGTCGGGCCGCCTCCGCCTCGGCCTCGGCGTGCCCGACGGCGCGTACGCCCTCGGCCTTCGCGGCGGCCAGCATCCGGTCCTTCTCGGCCTCGGCGGCAGCGAGCACGCGAGCCTGATCGGCGGCGGCACGGACGCCGCCTCGGCCGAGTGGCTTCCGCTGGCGCGGCTGGACCCGGGTCAGCTCGCCTTCGACCACGAGCGGATCCTCGCCGACGGCCTGGAGCGGGCCCGGGCCAAGTTGGAGTACACGCCGCTGGCCGCCGCGTTCTGCCCGGCCGAGTTCACGGTGGCCCAGCTACGGGCGGTCTACGAGACGGTCTGGGGACCGTCCTCGACCCGCGCAACTTCCATCGCAAGGTGACCAGCACGCCGGGCTTCCTGGTGCCGGCGGGCCGCTCCACCGATGCTGCGACCCGACCCGCCGCGCCCGAGCCAGGGCTGAAGCCCCGGGCTCTCAGCGCTCGGACGGCGGGTCGGTCGAGGTGGTCGGGCCGGTCGAGGTGGTCGGGCCGGTCGACTCCGTCGGTCCACCCGAGGCGGTCGGGCCGGTGGACTCCGACGGATCCGGCGTGGTGCCCGGGTCGGTGGAGATGCTCGGGTCGGCCGAGGCCGTCGGGGAGGAGGGCGGGTCCGTCGGCGACGGCGAGGGCGACGCGGTCGGCGGCGGGCTCGGCGAGGGGGTGGGTCTCGGCGTACGACTCGGTGTCGGAGCCGGGGACGGCACCGGGGGCGGCTTGGTGGCGGGCGGTCGGGGCGCGGGGCGCGGGGCCGGCGGCTCCGGGCGGTGGCCCGGCGGCGGCGCGAACGGCAGTGCGGCGGGCATCGGACGCCGCGCCGGCTCGGGGCCGGTGGGCGGGGCGGCCGGGCCGACCGACGGCAGCGCCGGCGCCACGGTCGTCGGGGCACCGCCGGGCGGTGGCGGGATCACCACCGGGCCGATCGAGGGCGTCGGGATGAACGGCGGTGTGCTGCTGCCCGGCAGCGCGGTGCTGCCGACCGTCGCCGACCCGGTGCTGATCGCGGCGAGCACCGGCATCGAGGCCGTCCCGGCGAGCAGCGCCACGGTCAGCAGGTAGCCCCGCGACGGCGTGGCGGTACGCGCGGCACGGTGGGCGCCCACCACCCGGCGGTAACCGCCGGGTGCCGGGTGCCGGCCGAGGAACGGCCCTCCGGGACCCTCACCTGGTTCGGACACCGCGCACTCCTCGTCGTCGACCCTGGCCGGGGCCGCCGACGCAGCCCCGGCGGACCGCCTGAGCTGGTTCGGGGCCCGCGCGAACAGCGTGGTTCAGTGACTCTCCGTCAGCCAACCCCACACCGCGTGTCGACATGCTTATCTGGCCGAATGGTGGCAAACCATCACCGGATCGGTCGCGCGGCGTTCGACCCGGCACACCGGCATTTCAGGTAACGAAGCGGACCGGTACCGGGATGCGGCGCAGGTGGAGTGTGGGAGGGCTCACCTCTGATGCGAATATGGAGCCACGACGGCAGCGCAGCCGGGACCTCCGCGCACCCACGCGGTAGGCGCGACTGGGCGCCGGCGCTCCCGAACCGGGTTCGGCCATGAATCCGGCTCACGCCACGCGGCAACCCCTACCGGGGCTATGCGTGGCCGCCAGAAACCGATCCCGGCACCAGCCGGGGCGGGCGCACGAGTCGCGTGGCCGGGTGACCCCCCGGTGCCGACGCAGACACGACAGGGAGAGACGGATGGCAAAGGGCGACCCGGGGGCCGGCCCCCGCGGCCGGCGAGCCGCACCCCGATCCAGGAAAGCCGTGACCGGCGACCCGGAACTGGTACAACTGCTCACCCCGGAGGGTGCGCGCATCGACAGCGTGACCGGCCCGGACGGTGTCGAGTACCGCGTCGACTTCACCGACGAGGAGTACCGCGGCCTCTACCGCGACCTCGTGCTGGTGCGGAAGCTGGACGCCGAGGCGACGGCCCTGCAACGGCAGGGCGAGCTGGGCATCTGGGCGAGCCTGCTCGGCCAGGAGGCGGCCCAGGTCGGTTCCGGCCGGGCGCTGCGGACCCAGGACATGGCGTTCCCCACCTACCGCGAGCACGGCGTGCTCTACTGCCGGGGCATCGACCCGATCATGCCGCTGGGCCTGTTCCGCGGGGTCGACCAGGGCGGTTGGGACCCGAACGAGTTCAAGTTCAACATGTACACGATCGTCATCGGGGCGCAGACCCTGCACGCGACCGGGTACGCCATGGGCGTCGCGATGGACGGCAAGACCGGCACCGACGACGGCGAGGCGGTCATCGCGTACTTCGGTGACGGCGCCACCAGCCAGGGCGACGTCAACGAGTCGTTCGTCTGGGCCGGCGTGTTCAACGCCCCGCTGGTGTTCTTCTGCCAGAACAACCAGTACGCCATCTCCGAGCCGCTGGAGCGGCAGACCCGCATCCCCCTCTACCGGCGGTCCGCCGGCTTCGGCTTCCCCGGCATCCGGGTGGACGGCAACGACGTGCTGGCCACGTACGCGGTGACCCGGCACGCGCTGGACAACGCCCGGCACGGGCAGGGCCCGAGCCTGATCGAGGCGTACACCTACCGGATGGGTGCGCACACCACCTCCGACGACCCGACCCGTTACCGGATCGCCAGCGAGGTCGAGGCCTGGCAGGCCAAGGACCCGATCGCCCGGATGAAGGCGTTCCTGGAACGCGAGAAGATCGCCGACGCCGGCTTCTTCACCGAGATCGACGAGCAGGCCCGCCGCGAGGCCGTGGACCTGCGGGAGCGGGTGCTGGCCATGCCGAACCCGGAGCCCACCACCCTCTTCGACCACGTCTACCCCAACGGGTCGCCGCTGCTGGACGAGCAGCGCGCGCAGTTCAGCCGGTACCTGGAGTCGTTCGAGGGGAGCGCGCACTGATGGCCACGGAGACGCTCACCCTCGGCAAGGCCCTCAACACCGGTCTGCGCCGTGCCCTGGAGAACGACCCGAAGGTCGTCATCATGGGCGAGGACGTCGGCAAGCTCGGCGGCGTCTTCCGGATCACCGACGGCTTGCAGAAGGACTTCGGCGACCAGCGGGTGATCGACACCCCGCTCGCCGAGTCCGGCATCATCGGCACCGCGGTCGGCCTGGCCATCCGTGGCTACCGCCCGGTCTGCGAGATCCAGTTCGACGGCTTCGTCTACCCGGCGTACGACCAGATCGTGTCGCAGGTGGCCAAGATGCACTACCGCTCGCGCGGCAAGCTGAACATCCCGATGGTGATCCGCATCCCGTTCGGCGGCGGCATCGGCGCGGTGGAGCACCACTCGGAGTCTCCCGAGGCGTATTTCGCGCACACCGCCGGGCTGAAGGTCGTCTCCTGCGCCAACCCGCAGGACGCGTACGTGATGATCCAGCAGGCCATCGCCTCGGACGACCCGATCGTGTTCCTGGAGCCGAAGCGGCGCTACTGGGAGAAGGGGCAGGTCGACCTGGACGCCCCGATCTCCGAGGCGTACCCGCTGCACTCGGCGCGGGTGGCGCGGGCCGGTGCCGACGTCACCCTGCTGGCGTACGGCCCGATGGTGCGGACCTGCCTGGACGCGGCGACCGCCGCCGCCGAGGACGGCCGTGAGCTGGAGATCATCGACCTGCGCACGCTCTCCCCGTTGGACCTCGGCGTGGTCTACGAGTCGGTGCGGCGCACCGGCCGTGCGGTGGTGGTGCACGAGGCACCGTCCAACGTGGGTCTCGGTGCGGAGATCGCGGCCCGGATCACCGAGGAGTGCTTCTACTCGCTGGAGTCCCCGGTGCTGCGGGTGGCCGGCTTCGACACCCCCTACCCGGCCGCCCGGGTGGAGGAGGAGTACCTGCCCGACCTCGACCGGGTGCTCGACGCCGTCGACCGCACCTTCGGCTGGTGAGCGGCATGTCCCGGATCAAGGAGTTCAACCTGCCCGACCTGGGCGAGGGCCTGACCGAGGGCGAGATCCTCGGCTGGCTCGTCAAGGTGGGCGACACGATCGAGCTGAACCAGCCGATCGTCGAGGTGGAGACCGCCAAGGCGGCGGTGGAGATCCCGGCGAAGTGGGCCGGTCAGGTCCACGCGATCTTCCACCCGGAGGGCACCACGGTCGAGGTCGGTACGCCGATCATCGCGATCGACACCGATCCGGGGGCCGGGCCGATCGAGTCCTCGACGACCGGCACGCCCGCCGGTGACCTGCCCACCCCTTCGGCGGCCTCGCTGGCGGCCGTCGAGGTTGCGCCAGCCGAGGGCGCGGTGGAGCCGGGCCTGATCGGCGGTCCGGCGCCGGGTGGCCGCACCGCAGTCCTGGTCGGTTACGGCCCACGGACCACTGCGGCCAAGCGCCGCCCCCGCAAGGGCGCCGTCCCGGCCCAGGCCACTGCGGCACCGGTCGCGCCCGCATCGACTCCGGCCACACCCGCATCGGCTCCGGTCGCGCCGGTGTCGCCCGCTCCGGCGGTGAACGGCAACGGGCGGCTCGCCGGCGCGGTGCTGGCCAAGCCGCCGGTGCGCAAGCTCGCCAAGGATCTCGGCGTGGACCTGAACACGCTGACCGGGTCCGGCCCGTCGGGTTCGATCACCCGCGAGGACGTGCAGCGGGCGGCGGCACCGGCCGTGGCGGAGCCGCTGACGGTCACCGCGGCGCTCGCGGCGGCGGCGAGCTTCGGCGCCGACCGCGAGCAGCGCATCCCGGTCAAGGGGGTACGCAAGCTCACCGCCGAGAACATGTCCCGTTCCGCCTTCACGGCCCCGCACGTCACCGAGTTCCTGACCGTGGACGTGACCCGGGCGATGAAGGCGCTGGACCGGCTGCGCGGCCGGCGGGAGTGGCGGGACGTACGCGTCTCACCGCTACTGCTGGTCGCCAAGGCGGTGCTGCTGGCGGTCAAACGTCACCCGATGGTCAACTCGACCTGGGCCGGTGACGAGATCGTCGTCAAGGAGTACGTCAACCTCGGTATCGCGGCAGCCACCGAGCGGGGCCTGATCGTGCCGAACGTCAAGGACGCCGGTCGACTCACCCTGCGCGAGCTGGCCGACGCGTTGACCGACCTGGTGCAGACCGCGAAGGCCGGCAAGACCTCACCGGCCGACATGTCCGGCGGCACCCTGACCATCACCAACGTCGGGGTGTTCGGGGTGGACACCGGTACGCCGATCCTGCCGCCGGGAGAGTCGGCGATCCTGGCCTTCGGCGCGGTCCGGGAAATGCCCTGGGTGCACAAGGGCAAGGTCAAGCCGCGCCTGGTCACCACGCTCGGCCTCTCCTTCGACCACCGCATCATCGACGGTGAGCTGGGCTCGAAGTTCCTGCGCGACATCGGCGACTTCCTCGCCGACCCCGAGGCGGCGCTGCTCGCCTGGACCTGATCCGCTCCGCGACGGCCGGTGTGCCACGGGTCAACGCCCGGCACACCGGCCGTTGCCGTTTGTTGAAGAAAAATTCATCACTACGGCAGGCGACCTTAGATTCGTAGGCTGGTGGCACAGCTCACCTAAGAATCGCTGGATGTTCCGCCGAGCATGAGGTTCAATAGGGACATCGAGGGGCCGACAACCGAATAGCAGGAGGAGAACCCCCATGAGCATGATCGAGCGAATCCGTAGCCGCCGCGACGCCAGCCGCCGCGCCCGCGCCATCGAGCGGGCCCTACGCTCCGCGAACTCGCCTGCGGTCCGCGACGAGATCCTTGTCATCGCCCAGCGTCACATGCACTGACGCCACACGACGTTAATCACCTCCTCCAGATCGACGACCCGCCGGGGTGACCCGGGCGGGTCGTCGGCGTTCGACCGGCCATTGACACCGGGATACCGCCCCGCCGCAGCGCCCGGTACGGTGGGGCACGGTCGTCGTCCACGGCCGAGAGAGGTCGAGGCGATAGAAGCACCTCGACACCGATCGGCGACGGACGGTGACGACGGACGCTCCCCGAGAGCCCTTCGGCGGCCACCGGGATACGGTGCGGGGAGCCGGCACGGCCGGTACGCCGGCACCCGCCGGCTGCCTGCCGAAACCATCGGCGACGGCGGCCGACATGTGATGGAGGAGGCGCACACATGACGTCCGAGGGCCCGCACCGCCCCGGCCAGGAGCCGGACGAGGTGCCGCCGGGCGGCGGACCGGTGCCGTACGGCGACCGATCGGCTCAGCCGGACGGCGGGTACGGCGCAACCGCCCCCGACCTCGGCTGGGCTCCCCCACCGCCCCTGCGACCCGACGCACCCGCACCCTCCTGGGCGAACCAGCAGGGTGCCCAGTGGGGCAGCGCGCAGGCGACCCGACAGGCGGACTCCCCGCCCCCCGGCAACTGGGAGCAGGCTCAGCAGCAGTGGCCCGGCCAGGCCGACCAGGCCCCACCGACCTGGGCCACGCCCGCCGCGCAGTCCACTCCGGACCAGCCCGCCTGGGCCACCGGCGGACAGCAGAACCCGACCTGGGGCGGCCCCACCACATCGGACGCTCCCCAGCAGCCGGAGTGGACGCCCCACCAGCCCACGTCCGGTCAGCCCGACTGGGCCGCCGCGCAGCCGCCCACGGGGCAGCCCACCGGCTGGAGTGCCGGCCAGCAGCCGGAGTGGGCCGCCGCACCACGAGGCGGCGATCACACCCCCGGATGGGGTGCCGCGCCCTCGGCCGAGCCGGCACAGCCCGACTGGGCGCCGGCCGACCCGCCGGCAGCGGGACGCGCAGAACCCCCGGCCCGGGCCACCGCACAGGTTCCCCAACCCCACCCCCCGGCACCGCACCAGCCCGGTGTCGACGAGCCGGGCCGACCCGGCGCGTGGCAGTCCGAGCAGCAGGAACAGCCCGGTTGGGCCACCGGCCAACAGCGGGAGCCCGCCTCCGGTTGGCCCGGCGACCAGCCAGCCGAGAGCTGGCACCAGGGCGGCGACCGCCCGGCACAGCCCGACTGGGCCACCCCCCAGCCGGACGCGCCGGCCGACTGGGCAAGCGCCCGCGCGGCGGCCGAGGAGCGACCGCAGTGGTCGCCGGCGTCGGCGGAGCAGTCCGCCCCGGCGTGGGCCCCAGCCGAATCCGCCAGCGGATCGGCCCGCCCCGCCGACGCCGGCCCGCCACCGACCTGGGCACCCGGCGGAGAGCCGCTGCCCTCGCGTACCACCGCCGACCGACCCGCGCTGACCGATGTGGAGCCGTGGGCGCCCGGCGAGGCGTGGGGCAGCAGCGGAGGATCGGCAGAGGCCGGCTCCGGCCGGGCCGACGTCGCAGCCCCGGGCCGGGCCGGGGACACCCCGATCTACCAGCCGGCGCCGGCCCCGGGCATCTCCCCGAACAACAAGGTGCCGTTGCCGCCGCAGGAGCAGCGGGTGCCCGGGGCCAGCCTGGCCGCCGCGCCGCCCGCCGACTACGGCCAGCCCACCGACTACGGCCAGCCGGCGGCGTACGGCATCGACCAGGCCGGGCCCAGCAACCGCCCCGGCGACCAGCCGGACGGCGGCGTGGCCTGGGGCCAACCCGAGCCACGGCACGACGACCCGCAGTCGGCTGCCGCGCCGGTCATCCCCGCGCCCCGCACCTCCCCCGAGGCCGGCCGGGCGATCCCGCCGGCGGCCGCCCCCGGCGGGGTCTCCGCGAGCGCGTCAGTGCCGCTGGCCAGCCGGGTGACGCCACCCGCCGACCACTCGGCACACCCTGGCGGGTCATCCTCCCCGCAGTCGCGGGTGTACGGCCGCCCTGCCCACACCGACCAGCCCGGCGAGTCGACCCCGGAGCGGGACGAGCCACCGGTACCCCGGTTCGACCAGAGCCCGGAGCCACACTTCGCCGACCGCGAGCCACCGGCCGGCGGGCCGAACGCCTTCTCCGGGTCCGCTGCTCCCGGCCCACCGGTGGCGCCACCGGCCTTCCCAGCAGGGATGCCCTTTTTCGCCGACTCGCCGCCGACCAACCGCCCGGTCAACGGCACCAAGCCGCACCCGGAGCCGGAACGCCCCGCCGACCCGTTCGGCGGCCCGCCCGGCGGCGACCGCTTCGGCGACCACCCCGGTGGCGACCCGTTCGGCGGCCCGGGCGCTGCCCCCTCCTTCGGCGGCGCACCCGGTGACCGCTTTGGCGGTCCGCCCGGTGGCGACCCCTTCGGCGGTCCGGGCGGTGACCGCTTCGGCGGTCCGTCCGAGCGTCCGGGGGGCACCTACGGCACCAAACGTCCGGAGCCTGGCACCGACCACACCGCGGCGTTCCCGCCGCCGGGGCAGGCCCCGCCGCAGTGGGGCGCGAACACCGGCACCGACTCCGGGTCGACCGACTCGGAACAGGGTCGCTTCGACTCCTTCAAGCCGGTCGCCGAGCCGGCTCCGGAGACCCCGGCGCCGAAGGTCCGCAACGGTCGGGTCCTCGCCGCGGTGCTGGTCGCCGCCGTGCTCATCCTCGCCATCCCGCTCGGCCTGCTACTGCTTCTCGGCAAGATCGGCGGATCGAACGAGGCGGGCAACTTCGACCCGGCGGTCGGTTCCTGTGTCAAGCGGTCCGGTAACAGCGCGGTGTCCGCCAACTGTGGCGAGACGGACGCGTTCACCGTGGTGTCCAAGGTCGAGTCGAAGGACAGCTGCCCCGACCCGGCCATGCCGCTGGTGGAGCTCCGTGGCGTCTCGACGAACCCGTTCCTCTGCCTGAAGCCGGCAACCGAGAGCTGATCGCGTCACACCGAGGGCGGGGCACACTGACCGTGCCCCGCCCTCGGTGTTCGGATCCGCAGCAGACGGGCGAGGTCCGGCCGGTCGGTGCCCGCCGGTAGGGCACGATGGGGTCCATGAGTGCACGCGTACGGGCACCCGAGCTTCGAGGGCGGGCCTGGTTGAACACGGGCGGCAAGCACCTGCGTCTGGCGGATCTGCGGGGTCGTTGCACGATCCTGGACTTCTGGACCTTCTGCTGCATCAACTGCCTGCACGTGCTGGACGAGCTGCGCCCGCTCGAAGAGAAGTACGCCGACGTCCTCGTCGTGATCGGCGTGCACTCACCCAAGTTCGAGCACGAGAAGGACCCGGACGCCCTGGCCGCCGCCGTCGAGCGGTACGGCGTGCATCACCCGGTGCTCGACGACCCCGAGCTGGACATGTGGCAGCAGTACGCGGCCCGCGCCTGGCCGACCCTCGCGGTCGTCGACCCGGAGGGGTACGTGGTGGCCACCATGGCCGGCGAGGGCCACGCCGAGGGGCTGGCCCGACTGATCGACGACCTGATCGCCACCCACGAGGCGAAGGGCACGCTGCGCCGGGGCGACGGCCCGTACGTGCCGCCGGCCGAGCCACGGACGACCCTGCGCTTCCCGGGCAAGGCGGTGGCCCTGCCCGACGGCGGCCTGCTGGTGTCGGACTCGGCCCGGCACCGGGTGGTCGAGCTGGCCGACGACGGCGAGACGGTGGTCCGCGCCATCGGCACCGGCAGTCGGGGCCGGGGCGACGGGCCGGCCGGGGCCGCCACCTTCTCCGAGCCGCAGGGCCTGTGCCTGCTGCCAGAGCACGTCGCCGAGGTCGCCGGTTACGACCTGGTGGTCGCCGACACCGTCAACCACCTGCTGCGCGGCGTACGGCTGGCCAGCGGTGAGGTGGTCACCGTGGCCGGCACCGGCCGGCAGTGGCGCTCCACGGTCGACGACCACGCGCACGACGCGCTCTCCATCGACCTCTCCTCCCCCTGGGATCTTGCCTGGTACGACGACCGGATCGTGATCGCCATGGCCGGCATCCACCAGCTCTGGTGGTTCGACCCGATCAAGCGCACCGTCGGCATGTACGCCGGCACCACCGTGGAGGCGCTGCGGGACGGGCCGCTGGACGAGGCGTGGCTGGCGCAGCCGTCCGGCCTCTCGGTCTCCGCCGACGGCACCCGCCTTTGGATCGCCGACAGCGAGACCAGCGCCGTCCGGTACGTCGAGAACGGCGTCCTGGGTACCGCCGTGGGTCAGGGGTTGTTCGACTTCGGTCACGTGGACGGGCCGGCGGCGCAGGCGCTGTTCCAGCATCCGCTCGGCGTCTGCGCGCTGCCCGACGGGTCGGTGCTGATCGCCGACACCTACAACGGCGCGGTGCGCCGCTACGACCCGGCGGCCGACTGGGTCTCCACGGTGGCCACCGGACTCGGCGAACCGAGCGACCTGGTGCTCACGCCCGACGGCGCGGTGCTGGTGGTGGAGTCGTCCGCGCACCGGATCACCCTGTTGGCCCCGGGTGCGCTCTCGGCGGCCGGCGCGGACACCGTTGACGGCCCCCGGCACCGCGCTGAGCGCAAGCCGACCGACCTGGCCGCCGGGGAGGTCGTGCTGGACGTCGTCTTCACTCCGGCGCCGGGGCAGAAGCTGGACGAGACGTACGGCCCGTCGACCCGGCTGGTCGTCTCCGCGTCACCGCCGGAGCTGCTGGTGGAGGGGGCGGGCACCGGCACCGAGCTGTCCCGCCGCCTGGTGGTCGACGGCTCGGTGACCGACGGCGTGCTCCAGGTGACCGCCCAGGCGGCGACCTGCGACGCGGACGTGGAGCACGCGGCCTGCCACCTGACCCGCCAGGACTGGGGCGTCCCGCTTCGAGTGGTCGCCGACGGCCCCACCCGCCTCCCGCTGGTCCTGCGCGGCATGGACGCCGGCTGACACCTCGGTGAAAGGAAGGGCCCCCTGTTAACGCCTGCGGTATAGCAGGGGACCCCTCCTAACATCACTCAGCTGAACGCGGTCGGCGTCACTCCGGCGTCGATGAGGGCAGCGCGGACGAGTTTCGCGGCGGCGACCGCCCCGGGGCTGTCGCCGTGCAGGCAGATCGACTCGACGACGCACGGGATCGTGCTCCCGTCCACCGCGATCACCGCCCGCTCGGTGGCCATCCGAACCGCCCGGTTTGCCACCTCCTGCAGGTCGGTGACCAGCGCGTCGGCCGAGGTACGTGGCACCAGCCTCCCGTTGGGCAGGTAGTTGCGGTCGGCAAACCCCTCGGCCACCACGCGCATCCCGGCACCCTGGGCGAGCTGGGCCAGCACCGAGCCGGGCGGGCAGAGCAGCGGCAGGTCCCGGTCGAAGTCGTCGACCGCCGCGACGATTGCCGCCGCCGGCATCTCCTCGCCCGCCGCCGCGTGGTAGAGCGCCCCGTGCGGCTTCAGGTAGCGGACCCCGGTGCGGTACGCCCGGCAGAACGCGTTGAGCGCGCCGAGCTGATAGAGCACCTCGTCACGCAATTCGGCGAACTCGTACGCGATCGCCCGCCGGCCGAAGCCGGCGAGGTCCCGGTAGCCGACCTGGGCACCGATCGCGACACCGCGCTGCGCCGCCGTGGCGCAGACCCGGCGTATCGTGGGCGCGTCCCCGGCGTGGAAGCCGCAGGCGACGTTGGCGGAGGTGATCAGGTCCAGCAGTGCCTCGTCGTCGCCGAGGCGCCAGGTACCGAATCCCTCACCGAGGTCAGCGTTCAGGTCCATAAAATCTCACCGTAGTGCCTGGACGGGCCTGCGCGAGCAGGGTCACGTCGTCCACCACCGCGATGACCGGATAGCCACCGGTGGTGGGATGGTCGGCGAGGAAGACCAACGGTTGGCCGTCCGCCGGCACCTGCACCGCGCCGAGGACGATGCCCTCGCTGGGCAGTTCCCCGGCCGCCGCGCGGGGCAGCGGCGCGCCGGCCAGTCGCGCACCGACCCGGTTGCTCAACGGGCTCACCTGGTACGCCGTGCCGAGCAGCCGGTCCAGCGCCGCCGAGGTGAACCAGTCCTGCCGAGGACCGAGGCGCACCGTGAGGCGCAGTTCCGCCGGGAACGACGGTGGCACGGTGAGATCGACCGGCGCGGGCGGTCCGGGAGCGACACCCAGCGGCAGCAGGTCACCGTCGCGCAGCGGTGCCGGCCCGAGCCCGGCGAGCGTGTCCGTGGACCGGCTGCCCAGCACCGGGTCGACCGCGATGCCTCCGGCCACCGCCAGCCAGCAGCGCAGACCCCGTCGGGCGGGGCCAATCCGGAGCACCGTCCCGCCGGGTACGGCCAACGGGCGACCGGTGTCGCCGGGCCGCGGACCGATCCACACGTCGGCCTCGGCGCCCACCACCGCGACCGTGGTGGCCCGGTTCACCCGCAGGTCGCAGCCGGTGAGCGTGATCTCCAGTCCGGCCGCCGACTCCGGATTGCCGACCAGGCGGTTGGCCAGCCGCAGCGCCGCCGGGTCGAGTGCACCGGAACGCGGCACCCCCAGGTGGGCCCAGCCGACACGTCCCTGGTCCTGCACCGTGGTCAACGCCCCGGCCCGCAGCACCTCGATCTCCCCTCGCGGCGGCGCAGCGGAAAAATCGCCGATGGGTGGCGGGCCGCCGGTCACGCCAGCGGGTGGCGGGCCGCCGGTCACGCCGGCACCAGCCGGACGCGGGTGCCGGGCGTGAGCAGGGCGGGCGGATCGGCCGTCACGTCGAACAGGGTCAGCCCGGTCCGTCCGACCAGCAGCCAGCCGCCGGGCGAAGCGCTCGGATAGATCCCGGCGTACGGCCCGGCCAGCCCGACCGCACCGGCCGGTACCCGGGGACGGGGGGTGGCCAGCCGGGGCACCGCCAGTTCGGCGGGCAGCCCGGTGAGGTACCCGAAGCCGGGCGCGAAGCCACAGAACGCCACCCGGAACTCGGTCTCCCGCAGCTGGTGCACCACCGCCGGTACGTCCACCCGCCAAAGTTCGGCGACCCGCGGCAGATCCTCCCCGTCGAAGCTGACCGGAACCTCAACCAGCCCCCCACCACCGCTACTAGCCCCCACCGCGTCCCCGTCCCCCGCCCCGCCCCCTGCCGAGGACCTCGCCGCTGCGAGGTCCTCCGCGAGCTCCACCGCAAGGTCCGCCGCGGACTCCCTGCGTCGATCATGGAGTTGTGGTCGAGATTTTGTCTTGTTGTGTGACTCTTTGTCGCAGCCACAACTCCATGATCGACGGGGTGGAGTGGGGTAGGCCGCGCCGGGCGTGGGCTCGGGGCGGAGGGTGGGGGTCCAGCGGGCGATTCGGGTGGCGGTGCTCCCGGGGTCCGGCACGCCGTCGAGCAGGACGGTCGTGGCGGCGGGCACGATCTCGGTGGCGACTAGGTCGCCCTGCGCGCGACGACGCCACAGCTCGGCTCGCCACGCCTCGACCAGCCCGGCGACCGTCCCGCCGTCGGCATTGCCGCCCGGGGCTGTGGCGTCGCCGGGACTGGGTGTCGGCGGTGGGGTGAGGTCGAGCAGGAGGGCGTGCGCGCCGACCGGTCTGATCCGCATGTCGCCATCCTGTCCGACGGTCACCCACCAGCGCGTCGACTGCTGGTGGGACGGCGTGACGCGTTGCACTACCCGAAGGTAACCTACGGTGTCGTAACCTGATGCCGTGACCACCTCAGCACGGCCCCGGCTCAAGCCGGTCGACATCGGGAAACCCCGGATGCGCGGCTGGCTGCACACGTACGCGTTCTTCGTCGCACTGGTCTGCGGCATCGTGCTCTGCTCGATCGCCGCTGCCCGCCCCGGCTGGACACCTCTGATCAGCACCGCCGTCTACAGCCTCACCGTCTGCGGTCTCTTCGGCACCAGCGCGCTGTATCACCGTCGAGTGTGGTCGACACGCGGATACCAGGTGATGCGCCGGATGGACCATTCGATGATCTTCTTGTTCATCGCCGGTACGTACACACCGTTCTGCGTCCTGTTGCTGGAGACCCGCGCCGCCGTGATCATGCTCTCGGTGGTCTGGGGCGGCGCCCTGGGCGGGGTGGCGTTGAAACTGATCTGGCCGCACGCGTCACGCTGGCTCTCCGCTCCGCTCTACCTGGCGCTCGGCTGGGTGTCCGTGGGAATGCTGCCGGACATTCTGCGTCACGGCGGAGTCACCGCCCTGGTGCTGCTCGCCGTGGGCGGTGGCATCTACACCGTCGGGGCGGTCTTCTACGCGCTGCGCCGGCCGAACCCGTGGCCCACGGTCTTCGGTCATCACGAGTTCTTCCACGCCTGCACGCTGGTCGCGGCGATCTGCCACCACATCGCGATCTACTTCGCGCTGTTCGCCTGAGCGAACGCGGGCGGAACGACAACGGGGTGGCAGATCGTTCCGCCACCCCGCTGTGTCTCGGGCAGATCAGACCATCGGGTCGGGTCGGCGCACCTCGCGGTACTCCTGCACCACCCGGTTGTCCTGCACCGGTAGGGGGCGCTCGGCTACCACCCGCTCCTCGCGTACCGGCGCGACGACCGGACGGCGCCGCGAGTTCCAGAAGTAGAGGGTGACGATCAGGCCGGCCACACCGGCGAGCATCAGCACCCAGCCGACGACGCTCAGGTTGAGCCAGCCGATCTCCGCCTCCACGGCGAACGCGAAGATCGCGCCCAGCGCGATCAGGAAGATACTGCCACCGATACCCATGTCGTCGTCTCCTTGGCTCGAAGCTGCAATCCACTCCGCCGCGGCCATGGATAAGGTTGCGGCATCAAGGGACTTACCCCGGCACGGAGATCGCCAATCGGGCAAGCTGGTGGCATGACGGACGCCTCGGGACAGCAACGCATGCTCGTGCTGCTACGGCACGCGAAGGCCGAACAGCCCACGGCGGACGGCCCGGACATCGAGCGGCCGCTCAGCGCGCGGGGACGCGCGGACGCGGCGGCGGCCGGCGCCTGGCTCGCCCGGCACGGGCTGCTGCCGGAGCTGGTGATCTGCTCTGCGGCGCTGCGGACGCGGCAGACCTGGCACCACGTCGAGATGGGCATGACCGGCTCGCCGGCGGAGGGCGGTCCGGCCGGGCCGTTCCCGATCGTCCGCTACGAACCGGACGCGTACGAGGCACATCCGGAGGACCTGCTGACGTTGCTGCGCCGGGTCGAGCCGTCCATCGGCACCGTCCTGCTGATCGCCCACAACCCCGGTATCTCGCTGCTGTCCGACTCCCTCGACCCGCAGGGTGCCTACCCAGACGGGCTGCGCACCAGCGACCTGGTGCGGCACCGGCCCACGGTGCCCTCCTGGGCGGAACTGGGACGCGGTACCGCCCCGATCGACCTCCGGCACACCGCGCGCGGCTAGGCCCTGCGTGAATCCCCAATGCGGCCGGTCGTCGGCTGCGCCCGCCGCAGGCCGGCCAGGGGCTTTTACACAGGGCCTGAGCCGACGCCACCCGTCGGGGTGACGCCGGCTCGGGTCGGCGGACCGATCAGCTCGGCGGCGCGGTCGGTGGCGGCGGGTCGGGAGGCGGCGGCATCATTGCGGTCGGATGGGAGAGCCGGTTCTCCTCCACGATCAGGGTCCGGGCCCGCTTGCGGCGGTCCTGCCAGAACCAGAGCGTGGTGAGCAGCACGGTCAGTCCGGCCAGGATGAAGACCCAGCCGACCGCCCGCAGGTCGACCCACCAGACGTTGGCCCTGACGGCGAACGTCAGGATCGCACCGATCGCGATCAGGAAGATTCCACTACCAATGCCCATGTGCGCGGCACTCCCCCGTGCGGTTGCTCTGGGCGTACTCGGACTGGTCAGCGACGGTTACCCGTCCGCCGCGGGGTTACCCGCGCCGCCGACCGGTGAACACGACCCGGCACACGGCGCGGTGGTCCGGTAATCCCGGACGCGAGGACCGTCCCGATGCGTCCGTTGGGCGGGGTGGGGACACCCGGACCTGGCACCGCGAAGGCCGCGGCCCCGCGACCCGCCGAGGGCAGGAGACGTGCCGCGAACGGGAACAGCCGGTGGGGCACATTCCCCACCGGCTGTCTCCTTGCTGCGGCTTCGCGTCACCGCACGGTGCCGACCCGGATCAGAACGCTTCCTCCGGGATGTCCATGATGTCCAGGTCGGTGCCCTCGACGATGCGCCGGTCGGCGCCGACGCGGGGCAGCACCTCGCGGGCGAAGAACCGGGCGGCGGCCACCTTGCCGGTGTAGAACGCCTTGTCGGTCGCGGAGACCTCGCCGGCCAGCGCCTTCAGCGCCACGTCCGCCTGCTTCTGCAGCAGCCAGCCGACCACCACGTCGCCGAGGGCCAGCAGGAACCGGCGGCTGCTCAGCCCCACCTTGTAGAGGGACCGGGCGTCGCCGCCCTGCGCCTCGCCCAGCCAGCCGGTCATCACACCGAGCATGGTCTGGATCTCGGCGAGGGCCTTGCCGAGCGCCTGCCGCTCCTCCTTGAGCTGACCGTTGCCGGCCTCGGTGGCGATGAACTCCTGGATCTCCCCGGCGACCACCATGAGCGCCTTGCCGTTGTCCCGGACGATCTTCCGAAAGACCAGGTCGAGGCTCTGGATGGCGGTGGTGCCCTCGTACAGGGTGTCGATCTTGGCGTCCCGGACGTACTGCTCCAACGGGTAGTCCTGGAGGAAGCCGGAGCCACCGAAGGTCTGCAACGACTCGTGCCCGAGCATCTCGTACGCCCGCTCCGAGCCGACGCCCTTGACCAGCGGCAGCAGCAGGTCGTTGACCCGCTTGGCCAGCTTGGTGGCCTTCTCGTCACCGGCCGACTCGGCGAGGGCGACCTTGTCCTGCCAGGAGGCGGTGTAGAGCACCAGGGCGCGCAGCCCCTCCGCGTACGACTTCTGCAGCAGCAACGAGCGGCGGACGTCCGGGTGGTGGGTGATGGTGACGCGGGGGGCGCTCTTGTCGGACTGCTGGACCAGGTCGGCGCCCTGCACCCGGTTCTTGGCGTACTCCAGGGCGTTCAGGTAGCCGGTGGAGAGGGTGGCGATCGCCTTGGTGCCGACCAGCATCCGGGCATACTCGATGATCATGAACATCTGCCGGATGCCGTCGTGCTTGTCGCCCAGCAGCCAGCCCTTGGCCGGTACGCCGTGCTCGCCGAAGGTCAGCTCGCAGGTGTTGGAGACCTTGAGGCCCATCTTGTGCTCGACGTTGGTGGCGAAGACGCCGTTGCGCTCGCCCAGCTCGCCGCTGTCCCCGTCGAAGTGGTAGTTCGGCACCACGAACAGCGACAGGCCCTTGGTGCCGGGGCCGCCGACGCCCTCCACGCCGACCGGACGGGCCAGTACGTAGTGGACGATGTTGTCGCTCAGGTCGTGGTCACCGGAGGTGATGAAGCGCTTGACGCCCTCGATGTGCCACGAGCCGTCCGGCTGGGGGATGGCCCGCGCGCGGCCGGCGCCCACGTCCGAGCCGGCGTCCGGCTCGGTGAGCACCATCGTGGAGCCCCACTGCCGGTCGATGAAGAGCTTGGCCCACTTCTTCTGCTGCCCGGTGCCCTCGACGTGCAGCACGTGCGCGAAGGACGGGCCGGAGGCGTACATCCAGACCGGGGCGTTCGAGCCGAGCACCAGCTCGGCGAGCGCCCACCACAGTGCCCGGGGGGCGTTGGTGCCGCCCAGCTCCGGGGGGAGGTCCAGGCGCCAGAACTCGGACTCCATGAACGCCCGGTACGACTTCTTGAACGACTCCGGCAGCGGAGCGGTGTGGGTGGCCGGGTCGAAGACCGGCGGGTTACGGTCACCGTCGGTGTAGCTGGCGGCCAGGTCTTCGCGGGCCAGGCGGTCCATCTCGGCGAGGAAGCTCCGCGCCGTGTCGACGTCGAGCTCGGAGTACGGCTCCTGGCCGAACGACCGGTCCGCCCCGAACACCTCGAACAGGTTGAACTCGAGGTCCCGAAGGTTGCTCTTGTAGTGGGTCATGTCGCTGGCCCCGCTTCCGGACAGGTGTTACCGATCAGTAACCACTGACTCTATTACTCGCAGGTAGGCAGCGACAACCCACATACCGAAGTGACAGGGATTACACACCTGCCGTTCAGGTACCGGCCAGACGTCGTCGCCCGACCTCGGAGGCCAGCTCAGGTCCCGGCCGGACGCCGCCGACCGGGGTCAGCTCTCGGCCGCCCCGACCTCCCAGCTCGGCACCGCCGCAGTCGCCCCGCCGGGCGAGCCGGTGTACTCCATCAGGACCAGGGCGATGTCGTCGTCCAGCCGGCCGTGCACCCACTCCACCAGGGCGGTCTCCAGCGAGGCCAGACCGTCGCCCACCGTGCCGTGCCCGAGCAGCCGCCACGCCCGGTCGGCGGTGGGGAAGAACTCGCCGTCCCGGCGGGCCTCGCCGAGCCCGTCGGTGAACAGCAGCAGGCGGTCGCCGGGTTCCAGCCGTTCCACCCTCGGCCGGACCACCGGCATGAAGCCCAACGGCGGTGCCGGTGCGGGCGGTTCGAGCGGGATCACCGCGCCCCGGCGCAGCAGCAACGGCGCCGGATGTCCACAGTTCACGATGGTGAGCGTGCCGCCCCGCTCCTCCACCAGCGCGGCGGTGACGAAGTCCTCGTCACCCACGCTGCGGGCCACCGCCCGGTCCAGGTCCGCGACCACCCCGCGCAGGTCCGACCGCTCGTACGCCACGTGCCGGTAGGAGCCCAGCACGATGCTGGCCAGCCGGACCGCCTCCAGACCCTTGCCGCGTACGTCCCCGATGATCATGCGTACGCCGTACGGGGTGTCGATGGCCTCGTAGAGGTCGCCACCGATCTCCGCCTTCGCCGTGGAGGAGATGTACCGCCCGGCCACCGACAGGGTGCCCACCCGGGGACCGAGCGGACGCAGCACCGCCTGCTGGGCCACTGCGGCGAGCTTCGACAGCTCGGCGATCTGCTCGGCCTGTCGCTGGCGTACCGCCGCCACCGCCGCGGCGATCCCGGTGCCCAGCGCGATACCGGCCACCGCAACGGCCGTGGAGAGCGAGACGTTCTCCTCGGCCAGCGCGAACGAAGCACCGAGCACGGAGGCTGCGGCACCGACGCCGAGCACGATCCGCCAGGACGCCAGCGCCGCGGCCAGGAACGGGGCGGCCACCATCAACGCGATGTAGTTCGCCGCCCGGCCGTCCGCCAACTCGACGGCGGAGACGAGCGCGAGCAGGACAAGGGCCGCGCCGAGGCCGGCGCGGGATCCGGGGCTCAGCCGGCTGCGGCCCGGCTGGAGGAGTTGCGTGCGTACACCGGACAGCATGCCCGATGGACGTGAACGAAAAAATGAACCTGACCCGTCGGACGAGAATGATCTGGCCGCGAGGATCACCTCGCGCACCGATCGCCGCCCGGTCGGGCTCAGCCCAGCACCTCGTAGCGCACCTGCATGTGGCCGAGGTCGAGCGAGGCGATCTTGGCGAACGCGGCACGGGACAGGTCCAGGCAGCGCCCCTCGATGAACGGCCCCCGGTCGTTGATGCGTACGGTGATCGACTTGCCGTTGGCGGGGTTCGTCACGCGTACCCGGGTGTCGAACGGCAGCGTCTTGTGCGCGGCGGTCATCGCCTCCGGGTTGAACGTCTCACCGTTGGCGGTCATCTGGCCCTGCCAGTAGAACGAGGCGCCGCAGGAGCCGGTGTCCACCGCCGGGCGGGCGGTCGTCTTCGTGGCCGTCGGCTTCGGTGTCGGGCTGGCCGTACGCGACTTGCTCCGCGACGGCGCCTGCGTGGTCCGGGCCGGCGTCGGGCTCGCCGTGGCGCTCGGCGAGGCACTGGTGCTGGCGCTCGGGCTCGGGCTGGCACTCGGCGACGCGCTCGGCGAGCCGGTCGCCGGGTCGGTGGCGTCCGGGATGGTCGGGAGGTCTATCGCGGTCGGGCGGGCCGGCTCCGAGTCGCCGGACAGGCGCACCGCACCGACCGTCCCGCCGACGGCGAGGGCGACGGCGAGCACCGCCGTGGCCGTCAACCCGGCCGGCGAGGTGATCCTGCGGTTACGAGAGTGCCTACCAGTCACCGGCCCGGTCCTTTCCTCGGCAGAGCAAATCGGGTCGGACCCTAACGAGAGAAGCACATCCGACGTCAACGTGATCATGCTGGTATGACCGCAATTGAGGCGATACGTGAAGCCGATCATCCGATCCGAGGTGGGCCAGCCGGCCCCCGCAGTCACGGGCTGGCGCCGACCTCTCAGCAGGCGCGTTGGCGCTGGTCCCGCCGCGACTGGCTGGCGCTGCCTTCGTCGGCACGGGCTGGCGCTGCCTTCGTCGGCACGGGCTGGCGCTGCCTTCGTCGGCACGGGCTGGCGCTGCCTTCGTCGGCACGGGCTGGCGCTGCCTTCGTCGGCACGGGCTGGCGCTGCCTTCGTCGGCACGGGCTGGCGCTGCCTTCGTCGGCACGGGCTGGCGCTGCCTTCGTCGGCACGGTGTGCCGCAGGATGAGGGGATGTCCGCCGAGTTGAGAGCCCGCCTGGTCGAGCTGTTCCGCTGGATCGACCCCGGTCCGGGGGCGAGCCACCTGGTCAGTGACATCTCCGGCTGGTGGCGCGACCCCGACGTACTCGCCACTCTCGGTCCCGCGCTCGTCGCACCGTTCCGGTCCGCGCGGCCCACCGTGGTCGTCTCCCCGGCCGTCACCGGATTCCTGCTCGGGCCGCTGGCCGCCACCGCGCTCGGCGTCGGGTTCGTGGCGGCACACAAAGCGGGCGACGGCCGGCTGCCCGCCGGGCCGCTGACCTGGGCGCAGAGCCCGCCCGACTTCCGGGGTCGGCAGGTCGACCTGGCCGTCCGCGACCGGCACCTCGGCCACGGCGACCGCGTGCTGGTCGTGGACGACTGGGTGGCCACCGCCGCCCAGGTCCGCGCGCTCTACGACATCTGCACCAAGCGCGGCGCCGAACCGGTGGGCACCTCTGCGGTGGTGGTCGATTGCGCACCGGCGCTGAGCGCCGAACTCCGCGTAACCGGCCTGCTCACCAGCACCGACTTGTGAAAGGAAGGGCACCTTATTAACGCCTCGTGCATAGCAGGGGTCCCCTGCTAGCAACCGAACCCCGCCGCGCCGCCGCCGGGAAACCACCGCCGAACACCAGCCGGCGAACAGCCGCCACCGCCGAGCACCAGCCGCCGGAAGCCGGCACCCGCCGCCGGCCCGGGAGGGTCAGCGGACGAAATCCTCGACCACCGTGCAGACCTTGCCGAGCACCTCGGCGGACCGGGCCAGCGGCCCGGGCACCATCAGCGCGTGGTCGGCAGCCGTGATCTCCAGCACGTGCGGGGTCAACCGGCGGGCGATCCCACCGTCCCAGGACGAGTCGGCCGTACCCCCCACCAGCAGGAACGGCGCGGTCGACCGGCGCAGCGCGTCGACCACCTCGCCCCGGTGCAGCAGCGGCGTGAGCCAGACGGCGGGCAGCCGCCGCTCGACCGCCAGCGGCGCGGCCAGCGAGCCGAGCGACTTGCCGACCAGCAGGTCGGTGCGCTCGGTCAGCGTCGGCGCGACCTCGTCGCAGACCCACCGGCCGATGGTGTTGGGATCGAAGTCCTCCGGCACCTGCCAGGCGATGCCGTGCAGCCCGAAACCGAGTCGACGCAGCGCCTCGCCCAGATAGAGGAAGAGCGGATACCGGGTGTCGTAGCCGCGTCCGGGAATGAGCACCGCGCGTCGGTCCGCCATCGACATCTCCTCGTTCGTCGGGCATCGACCGTACCGCTCCCACGCGGACTCTCCACCCGTCGAGAACCCACCGGAACCCGTCACCCCGGCCGGTAACCTCGCGTCATGTGGCCACGCGTCGGCGGACTACGTACCCTCGCCCTCGGCACGCCCGGCGAGCTTCGCGCGAGGCTCAACACCCTGGTCCTGGGCGGGGTGAAGACCGCCACCGCCGGCTTGCTCACCGAGTACGCCGAGGAGCGCGAAGAACTGGAGCACGTCGGCGAACGCCTGGTCGTGGTCGACGACCAGGACTCCCTGGTGGCCGTGGTCCAGGTGACCGGTGTCGAGGTGACCCGCTTCGCCGAGGTGACCTGGGACTTCGCCCGCTCCGAGGGGGAGGGCGACCGCTCCGTCGAGGAGTGGCGGGCCGGGCACGCCGCCTACTGGGCCCGGCTCGGCACGCCGGTCACCGACGACACCGAGATCGTCTGCGTACGCTTCCGGCTGGTCAGCCGAGGCGACGAGGGCGCGTACGGGACACAGAGCGGCCTCGGCCGCGCAGCTCGGGCAGCAGGCGGTTGGCCACGTCGACAAGCACCGCCTCGTCGCCCGCGTACCAACTGCTCTCCCGGGGCCAGTGCGTGATCACTTCGGTGAAGCCCAGCTCCGCCGCGCGGCCCACCTGGTCGGCGAAGAACTGCGCGCTGCTCAGCGAGAAGACCGGTGCCGAGTCCAGCGAGAGGTAGCGGCCCAGGCTGGCCGGGTCACGCCCGTCGGCGGCGAGCCGGGCGTCCATCCGGGCCACCAGCGCGGCCACCCCGTCCCACCACTCACCCAGGTCGTCGGCGTCCGGGCCGGTGGTCACCCAGCCCTGCCCGAACCGGCTGACCAGCCGCATCGACCGGGGACCGTTGGCGGCCAGCACGAACGGCACCCGAGGCTCCTGTACGCAGCCCGGGTTGTTCCGCGCGTCCACCGCCGTGAACCAGTCGCCCTGCCAGGTCGTGCCGTCCTTGAGTAGGATCGCGTCGAGCAGCTCGGTGAACTCGGCGAACCGCTCCACCCGCTGTCGCGGCGGCAGCGTCTCGCCGCCGAGCACCGCCGAGTCGAAGCCGATGCCGCCCGCGCCGAGCCCGAGCAGCACCCGCCCGTTGGACACGTCGTCGAGCGAGGTCACCTGCCGGGCGAAGGCCGCCGGATGCCGGAAGTTCGGGGAGGCGACGAGCGTGCCGAGCCGGATCCGCGAGGTCACCGTCGCGGCGGCGGTCAGCGTACCCATCGAGTCGAACCACGGGCCGTCCACCAGATCCCGCCAGCCCAGGTGGTCGTACGTCCAGGCGTGGTCGAAGCCCCACTCCTCCGCCTGCTGCCACCGGTGGCGGGCGACCGACCACCGCTGGTCGGGCAGGATCACGATGCCGAATCTCATGATCGCCAGAGTACGGCGACCGGCCTGCGGCCTCAGCCGAGCCGGTCGAGCGTGCGGGCTCAGCCGAGCCGGGCGAGCGTGCGGGCTCAGCCGAGCCGGGCGAGGAAGTCCAGCGTGCGACCGATCAGCAGCTCGGCGGCCGGCTCGTCGTAGTCGACGCCGCCCGCATCCGCGAAGAGGTGCCCGGCACCGGGGTAGAGATACAGCTCCGCGCCGTCGATATCCGCCGGCAGG
This sequence comes from Micromonospora craniellae, assembly GCF_014764405.1. NCBI lineage: Bacteria > Bacillati > Actinomycetota > Actinomycetes > Micromonosporales > Micromonosporaceae > Micromonospora > Micromonospora craniellae. Next base: position 3,205,216 of record NZ_CP061725.1, on the reverse strand, counting down.
TTCCCGCGCGAGCAGCCCGCGTAGACGATCCGCTCGGGCAGCGCCTCAGCCGCCGCCGTCCCGCGCCGAATGATCTCCCCGAACCCGATCGACTCGGCGTGCGCGACCCCCTCGTCGACAGTGCCGAAGGTGGCACCGTCGTACAGGTCAGGGTGTGCACGGTGTGCCCGGCGGCCCGCCACCGGTCGGCCAGCGCCAGGAACCCCGGCTTCTGCCCCTGCGCATGGTGGAACAGCAGAATCTCGACCATGCGCCCACCGTAAGACCACAACCCGACAAGCACCGGGAGGTACGTCTACTCGTCCGTGACAGGCTCGTCCAGCCAGCGGAACCCGGCCTCGTCGCCCTCGACGCTCAACAGGAACTCGGCGACCCGTCTGCCATCCGGGCGGGCCAGGGTGAGGGCAGCCCCGATCTCGTCGTCGATCCGCATCATGGCCTCGTCGTCGTCCGCGTCGAGAGCGGCGTTCCGCGCCACGAAGAGCGGACGGAGCTGCTCGAACCCCGCCAGCGGACGAAGCCGCCCATACGTCCACGGGAAGTCACGGCTCCGCACCTCGATCTCGGCGACCACCTCGTCCCGGTGAATCAGCCGCCAGATCTCGCCATCAGTCATGGACGGCAGCGTAGAAGTCCGCCACATCCCATGATCGTCACTGCTTTCCCGGCCCGGCGTCGCGCATCAGGCCTCGGTCTCCACATAGTTCGCCAGGTCCGCCTCGATACCGGCCGTCGTGAAGAAGGCAGCCGGCTCGAACCCCTCCGCGCGATGCGCCGCCTGCACGGCAGCACGGGCCGAGGGCAGATCGTCCGCGGACGACCACCGCACGATGGTGACTGCGTTGAAGCGACCCGGGCCGGAGTGCTGTTCCAGCAGGGCATCGTCGAGGAATCCCGGTTGATCCCGCAGGATCGCGTGAGTCCGTCGTACGTGTCGCCAGAACTCCGTGCGTGCGGGTTCCGGGACGTCGAACTTGTCCACTCGATAGACGACGGTCATGCCGCCCTCCTTCGTGCCGAAAATCGGTCAGACCGAGCCTAGAACCTCAACCCGACTTGAGATCAGCAGCTCGGAGCAAAAACCTCACCCCGATGAAATGCTCACGCTGGTGCCGACCCCTAGTTCTTACACCCGGACATTCCGTACGGCCCGGCCCGCTTGCGGGCCGCCTTGCCTTGTCGCTGGCCTTCCGCGCGTTTGAGTGAGGGTGGTGTCGGTGCTAAGCGTGCGACAATGAGTGGCGGTGTGTGGTGGAGGAGGAGGTGAGTCGTGATGTCGAGCAATGCGGAGCGGATGCCCGAGTGGCCGACCGCTGAGCATGTGCCGGTGGAGGAGTTGGCCCGTCGTCAGGGTGTGCGGCCGGTCGCCTCCGTCGATGACCTGGCTCGGCCGGACCTGTTCGAGTCCGACGACGAGTTGGACGAATTCCTGGCCGACCTGTACGCCTCTCGGCGGGCCAGCGCGGCGTGAGCCCGGTCGTCCTGGACACCGACGTTGCGTCGGCAATCGTGAGAGGTCGGCTGCACGACCGGCTTCGTGCCCGTTTAGCGGGTAAGACCCTGTGCATCACGTTCGTCACGCTCGGGGAGTTGACCAAGTGGACCGCGCTGCGGAGCTGGGGGGCCGCGCAAGCTGGCCGACCTCGCACAGTGGCGATCCGGCGTGGTGGTGCTGCCCTTCGATGAGTCGGTGGCGACGACCTGGGGGCACCTCCAGGCGCGTGCGCAGCATCGCGGGCGCCCCCGCCCGACGAACGACCCCTGGATCGCAGCCTGCTGCCTGGTCGACCGCCTGCCGCTGGCAACCTTCAACAGCAAGGACTACGCCGACTTCGCCGAGTACGACGGCCTACGCCTGTTCGACGTCTCGTAGCTCCACCGCTCCCGGCCTGACATGGCCGAACTGCACTGGCTGGTCCTGGCCGTCAACTGGGCGGACCGCTTACCCGGTGGGAAGCCGCGAAGCGGCGCAGTAGTCGATCGACCCGATTGGAATCCACGCTGACATCCCACATGATCAGACCGGCCGCGTCCGCGTGGGCCGCCGTGCTCAAGATAGTCCAGGAAGGCTCCACGCCCAACCCTCGAACCAGCACACGCCCATGGACCGTCAGGGCTATCGTTACTGACCGTCTTCGAGGCTGTGCCGGGCGAAACAACCCGTCAGCCGCTCGGCGAGCCGTAGGCGGCATCGCGGGTAGAAGGCTCCCGGCCGCGGATGTTCGGGCACGCGCTATATAGGCGAATCGCACTACAGCGAAGTGCCCTGGCCTCTCTAAACGCCAGGGCACTTCATGTCGAGGTACCGCGTCAGACGAGTTGCGGCATTCGTCGGGCGGCCTCGGCGATGAGGGACGGCAGTTCCTTTGGGGCGGTGAGTTCGGCGACGTCTGCTACGTCGAACCAGGCGGCGTTCGCGACTTCTTCGACTTGGGCGTTGAGGGTGTCGTTGTGGGTGCGGCAGATGTAGACGAAGTCGATGTGCCGGTGAGGACCGACCTTCCGATCATCGATGTCCATTTCAATGATCGCGAAGGGTGGGGGGATGCTGCGTACGGCCGGGTGGCGGAACGGCTCGGGTGCGAGGATCTCTGCTTCGACGCCGGTTTCTTCCACGACTTCGCGGAGGGCGGCTTCGGCGGGGTCTTCGTTGGGGTCGATGTGTCCGCCCGGGTACAGCCACAGTCCGATCTTGTTGTGGTGGACGAGGAGGACTTGTCCCGTGCTGTTGAAGACGATCGCTGAGCTGGTGAAGTGCCGGATCATGCTGGGGTTTCTCCCTGGGTGATTCGGGCGGTTTGGTCGGCGATCCACGCTACCGTCGCCTCCGATAGTTGAGGGTGAACGGGGAGTTGGATGGTGGCTGTTGCGAGGTGTTCGGCGTTGGGGCAGGCCGTGGCGTAGGGCTGGAATAGGGGTTGGTGGTAGAGGGGCTGGTAGCGCCACCGGATTGAGTCCGGGGGTAGCCCTGCGCGGTGGAAGGCGTCCGCGATCTCGGCCTGGCGTGCGGTCGCGATGAGGACCAGGTTGTAGTAGTTGGGTTTGTCCTGCACGCCGTAGGGCAGTTCGCGCAGCAGTCCTGCGGCGGGTAGGGCGGTGAGGATGCGTTCAACGTTGCGGCGGCGCTGTGCCAGTTGCGCGTCGAGGCGGGCCAGCCGACGTAGGCCGATGGCTGCGAGGGGACCGGCGAGTTTGTAGTTGACGCCGTGGCCGCCGCGTAGGTGGCCGAGGTGGGTGTAGTGGTCGATGCGGTCGGCGAGGTCGTGGTCGTTGGTCAGGACGAAGCCGCCTTCGCCGGTGGACAGGAGTTTGCGGTCGTGTGTGGAGAAGCAGCCGACCTGGCCGAGGGTGCCGGCGTGCTGGTTGGCGATGCGGGTGCCGTGGGCCTGCGCGGCGTCTTCGATGACGGGTATGCCCGCGTCGGCGAGCAGGCCGGTGATGGCTCGTTCGTCGTTCGGGTAGCCCCATAGGGGCAGCGTGATCACCGCGCGGGTGCGAGGTGTGAGTTTCCGTTGGAGATCGGTGGGGTCCAGAGCGAGGGAGTTCGGGAGTGTGTCCACCAGGACGGGGGTGGCGTCGCAGGTGAGGATCGGCATCGCGGTGGGCAGCGGGGCGGTAGCGGGGACGAGCACCTCAGTTCCGGGGCGGACGTCGAACGCGACGAGTGCGGCGTGGAGGGCTGAGGTGCCGGAGTTGACGGCGATGGCGCGGGCGGCCCCGAAGCGAGCGGCGAGGGCGCGCTCGTAGAGGGGCAGGACTTGGGCGCCGCCGGAGAGGCGGCCGTCGTCGAGGACGGCGCGGATCTCCTCCAGTTCCCCGCAGGGTGGTGGCGAGTACCGGTCGTCGACCGGGTGGTCCAGGTCGTAGGCGGTGTCAGTGGTCATAGGTGAGCACCACCTTGATCGTCTCCTCGGGTCGGGTGTCGATGAGGCCGTACGCGGTGCGCGCGTCGCTGAATGGGATGCGGTGGGTGATAAGCCCGTCGACGCGGACGTGTCCGTCGGTGACGAGCTGTCGGGCGGTGGCGCTGAGCCGCGGAGGGTCCCAGGCGGGGTGGGTGCGCTGGGGGCAGCCGTTCACGGTCATGGAGGAGACGAGGGTGATGCGATTGCGGTGGTATTCCTCGCCGAGCCGCAGACCGCCCTGATCGCCGTGGTACGAGGCGACGGTGGAGACCGTCGCACCGACGCGGACGCAGCGGATGGCCTCGTGTAACCCGGCGTAGGAGCCGGATGCCTCGATGGCTACGTCGGCTCCGGCGGAGCCGGTCAGCTTGCGGACCAGGTGGGCGACGTCGGCTTCGGTGTCGGTGTGCATGGCGGTCATGCCAAGTGATTCGGCGGCTTCCAGGCGTATGGGGTAGCGGTCGATGCCGATGACGCGGCGTGCGCCGGCCAGATACGCGAGTTGCCCGGCGATCAGGCCGACCGTGCCGAGGCCGACGATGACGACGGTGTCACCGATGTGGATGCCGGCGTCGTGGACGCCGCCGAGCGCGACGCGGGTAAGGATGAAGAACACGGCCCGTTCTGGGTCGATGCCGGCAGGTAGGCGACCCGCCTCGGCGGTGTCGACGCTGACGACATGGCCGGTGGCGTGTGGGCGGTCCAGCGCTACCAGGTCTCCCACCGCGATCCGATCACGGGCAGCGCTGCCAACCGCTGTGACGCGGGCGATGGTCTCGTAGCCGGGTGCTACTGGGTAGTCCCGTCCCGCTCCGCTGGTGAACAGGCGTTGCTCGGGCAGCCACGAGCGGTGCAGGGCAGCGGCCGAGCCTCGCACCCAGGCCATTTCGGTACCGTGGCTGATGCCGGACACGACGGCTTGGGCGTACACGTCGGTCGGGCCGAGCGGCGGAAGGTTCTCCGAGATCAACTCGACGTTGCCGGGTCCGGTGATCATCAGGCGTGTGGTGGGCGGGCACACGGCGATGCCCTGGTGTGCGAGAGCGGGTTGGGTCACGGCTTCTCCGATCCGGTGAGTTGGGCGATCAGCTCGTCGAGGTCCGCGTCGTTGAGGGCGTCGAACGTGCTGCCGTCGCGGTGGATGACGTGAGGAGTGAAGGCGCGCTGGAACGCCTCGTTGAGGGCAGCGAGATCGGCTTCGGACACGGCGGTCTCCATGTCTCGGCCTCGCTGCTTGACGCGGTGCAACAGCGTCGATGGAGGCGCGGTCAACCCGATCACCACATCGGGGCTCGGGCTGTCGGTGGACCAGATGCCGCAGGTTTGTGCGACCCGGCCCGCGTCGGCGGCGGGCAGCGTTTCGGCGGCGAAGATGCGTTGCTGCACCATCGACCAATCGGCGACGACCCGACCACCAGCCCGGGTGATCATCTCGATCTGGCGCAATTGCGCGACCCGGAGGGCGATGAAGGTGAGTTCCACCTTCAGGGCGAGATCATCGGGGGCGCGCTCGGCCTCGGCGTACAGCTGCGGCAGGTAGGGGTTGTCGGCGAACGGATCGAGCATCAGCGTCGCGTCCAACCGGGCGGCCAGACGAGTGGCGAGCGTGGTCTTTCCGACTCCAGTAGGGCCAGTGATCGCGATGAACAACGGGATCCCCTTCGATGCGGGATGTCAGCGATGCGGCCAGTTCAGGCCAGGGCCGACGGCGGGCGTAATGGACGTAGCCGGTCGCCATGGAATGTCGCCTCGCCTCCGTGAGCGTCGGTCCGGTGGTCAGGGCATGGTGGTGACGTTGGGGGTGCGGGGGCGTGGGATGGGTGTCGTGATGGCGGTGGCGAGGTCGGCGGCGAGCGCGTCGATCTGGCCTCGGGTGATGCCGGGCATGCAGATGAGATGGCTGACCGTGCCGTCCGTGGCCAGGAGCCACTTGCGGCGGATCGATTCCGGTGGGGTGGGTAGAACGACCGTGAAGGCGTGCGGCCACCGCCAGGCGGCCCAGCCGGTCGCGCGGATCTGTTCGACGGCGTACGCGGCGGTGCTGCGGGCTTCGGCGGCCCGCCACCAGTGCCCTTCGCGGCCATGCAGGGCGATGGCGTGCCACAGCAGCGCGGCGGCCAGCCCACAGCGGGAGCCGGTGATGGTGGTGTCGGTAGCGGCGGTGTAGGCCACCTGCGGCCGGGCTGGTGTGCGGATGCTGTCGCGGATGAGCACCACTCCGCAGGGGGTGGGGACACCGAGGAACTTGTGGCCGCTGATCGCTATGGAGCCGATGCCGCCGGCATCATCGAGGTGTAGCTGCCCGTCGAGGGCGAGCGGGATGCCGGACAGGGCGGCGTCGACGTGCAGATGCCCCGCCATGCCGTACTCGGTGAGGATCGCGCGGATGCGGCGGGTGTCGTCCACAGCTTCGGTCAACGTGGTGCCAGCCGTGGCGACCACGATCGCCGGCCAGCGTCGCCGTTTTCGCAGCTGCGCGGCCAGGTCGTCGTAGCACATCTCCCCGTCCGGGCGGGCCGCCACGACCACCTTGTAGGCGCCGAGCATGTCCACGATCTTCGGTACGGAGTAGTGGGCGGCGGTGGAGTAGTAGATGCGGGCGGTCGGCCACCGCCGGTAGGCGGCGTGCAGAGCGGACAGATTGCCCTCGGTGCCGCCGGTGGTGACATAACCCCACCGGTCCTCGACCGGCATGCGCAGCAGATCGGCGACCCAGGCGATGACGGCCTGTTCCAGGACCCGCGTGTGTGCTACTCCCCCGGTGTCGCTGGGGTCGCCGATGTTGTTCCACAGCCAGTGGCCGAGGCGGGTCATGACGGCGGTGTGGTCGAGGTCGACGGCGCCCGGGTAGCCGATACTCGTCGCCGCGGCGGTGTCGGCGGTGTGGATGAGGTGGTCGAGGACGGCGGTGACGTCGATCGGTGTCCGGCTGAGGTCCGCGGCGACGGCCAGGTCGAAGGTGTGGGTGTGGGTCACGTTGCCGGCCCTCGGTCGAGGTGGCCGGTGAGGGTGTGGTGCAGGGCGGTGAGGTGCCGCCACACCTCGCGGGTGGTGTGGTCGCCCTGCTCGGTCAGGGTTGCGTGCGGGTTGTGCCAGTGGGTCGGCCGGTCCGCATCGAGGGGTTTGCTGCTGCGGATGCCGTCGTAGTGCAGCGGTGCGTGCGGGTTGCGGTCGATGTCGATGGCGGTGCCGTCGGTCAGCAGCAGGTAGCAGCGGCCCTTGAGGTCGAAGGCTGACCGGCGGTGGCCGGTGGCGGACGGCTCTCGCAGGGTGCGGGCGAGTTGATACCAGCGGCCGTCGTCGGAGTCGAGGGTGCTTACCCCGACACCGACGTAGGCGGCGTCGGGGCCGATGGCCATGTCACCGCCGTTGACCATCGACCGTTCCGGCCCGAGTGGATGCCACCGATGGCCGGTGGCGGCCGTGTGGGCGATGTTGGTCGCGGCGATCCTGGTCAGGTCGGCGAGCATCCGGGGCAGGTCGTCGGACTCGGGTGCGGACAGGAACAGCCGCCACGCGGTGTGCAGCCGGTACCCCTGCGGCTCGGTCGGCACCGGGGTGGTGAAGAACAGCATGACGGCGTGCGGGCCGAGGGCGTGTCGTGTGCCGTAGCGCTGGTCGGCTTCGATGAGGTGCCCGGAGCTGAGGCGCTTGGACCGGAACACCACCTGCTTGCGCAGATCCGCCCACCGCGCGTTGGCTCGGCGAACCGCCTCGTCGTCCGGTTCGCCCACAGGCGGGGGCGGGGGCGGGGGTGCGGGCGGCGGCGGGTCCGGTGGGCGTTGGTAGCCGGAAGGGCGGGGACCGTAGCCGGGCGGCGGCTCATACCCGGCGGGAGGCCGCAGGTCGGCGGTCGACTCCGGCCGCCATCCGGGGTGCAACGGATCTGGCGGACCGTAGGGTCCGGCCGGTCGTCGTGCGTAGGTCATCATCGTCGCCCCCTTTGTCAGATCGAGACGTGGATGGCGTCGGGAACGGCGTTCGTGACCGGTGTGCCGCGCCCGATACCGGCGTAGACGTCCGGCCGGGCCTGGCGCAGATGCGCGGCCCACATCCCACCCACGACTGCTGCGGCACCGACGATCGCGGGTAGCAGCAGCGGGAACAGCGACCCGGGCGCGGCACCCAGCAGCGGCCCGACGTTGCCGACCATCGCCACCAGCACCACCGACCCGGCGACCACGCCCATCACCGGCGCGACCCGCCACTGCCACACCCCGGCCCGCTCACCCCGGACCCGGTCCGGGGCGGCCAGCGCCGCCAGCGACGCGGCCAGCAGCAGACACAGCAAACCCAGCGCGCCCAGGCTCGACAGCCAGGTGAACACCTGCGTGACCGGGTCGGCCCCGGCCACCGCGAACCCCGCCACCACCACCGAGGCGACGACCGTCTGCGCCGCCGAACCGCCACGCGGTGCGGTAACCCGCGTGCCGCTGTCCGCGCCCGCGAGGCCGGTGGGCAGCACTCCTTCCCGGGCCATGGCGAACACGTAGCGTGCGATGACCGAGTGGAACGACAGCTTCGACGTGACGATCGCGAAGATCAACACCACGCCCGCCACGGCCACCCACCCGCTACCGAGCCGTCCGAGGATCACCGATGTCAGGTCACTGTCCGGCTGGGCGGCCAGCTCGGCGACGGCGTACGGACCGACCGCCACCCCCATCGCCCACGCGGCGACGGCATACACCCCACCCAGTACGAGCACCCCGACGATCGTGGCCCGGCCGACCGCACGCCGATCGACGGCCTCCTCGACAAAGGAGCCGGGCGCGTCGATACCGGTGAACGCCGCCACGCAGAACGCGACCGCCCCGCCCACACCGCCGACCATCAGCCCGGAGGCGTCGAAGCCCGCCCACGACATGCCACCATCTGCTGGCCGTCCCACACCTGCCACCACGAACACTGCGACGATCAGCAGCGACACCGCCAACACCACCGCCAGGGCCCGGGTCGACAGCACGATCGCCCGTACTCCCAGCACCCCGACCAGGGCCACGGCGATACCCGCCCACACCCACCAGGCCCCGCCCAACTGGGCGGCGAGGGTCGCCCCGAGCAGGCCGTACAGGCTGATCTGGATCGCGTTGTAGGCCAGCAGAGCCACCACGCCGCCGGCCACACCCCAACCCCGGCCGAGCCCTTGAGCGAGGATGCCGTAGTAGGCGGCGGGATGCCCGACCTGACGGGCCATCGCCGTGTACCCCACCGCCAGCAACGCCACCACGCACGCCACCAGCACAAACGTCAACGGCACCGCGATCACACCCGTAGTCGCGTAGATCGCGGGGATACCGCCGGCGAGGACCACCATCGGGCCGACGCCGCCGCCCCGAACACCCACAACCCGACCGGTGTCAGCGTCCGACGCGCAAGCGCCACCTGCACCTGCGCCGTCACCGCGACTCCCCCCGCCCCGGCTGGTTCGGGCACCACGAGCTGCGGCAGCCGTCCACCGAATGCCGCTCCACGTCGGCGGCGGTGGCCGGCACGACGGACACCGCCGCTGGCCGCACCGGGCCGTGATGCCAGTAGCTCTTGTCGCGGGCAAGGTTCCGCTGCGCGGTGTCCTTGTCGGCCGTGAACCCGAACAGGTCATGCTCGCCGCCGGGCCACTCACGACGGATCGCGTAACCCCACAGGCACTCCGTCGAGGTGCCGCCTCCCGTCTCCGGGACGGCACCGGCGGCACTCGAAACGCCAAGGCGCATGGCCCGCCACCTGACAGGCCGCCGTCGCCGGGCGGACATGGCAGCGGGACGGCTGGTCATGGTCAGCATGAGCAGAACCCTCCTGTCGAAAATTGGGTACGACGCACTGCCCCGCTGGGCGAACAGACGACGCGCCAGCAGGTGAACAAGGTGATGTCAGAACACGTGGATCACGGGGAACGCGGTGATGCCGCCAGCCTCACCGCGCCGCGAAACGGCATCGCGGTGCGCTGGACACGGACCCGTCGCGGCAACCCATCTCCGCCCGCCTCGTCCGGCTGTCCAGGGCGCACGGGTTGCCGCCACATCCGCCACAGCACCGGACCACCCGGCTGAAGCAGAATCGGTGATCGCGGCTCGTAGCCCAGCCCGGCGAGCAGCCCCTCCCGAGGGCGGTCGGTACTCACCTCCGCATACGACGGCAACTGCTCCGCGTCGAGCAGGCGGTGGTGGCGGGCCAGCAACGCCGCACCCACACCCGTCTGCCGCCGGCCGGGAGTCACCGCCAGGTGCGCCAGGTAGTGATGCGCGGTGTACGGGTGCACCGCGTCGACGTACGCGTGCAGCAGACCGAACCGGGCAGCGTGCACGCCGAGCATCCGATGGAGGTCATACATCCACGCCGCCGACGGCGGCGGTGGCGCGGGCCGCGAGTACCACACCGCCACTCCAGCAAGGTCATCGGTCGTCTCGACCATGCCGTGGGCCAACCCCTGCGCCACGACAAGCTGCGCGTACCGCCGCACGACCCTCGGCCGTTCGATCGGATCGGACACCAGCCAGGCACTCAACCGGCTGGTCAACAGCGCGTCGCCCACAAGCGCCGACAATCCCTCAAAATCGTCGTCCGTCGCGCGACGGACACCAGAGTTCATCAATCGCATGACAGCTCCCCCGAAGATCCTTGAACACCATCGCCTTCCGCGTCGTCGTCCCGGGCAGCCAGCGGCCCGCGCGACGCGGCCCGCTGACGGCTCACCCACACCGCCGAATCGAGGGCGCGATCGAAGGTGGTAGCCAGGTGCAGACGGTCACCGGCGACCCCGGTCAGCAGCAGCCGCTGCCGGGCAGCTTTGATCATCTGCGGTGGGCCGCAGACATAGACCGCCTGGCCGCTCCGGTAGTGATACACCGCCACGCTCAACACGTCGCCCTGCGCGGCAGGCTCGACGTCACGATCGTCGGAGAATGCCAACACCACGGTCAACCAGTCGCGATGCGCGGACGCGAGCTTGTCCAACGCCACCGCGTCGTACAGGTCGAGCAGAGTGCGTGATCCGACCACCAAGGTCACCCGCTGCCCGGTCGGTGCTGCCGCCACCTGCTCCACCAACGCCCGCAACGGAGCAAGCCCTGTCCCTCCAGCCACCAACAGCAGATCAGCTCCCGCTGAATCCGCCAGCGACAGCCCGAGGTCGCATGCCGGCCCCAACCACAGCAGTTCCCCCTGCGCAACCTGATCCACCAGCACCGGCGACACCGCGCCATCCGCCACCGACCGGACGTGGAACTCCACCGTTCCATCCGGGCGAGGAGCATTTGCTGGCGACAACCACCGCCACACCCCCGGCACGCGAGGCGTACACACCGGCAACGCCTGACCAGGCAGATACCGCAACCGCCGCATCGGCCGCACCGTCAACACCGCCACACCGTCGGACCATGAGACCCGGGCCTCAACCTCACCGACCGCGACCTGAGGCCCATCCCCCACCATGTCCGCCGCCCGCTCCGCCAACCGCAACGCTCGCCGACAACCTCGATCCCACGCGACGGCCAGAGCTGCGTCCCACCTGTCATCTGCGAACCGACGCACCGTATCCACCATCGCCGCTGCGACACAGGTTTCGTGGTACGGCTGAAGACCAAACCGTCGATACATTCGACCCAGTACCGCAAGCGCCGCCCGCCTCCCCGACGGATCGCCCGTCCCAGCGACAAGCTGCGAAAACGTCGAGAAGAACATCGGCGCCAAGCCCGACGGAAGAAAGCGCACGCTTCGGTCCTCAAGGTGAGACCAGAAGTAGTCGGCCGCACGATGATGCGTTTCGGGTGCAGAAGCCTGTAGTGGCTCAAGGTCAGGCATCTTGCCGCCCTTGAACACAGCGCATCCAGGACGGTCGGCTGCCGGTCAGCCCACCCCTCTCGTCCATCGCATCCGCCCTTCACGCAGCCCTGCCCGCTGGAGCTGCTATCCGTCAACCGCATCGCCCCTGACGGCGTGGAGGACAGGGTTTCAGCTCGTGGATGCGCGACACACCTGTTTCGGTGGCCATAGCCGGACTGGTCTGTGGGCAACGCTGAACAGCACAAACGCGTCAGCGCGCCCGTCTTGCCCATCCGGATGGGTATGGTGCGTTGGATCGTCGTCCATCGCTAGCGCCCCGCACCTGCCAGGAGGGAGCAACATGGGCACTTCTACATCTACTGGTCAAGCCGTCAGCCCTCAGTCGCGCGGTCGCGAGTTGGCCCGCCTTGGCAAGCAGCTGTGGCAGGAAACGGCATCCGTGAAGACGGTAGCTGCCGAGTTGATGAGTCGACATCCAGAGATTCCTAGCATTCAGGCGTACCGCTATGCGGCCGGGCTGTCCCAGGACCAGGCGGCACTTCGCTATAACGAGATGACCGGTTATCAGACAACCCTCGGCGGAACAACCATCAATGCGTGGGAAACCTGGGCACGCAGCCGGGGGGCGGGCTCGCCGCCGACCTTCTCCAGTCTTCTAGTCCTCGCCGAAGCATATGGCCGGGGACCGCTCGGGGTGGCTGTCGAGAAGATCTCGCCCAGCGATCTGATCTCGGAGGCATACGAACGACTCCCTCCAGAGGATCAGCTTTCACTAAAGAGCTTCTCGGCGAAAGAGAAGGGATCTCCGAATTCAAACATCGGTCCAGCCTTCCACCCTATCCGGCAGACTGACAGTCCAAGTCAGAGCGTTGGCCCCGACTTCAACCTCGTCGCCCCTACCGTCGACTACGGAAACCCTGAGATCTGTGTCTTCTCGTTACCGAACCCCCATCCCGGAAACCTGCTAGATCTCGACTGGAGCACTTTCGGTTTCGGGATCGAGAGGCTTATAAGGCAAATAAAGAACCTGGGAAGACGCCTTGAGGTGGATATCTGCTTTGGTGTCAACGAGGCAGGCCTGGTGATGGCCACCTTCCTTGCTTCCGCCCAGTTTTCCCGCTGCCCTATAGGTTACCTTCGTTGCAACAAGGTACGCGACAGCATTACCCTTGACCCAACTTCTTCGTATCCGGAGGCCGGTGAAGCACCTACGATTCTCATCTGCGACTTCGAAGTTAAGCATGCGGACGTGGTCGGATTCATCGCCAGCGAAATTCGGCGAAGGCACCCGGGCGCCCTGCTTTACTTTGCCGTGTTCGGTGCAATGACCAAAGGCGCGGACCTGGAAGTGACGAGCTTCGACGACCTAACGGGCGCACAGATCATGCGGGCGGCCGACTTTTCAGCTGTGTTCATAGCCGCAACGATGAGCCCACCCGGCATTGAGCCACCCCTCGAACTACGCTGACCATCGTCGGAGGTGTCGTGAGTAACGCAGCCCACCTGCCTGAGCTTGCCAAGAGCGCAGCGGATGTAGTGGAAACTCTCATCCTTGAGATTCGCCCCAAGCTGATGGAGGCCGCCTTTTCCGGAAATGCCGGAGAGAGCGATAATGTACGCCACTCTGACAATTTCCTTTCAGTTCATGACATGTGGATGCATGATAGGTATCGCGAGTTGATGGCCCATCACATCGACTCGTTCGTGTATGCATCCGAGGAGGCAGATCCACAGGTAGTCGGCAACGAGAGGGATCCGGACCTGTGCGTCCTTGTCGACCCACTCGACACCAGTGAGTTGGCCGTACGTGGACTTCTTGGATATACGCATGTGATGATCTACTCGCGCTCACTGGCGCGGCCGATTGTGTCAGTAGTCGGCGATATCTATCACCACGTCCGGCTCTACGTCGCGGCTCGGCACGACGACGGCAGGGACTACGCTTACGCGTACACCGCAGACGGAGGTTTTTACAGGCTGAGCCAGCCAGCCCGGAAGAGTCTGCCAGAGTCGCTACTCACAAACTTCCTCATGCGCCCAGGCGAACGCCTTCTTCCCCTGAGTCGCCAAGAACGCTTGATTAGCGCCTTGGACCAGGCGGCTGAGGACGGCAAGCGTCGAGGTAGGATCGGGGTTGACTTCGGCTCAGTAAGCCTCTGCCACATCGCCGCAGGATTCACCGAAGGTGTACTGGAGTTCGCCAAAGGATTCGCTATCTGGGACCTGGCTCCGGGGCACTACATCCTAGAGTCGGCCGGTGGCACCGTGCTCGACCTTGCAGGTGAGCCAATCTCCCTGGACTACAACTTGCAGTCATTGCCCGATATCGCGCGAGCGATGAACCGAAGGCAGAGATTTGTTGCCGCCGGCACGTATGAGCTGGCCTGGGATATCCTGAGCCACCTAGATCTATCCCAATGAGGCGTTCGACGATTTGCGGATCCGAAAGGGTCGCACCGCAGGGGGCTGAGGAAGAAGTTAAGCGATGGCCCATTTCTCCACACGACAGGGCACAGCCCTACAGACGCAGGACGAGCGGCGCGCATAGTCTGCTTGTATGAGTGAGGCCAAGCGCGTCGCTGTCGTCACCGGTTCAAACCGCGGACTTGGAGGGCCATTCAAAAGTAAGTTGACGCTCGCGGATGTCACGATGCGTGACCGTTGGGGGTGGGTGTGACGCAGCGCACGGCGTCCTGAATGGACGCGGCGGCTGAATCCCGGATAGATCAACTTTGTGTGGAAGATGATCGAGGGTCAGCCGCCGCGCTGCGCCAGTATGACAGGACTCCCGGCTGACCGGCTCGCTGACCTGACCGGCCGGGTCCGCGAGATCGTCGGTGACGAGTGGGAAAGTTCGGTGAGGTTCTTGACGTGCCGGGCCGATGGCTTGGCGCGGCGCGCGAGCAGTCGCAGGGTGCCGGTCCAGCCGGCGAGGCGAGGGTTGAGGCCGGTCAGTTCCGCGACGTGCGCGGTACTGGTGACGGTGCCGTCCTGGTGCAGGCTGTCGGTCCAGGCGTCGGCGGGGAGCCGGTCGATCGCGGTCTCGTCGGCGTCGGTGATCGTCCAGCCGACGGTGAACTTCACGCTGCGCCATGCCCGGTTCATCGCTTCGAGGTGTTCGAGGAGTTCATGGGTGGCGCCGGCGCCGTCGACGCGGATCAGCAGTTTGCGCCGGTGACCGGCTGGGAGCTGGGCGATCGCGTCGCCGAGGACCCGGATGTGATCGGCGACGGTGTTCGATCCGGCGTTGCCGGGCCAAAGGAGCATGGCCAGGCATTCCGCGGTGTTGGCACACCAGGCGCCGAGGGGATGGAACCCGAAACCCTTCTTGAAGGTCGCGGCCGCGCCCTGCTTGGCCGAGTGGGCGGTGATCAGGGTGGCGTCCAGATCGATGACCACCCACCCGGTCAGCAGTTTCCCGGCGACGGTCAGCCAGGGGAAGCCTTGCGGGCGTCGGGCGAGCAGTGCCCACACGTGAGCGCGGACTTCGCCCGAGCTTTGCCGATCCGTTTCAGTGTGCTCTCGTCGAGGCCGGCGAGGGTTCGCCGGACGGTCGACTCCGACGGCCGGTCACCGAGGACCAGGCACTGATGGACGAGTAAGCCGATGTCGGACATGCTCGTGGCACCGAGCACGATCGTGACCGCGAGAGAGACCAGGACCGTGCCGCGATCCCACCAGCCCGGCCCGGTCCCACGGGGGAGCACCTTGTTGAAACCGCTGGGCAGACCGGTCCGATCAGCACACCGACGCAGCAGGACCGCACCCGCGTGACCGACCAGGCCCTTTCCGCCGGAGTCAACGACCAGCCGCTGAGCCCACCCACTACTCCTACTCACCAGAAAGGTGCACCTTGCTCTGCTGTGGACATGGCATAGACACCCACATCCTTACAGGTCAGGTGCACCTTTCCTCCATCACCTCGATGCGACGAATCCGGTCTGAATAGCCGAGGTTAGTGCGCCTTTCAGTTACCGATGCGGTCAACCAACACACTTGCCAGCTGGCCCATGCTCGTGATGACCACATCGGCCCCGGCGGCCCGGAACGGCCCGACCTTGGCCGGCCGATTCGCGTAGCCGATCACCCGTACTCGGGCGGCGCGCGCTCCGTCGATGTCAGAGAGCGAGTCACCGACCAAAACGCACCGGCTCGGTGGCTCGCCGACGGCCCGCGCGGCTTGCAGGATCGGTTCCGGGTTCGGCTTCATGCGGTTTGGGTCGGCGTATGCGCGGCCGACCACTGGTGACACATACGTGGCGAGCCGGTGCGCCACGAGGTACGCGCTCACCGCGCCGGCAGAGTTGTTGCTGACGGCAGCTACCGGCAGCCCGGCCTGCCGGGCTGCCACGATGACCTCCCGGCCGTATGGCGTGGGTTCGGCAGTCTTGACGGCCCGGCGTTCGGCCGCGCAGAGCGCGTCCTCAACCGCCCGTGTGACGCTCTGGTCACCCGCCGCGCCGGTACGGCGTAGCACTTCAAGCGGGTCCGGCTCGCTAGTGAGGTCCGGCGGCACGTCGACCTCGTGTTGCCGGAGTACGTCGACCAGCTCGGCGGCAACCTGCGGCGCGGGGTATCCGGCGAAGATGCTGCACACCGGGCCGTCGAAGTCGAGTAGCAGTGCGTCGATGTCGCCGAGCAGTCGGCTGAGGTCGGCGTTCATGCGTCGTACCGGTAGGCGATGGTCGACCACACCGAGTCGAACCACTGGTGGGACGCTTCCACGAACTGTGTGCCGTGGGAGGTGTCGTCGTCGGTTACGGCGTAGTGGAACAGCGGCACGTCCTTGCCCATCAGGTCGTAGATGGCCATCGGCTCGCCCTTGATCGATACGGTGCGTTCGGTGACGGGAGAGAAGCCGTAGAAGACCTCTTCGTTGTTGAGGATGTAGAGCTTGAACTGCGGTGATGCCCGGTGTAGCCGCACCTCGACGGTGGCCGACCGGATCAGGCCGAGGTCGCCAAGTTCGGTGACCTGATCGATGATCGCGTCTACGGCTCGGCGGGTAATTCGCTCGGCGCGTTCGCGTACCGCTGGGTCGTCGGTCTGTGCGTCGGCCCGCGTGGGCAGTGCCATCGGTGCGGTCATGTCGCAGATCAGGATGCGCACGGCGATGGTCTCGGGCGCGAGGCGACCGACGCGCACCTTGTCGAGAGTTTCGGCGAGCGCGTCGCGCAGTGTCTCGCCGGAGAATCCGGCGAAGTCGATGGTGACGTGGGGCCGCTCGAACGCGGCTTCGACGTGCGGGCGTAGTTCGACGGCCCGCTGCGTCTGCGCTCGGACGAACACACCGCTGCCCTGACGGGACACGATCAGCCGCTCGGCCCGGAGCAGGTCCAGGGCTCGCTTGACCGTCTCTCGGGCCACGCCGTAGCGGGTGGCCAACTCGGGTTGCGACGGCAGCTTGTCGCCCGGCGCGAGTCGACGCGTGAGGATGGCAGCCCGCAGCTTGTTCGCGATCTGCTGGGACGCCTGTTTCGGGTCGTCGGGATCAAGCTGACCGAGGAAGTCAGGACTCTCGCTCACCACAACACCCTAACGGTGGCTAGCCAGGCCAGAAAAGTTTACCGCAGATCCTTGGCTTGGCTAGTCAAGCAAATCTACGGTCGATTCAGGTCCTCAATGCTTGCCCAGCTTCCCCTATGGATCGACGCGCGACCGCCCTTACGAGGACTTCTTCGGACGCGCAAAGCGAAGGCCCCGACGGGATTGCGGCCCGCCGAGGCCAGACGCATCGCCCTCGCGAAAGGAACACGATGCTTCTTCAGCCTACCGACGAAGCCGCCACCAGACGCACCCCGGCGCAGGTCACCCTCGCTCCCGGCCACATCGCGGCACCGGTCATCCCTTCATCGCTGACAGCAGCCCGCCTGAGCCGCCTGTCGAACGGTCAACTCGCTGTCGCCATCCACGCCGCCGGTATCCCGCCGGACGTGACCACCCTGTCGATCGACGCGATCAATGCCTTCGCGGTTACCGGCATCCGTCGCCTCGGCCGGACGGAGGTCCGCCGCATCAACGACGAGACACGGGCGGCGAACACCTCCTACTGCGCAAAGATCCGCCGCGACGCCTCGGCCGACGTCCGCGTCGAGCTGGCCACCATCAACCGAATCTGGGGCTCACGTAGACGGGAGCAACGCGCCGTCGACCTCGCCTATCGACTGCTCTGCGCCCTGACACGCAGCGTGCACAGCACGCCCGAATAGCGGTCGGCATGAATGAAGCCCAGGTCGAGAGCGCATCCTGACCTGGGCTTCACGCTGGAGCGGGTGACGGGAATCGAACCCGCACTGTCAGCTTGGGAAGCTGATGTTCTGCCATTGAACTACACCCGCAAGCGGCACCACTGTACCTGAGCCGTCGCCCCGGTGCACCCAGCCACCCCCGCCGACCACCCCGCCCGGCCCGCCTCCGCATGCTCCGCAAGAAGTTGCATGCCGGCAACACATAAGCATTCTCAAATGTGTCTATACGTCGTAACGTCTGGCCCATGTTTCCCGCACGGCGCGACACAACCCCCGGTCGCGTCAACAGAAAGAGGTGGGCTTATGGGGCTCCGTCCCGCCGTCCTGCTGAACCGGCGGATCGCCGGGATCGCATCGACGTCGCTGGCGGTGGCGCTCAGTGTGGCCACGGTCGGTCTGCTGCCGGCGGCCACCACGGCCGCCATTCCGACGGCTGCCGCCGTCTCCGCCGACGAGGTGTGTGAGGACCCGACGGGCACGGCGGCCCGGGTCCGTGGTGACGCGGTCGTCAAGCACGACCCGAACGAGTTGACCATCGCCCAGGTGCACCAGCGGGAGGCGGAGTTCGCCGACCTGTTGCAGGAACGGGCCAAACGGGTCGGTCAGCGTGCGCTGAACGCCGAGGCCGCCGCAGCCTCGGTCACCATCCCGGTGGTGGTGCACGTGATCCGCAGGGACACCACCCGGGCCGGCGGGAACATCCCCGACTCGATGATCCAGTCGCAGATCAACGTGTTGAACCCGTCGTTCGCCGGGTCGACGGGCGGTGCCGCCACCGCCTTCGCATTCCAGTTGCAGAGCATCAACCGGGTCACCAACACGTCGTGGTACCCGATCCGGCAGGGCTCGACGGCCGAGCGGCAGATGAAGACCCAGCTCCGCCAGGGCACCAAGGGCACGCTCAACGTCTATCTCGGTGCGCTGAGCAGTGGCCTGCTCGGGTGGGCGACCTTCCCGCAGACCACGCTGAACGTGATGGACGGCGTGGTGGTGCTCAGCGAGTCGCTGCCCGGCGGCACCGCCACCAACTACAACCAGGGTGACACCGGCACCCACGAGGTCGGCCACTGGCTGAACCTCTACCACACCTTCCAGGGCGGCTGCGCCGGCAGCGGGGACCAGGTCGCCGACACCCCGGCGGAGGCGTCGCCAGCCTACCAGTGCCCGACCGGGCGGGACACCTGCTCCAGCACGGGGCTGGACCCGATCACCAACTTCATGGACTACACGTACGACACCTGCATGTACCAGTTCACCCCGGGCCAGGCGACCCGGATGATCAATGCGTGGAACACCTACCGCGCGTAGCGCGGGAGTCGTCGAGGCGTACCCCCCGGTGCCGGTCCCATCGTCAGGCGGGGCCGGCACCGGTCGGTTCAGGCCGCGCGGACATGTCGGGCCGTGCGGGTCGGGTGGGGCGTGGGCCGGGCGGCCTGCGGGGTGGCACCGGCCGGGTCGAGCCAGACCTGCACGGCTGGCTGGCCGACCAGCCCGCCGGTGGCGGCGCGCTCGTGGCGGGCGAGCATCGCCACGTCGACGGTGAACTCGAACAGACGCCAGTCGGCGTGCGGGGCGGCGCGGGCCGCGAGCGCCAGCCGGGCCACCGTGGCGTCGTCGGTGACCGGTCGGGCGCGGCCGGCGACGTACGCCTCGTCGTCGCTCTCCTCCGCCGGGAACGAGTGCAGCGCGTACCGCCCGTCGCGTTCCAGGTCGCGCCGCTTCGGCGAGTCGATCACGAAGCAGAAGAGACCGTCGGCGGTGATCACCGGGGAGACCGGGTGCACCCGGGGCCCGCCGTCGGCGCGGACCGTGGCCAGGTAGCCGAAGCCCGGGCCGTACTGCTGCAGGAGAAGGCGGATCCCGTCGGCGAGTCGAGGCTCGTCAGCGGTGAATTCGGACCAGGAAGCCATGCCGACACCCTATAGAACATACGTTCTAAGCAGGTAGTCCGACACGCAGGTCACGCATACCGACAGCTATGGTGTGGCGATGCTGCTCTCCGACCGCGACCTGGTCTCCGAGATCAAGGCGGGCACCCTGGCGCTGGAGCCCTTCGAGCCCACGCTGGTGCAGCCGTCCAGCATCGACGTCCGCCTGGACAAGCTGTTCCGGGTGTTCAACAACCACCTCTACACACACATCGACCCGGCCACCCAGCAGGACGACCTCACCTCGCCGGTGGAGGTGCCCGACGGCGAGCCGTTCGTGCTGCACCCGGGCGAGTTCGTGCTCGCCTCCACGCTTGAGCTGATCTCGCTCGGCGACCAACTCGCCGGCCGACTCGAAGGCAAGTCCAGCCTCGGCCGCCTCGGCCTGCTGACGCACTCCACCGCAGGCTTCATCGACCCCGGCTTCTCCGGTCACGTCACGCTGGAGCTGTCCAACGTGGCCAACCTGCCGATCATGCTCTGGCCCGGCATGAAGATCGGCCAGCTCTGCATCTTCCGGCTCTCCTCGCCCGCCGAGCACCCGTACGGCTCGCTCGTCTACGGCTCGCGCTACCAGGGTCAGCGTGGCCCGACGCCGAGCCGCGCCTGGCGGAACTGGCGTACCTGGCCGACCCGCTGACGACCGGCGGGCCTGCGCTGCGCAGACGCGGGCCCGTGGTCGTCCGCCCAACGACTCAGCCGGGTCGACCGAAACTGTGGATCGGACTGCTGTCCATCCGTTTCATCGTGATCGGCTTGCCCGCGCGGGAGGCGTGCACCACCCAGCCGCCACCGACGTACATGCCGACGTGGTGCAGGTCGCGGTAGTAGAAGACCAGATCACCCGGACGCAGGTCGCCGCGACCGACCGAGGCCGTGACCTGCCGCTGGCGCGCCGCGTTGTGCGGCAGCGCCACCCCGGCCCGCGCCCACGAGGCCAGCATCAACCCCGAGCAGTCGTACGCGTGCGGCCCCTCGGCGCCCCACGAGTACGGCTTGCCGATCTGGGCGCACGCGAAGCTGACCGCCTCACCGGCCGGGCCGCCCGGGTAGGTGGCCGGACAGGGCGCCGGCCGCAGCGGACCACCCCCACCGTCGTCGTACGCGCGCAGCCGCAACCGTTGCAACCGCTCGATCTCGGTGTCGATCTGCCGCCGCTCCACGGCCAGGTCGGCCGAGGTCAGGTTCAGCTCGGCGATGGTTCGGTCCAGCCCGGCCCGGGTGGCGGCGAGTTCGTCGCGCAGTTCACTCGCCTGCCGTACGTCCTCCCGCTGGAAGCGGGCGTACCGGTCGAGCAAACCGAGCTGTGCGACGACCTCGCCCGGCGACCGGCTGCCCAGCAGTGTGTTCACGGCGCGCACCGGCTCGCCCCGGTACGCCCGCGCGGCCAGCGCGCCGACCCGTTTCATCGCCTCGTCCACCTGCTGTTGCAGCGGGGCGATGCGGGCGGTCAGGGCGTCCGCCTCGCGGCGGGTGCCGGCCAGGTCCTGCCGGGTGGCGTTGTGCCGTTCGATGACGGCTTCGAGCCGGTTCCAGTCCTCGTCGATCTGGCGCTCGATGTCGTCGACCGTGGGGTCGGCGTGGGCCGCCGTCGCGCCACCGGTCAGCATGACGGCGGTCGCGGCGAGTGCGGCGAGTGCGGTGGTGCAGCGGTACCAGCGGGATCGCGACGCAGCCGTCGTCGGGCCGGGCTTCGCCGGCCGGCGCGACGGTGGCCGCGGGGCATGGTGTGCCACCGGGCTCCGTACTCCATTCTTCCCAGACCGCCTACCGGGTTAGCTGACGGGTTCGGGCACCCGGGACGCCCTACCGCGACCATCGCGGACTCACCCCGGAAAACCTGGTTCCCCGGCTCGCTTGGACTGCGACTCGGCGGTGTCGGACCGTCACCGCCCGGGATGGGCGATCCTGCCAGCGGGCCGACGATTGCCCAGCGTAGGGACGACCGGCGTCGATACGCAACACGTCCACACCGTCACTCTCGGTGCAGTTATCCGACAACAGGGAAGGCCCCCGGTCGCTTGACCGGGGGCCTTCTGTCGTTCCTGCGTACGCGCTCAGGCGTCAGCCGGGGCGGCGGAAGCCGGCGACCGGCATCGTCGTGATGGGCGAGACGTTGACCGGTCTACCGGCCCGTGGGGCGTGGACCATCGTGTTGTTGCCCAGATAGAGCCCGACGTGACTCACGTCGCTGCGGAAGAAGACGAGGTCACCGGGGCGGGCGTCGGCCCGGGAGATCGCCTTGCCCTCCCGCCACTGGGCACCGGTGAAGTGGGTGAGGTGGATACCCGCCGCCTTGTACGCGTACTGGGTCAGGCCGGAGCAGTCGAACGAGTTCGGCCCGGTGGCACCCCAGACGTACGGCTTGCCGACCTGCGCGCAGGCCGTCCGGATGGCCGTCCGGGCCGCGTCGCTGACCACACCGTTGATGGTCGGGCAGTTGGTGGTCTTGACCGTGGTCACCGGCAGCGACCGCTCCAGCCGCTTGATCTCGGCGTCGATTTGCTTCCTCTTCGCCGCCAGTTGTTTCTGCTTGGCCTCCTGGTCGACGATCAGCGTGTCGAGCGTGGCCTTCTGGTCGTCGTACTTCTTCCGGATCTTCATCACGCCCTCAAGCTGGCGGCGCTCATCCCAGGCAAGCCGGTCGAGGAGGGCCATCTGCTCACCGAGCTGGTCCGGCTTCGCGTTGAGCAGCACCGCGCCGAGTTCCTGCGAGGGGCCGGTGATGTAGTACCGAGAGGCGAGGCCGGCGACGCGGTTCATCGCCAGCTCCGCCTCCAGCGCCAGCGGCTGGATCTTCTTCTCCAGCTTCTCGGACTTCTCGCGGTTGACCCGCAGCTCCGAGCGCACCTTGTTGAACTGCTCGATGGTGGGTTCGAGCTGCTGCCACTGCTTGTCGATCTGGCGCTCGATCTCGTCCACCGACGGCTCGGCGTACGCGGGCGCGGCGAGCAGACCGGCACCGACCGCGGCGGCGGCGACCAGGACGACCAGGCCGCGTACGGCTTTGCGCAGCCCGCGCGCGGGGGTGGACCGTCCCGACGCGTGACGATGGAGGGGCATGGTTGCCACCGGCACCGACTCCTTTGCGACCGACCACCGGGCGTCCCGCGAGCGGTAGGGGGCGAGACAGACGACCCACGGCGGCCGGTGCCCCACATTAGGGGAACGCGCGGAGCGGAATCAAGGCGACCAACGGCTCATTCACCTTTGCGCGACCGACCGCACACAAAGGGTGTCGACCAATTCGTTACAGTTATCTACGCCAATACAAAAATCGGGGCGTGTCGGCATCCGCACGGATGCCGACACGCCCCGACGTACGCGCTGGTCACCCGGCGGCCGGCTCGCCCTCCTCGGCGCCCCGGGCCTGCTCGGGCTTGACCGACCGCAGCAGCACGCTGGCCACGTCGACCACCTCGACCTGGTCGCCGGCGCCCTTGCCGTTGACTCCGTCACTCAGCATCGTCGAGCAGAACGGACAGCCGACCGCGACGGTCTTCGCACCGGTGGACATGGCCTCCTCGACCCGATCCACATTGATCCGCTTGCCGATCCGCTCCTCCATCCACATGCGCGCGCCACCGGCGCCGCAGCAGAAGGAGCGCTCACTGTTGCGCGGCATCTCGACCAGGCCGTTCTCGGCGCCGACAGCGCTGCCCAACACCTCGCGCGGCGGGGCGAAGACACGGTTGTGCCGACCCAGGTAGCACGGGTCGTGGTAGGTGACGCCGCCGTCGACCGGCTGCACCGGGGTCAGCTTGCCGGTGGCGACCAGGTGCGCCAGCAACTGGGTGTGGTGCACCACCTCGAACTCACCGCCGAGCTGGCCGTACTCGTTGCCCAGGGTGTTGAAGCAGTGCGGACAGGTTGCGACGATCTTCCGCTTGGCCTTCTCGCGGCCCTCGAACGCCTCGTTGAGGGTCTCCACGTTCTGCTGGGCGAGCATCTGGAAGACGAACTCGTTGCCGATCCGGCGGGCCGGGTCGCCGGAGCAGGTCTCGCCCTCACCGAGGATGGCGAACGAGACGCCGGCCTCGTTCAGCAGCGTGGCGACCGCCCGGGTGGTCTTCTTCGCCCGGTCCTCGAACGCACCGGCACAGCCCACCCAGAACAGGTACTCGAAGTCCTCGACCTCGCCGACCCGGGGCACCTCGAATTCGAGGCCCTTGGTCCAGTCCTCCCGGGTGTTCTGCGGCGCTCCCCAGGGGTTGCCCTTGTTCTCCAGGTTGCGCAGCATCACGCCGGCCTCGGAGGGGAAGTTCGACTCGATCAACACCTGGTAGCGACGCATGTCCACGATGTGGTCGACGTGCTCGATGTCCACCGGGCACTGTTCCACGCAGGCACCACAGGTGGTGCACGACCAGAGCACGTCCGGGTCGATCACGCCGCCCGCCTCGGCGTCGCCGATCAGCGGCTTCTCCGCCTCGGCGAGCGCCAGCACATCGACGTGGGCGAGCTGCGCGGCGGTGGCCTTCTCCTCGCCGGTGAGGTCCTTGCCGCCGCCGGCCAGCAGATAGGGCGCCTTGGCGTACGCGTGGTCGCGGAGGCTGAGCACCAGCAGCTTCGGCGATAGCGGCTTGCCGGTGTTCCAGGCCGGGCACTGCGACTGGCACCGGCCGCACTCGGTGCAGGTGCTGAAGTCCAGCAGGCCCTTCCAGGTGAACTGCTCGACGTGCGCGACGCCGAACTGATCGGACTCCGGATCGGCCTCCTCGAAGTCGAGCGGCTTGCCCTCGCTCATCATCGGCCGCAGCGGCCCGAGACCGGAGCCGGACGCACCCGGCTTCCGCTTGAAGTAGATGTTGGGGAAGGCGAGGAAGCGGTGCCAGGCGACGCCCATGGTCACGTTCAGCGAGATCACGATGAGCCAGGTCATCGAGATCGCGATCTTGATGAGGGCGGCGATGCTGACCCCGGACTCCCAGTCCGGCAGCGCCGAGCCGACCGCGTGACTCAGCGGGGTGGCCCAGGTCGGGTACTCGAAGTGGTCGGTGGCGACCTTGAAACCACGGATCAGGAAGCCCATGACCAGAACGGCGAGGACGACCGTCTCGACGAAGTAGCCCTGCCACATGGTGGAACCGGTGAACCGCGACCGGCGTCCGGCCTGGCTCGGCCGGTTGGCCACCCGGATGGCGATCAGCACCACGATGCCGACGACACCGAGGATGCCGATCCACTCGGTGACCAGTCCGTAGAGCGCCCAGCCACCGATCAGCGGCAGCCCGGCGGTCGGCGACACCACCTCGAAGTACGCCTCGAGCACCAGGAGCGACAGCACGAGGAAACCGACCATCACGAACCAGTGCGCAGCGCCGACCACGCTCCAGCGGAGCATCCGGGTGTGCCCGGCGGTCTCCGCGAGCATCGTCTTCGTACGCCCGAGGTGGTCGCCGGAGCGGGAGGGGTCGGGCTGACCCAGCCGGATCACGGCGAACAACTTCGAGACCGCGCGCACCGCAAGCCACACCGCCACGGCGGTGATGGCGGCCGCGAGGATCGTGGTGACGATCTGGACGCTGCCCATCGCGTTGGCCTCCCGGTCTGCTGCCTGTCGAGCGGCTCAGCGACCGGGGTCGGGGTGCGATTGGTCACGCCTGGGTGCCGCACCTCGACCCGGATCGGTCGATGACCTCGGTCCACTCGGTCATGCGATGCAGCTTACGCGCAAGGTTACTCAGCAGTAACGTGAGACTTCTCGCACCTGGGCCACGCCGCCCTGGGCACACCTTAGGAGGCCGCCGCCGAATCCGCTCGGTCGGGGCCCGGGACGGGTGGTCCTGAGCTGGGGAATCAGCGCCAGCGCGAGAGCAGGATCAGCGAGGCGACCATCGCGCCGAAGCCGACCGCGAGGTTCCAGTACCCGAGCTCCATGACCGGGTACTCCTGCTCGGACAGGTAGTAGACCACCAGCCAGGCGATGCCGAAGGCGATCAGCGACACGGCCGTGGCGGGCAGCCAGACCGGGCTCGGCTTGCGGGACGTCGATGCCGTCGTCGGGCGGACGTCCGTAGGCGGGGTGTACACCTTCTTCTTGCGGACCTGAGACTTGGGCACGACGCTCTCCAGAGGGGTTACGACCTCGTCCGGCCTGACAACCGGGCGCGGGGGCGACGGTCCATGGCCAATAATGTTCCGACAGCTAGCGTAGTCCGGAAGGCCCGTCCAATCCACGAATGGGGCCAGACCGATGCCTGGCACCCTGGAATCGGAGGGTTGGGCGGCTGTTCGCTCCGCCGCACCCAGGGGTGCCGGAGCCGGAGGACAAGGGGGAACGGCCCGTGGAGTACACGTCCGGCGCGGCGTCGTGGCGGAAGGCGCTGCGACGACTCGTCGCCGGGTTGCTGCCCCGCCGGCCGCGTCAGCGCCGTCCGGGCTGGTCGATCGGGGTACCGCTGATCGCCGCCGCAGCCGGCCTGCTCTTCACCACCACCGCCACCACGGCAGGCGGCACCATCCTGCGCGAGGACCGACGCCCGCAGCTCGCCGAGCTGATCGAGGACCGCCGCGCCCAGGTGGCGGCGAACGAGGAGCGCGCTGCGACGCTGCGCAAGGAGGTCGAGAGCCGTACGGCCGACCTCGCCGGCTCGGACGAGCCGATCAGGGAGCAGCAGGAGCGCGCCACCGCCAGCCTCTCCACCGCCGGCTTCACCGAGTTGACCGGTCAGGGAATGACCGTAGAGCTCGACGACGCGCCCCGGCTCAGCAACCCGCCCGAAGGGGCCAGCAACGACGACCTGGTCGTACACCAGGGTGATGTCCAGGCGGTGGTGAACGCGCTGTGGGCCGGTGGCGCCGAAGCCATGTCAATCATGAACGTCCGCGTCCTGGCGACCAGCGCGGTACGCTGCGTGGGTAACACCCTGCTGCTGCACGGCCGGGTGTACTCCCCTCCGTTCAAGATCGTAGCAATTGGCGACCCCGCCGCACTGCGGCAGGCCCTCGCCGCTTCCGAGGGAGTCCGGTGGTTCAGGGACGCGGTCGACAACTATCAGCTCGGCTACAACGAGGTCCCCGGCACCGTCACCGTGCCTGCTTTCGAGGACTCCACCACCCTGCGATCGGCCACGGTGCCGCAGTGAGGCCGCAGTGAGCCCGCACCCTGACGGCCGGCACCGCGATCAGGCCGACGAGCCCACCGCCTTCCTGTCAAAGGTCGAGCGGCCGGACCCGGCCACGCCCGACACCCGCCACACGGCGCCCCCCGACGGCCGCCACGCGCCCGACACCCGCCAGGTGCCGTCCGACGCGCGGTCGTCGGCCGGGCCCGAGCGCCGTCCGCCGGTCTCGCCCAGCACCCGGCCGTCGGGAACCCCCGACACCCGACCCGGGGAACCCGCCGGCCCGGCCGGTCGCTGGAACACCACGCCCGGCCGGTGGGACACCTCCGACCCGCCGCGAAGCGGGCCGGACCCCCGCTTCGGCGGAACGGCCGGCCAGGGTGGCTCCGGAGCACCCGGTCGTTGGGACGCCGCGCCGAGCCAGGACCGGACACCGAGCCAGGACCGGACGCCGGGTCAGTGGGGCCCGTCGCCGAGCGTGCCGCCGGTCGGTGGCTCCGGTCGACGGCAGAGCCCGGCCGGTGCTGGTCAGTGGAACGGCGTACCGCTGCCCTCCAGTGAGCCGGACATCCCCGTCGAGCCGACCCCGTGGCGCGGGGCCTTCGATACCGGACGTACCACCGCACCCACCCAGCCCGTCGGCACCGCTCCCGGCGGTCCAGGACCGCAGGCGAACGGCACCGGCCCGGGCACGCCCCCGCCCTGGCCCGGCGGGCAGTCGTCACCTTCCGCGCCGCCGGGCGGCGGTCCGGGACGACCGGCCACCGGGCCGGTCCGGCCGGACGCCGGGTCACCGCCGCAGGGGCCCAGGTCCGCGCGGCCGGAAATGCCCGGCCCGGCACCCTCGGGCGGCGGATCCACACTGCCGTGGGCCAGCCCGGTGCGGCCGGCCACGCCGCAACCGGATCACCCACCGACCCGGACCTCACCCGCCGGGCCGGGACAGCCGCCGTACGCCCGGCACGGTCTCGACCCGACGCAGGCGCGGCACGGTACGCAGCACCCGACATCGCCGCACCCTGCATCGCAGCCCACCGGCCCGCAGCCTCCCGCAGCATGGCGGACGGAGAGCCGGGACGGCCGCGACGCCCCGCCCTCGGGACAGCCCACCGACCAGGGCTGGTCGGGTGAGGGGCCGACGGCGCTGATGCCGGCGATCGGCGGCCCGGCCCGCTCTGCCGCCTCCCCGACCGGCGGCACGCCCCCATCGGGGGCTTCCACGCCGTCTCCGACGGGTAGCACGCCCTCGCCGCCGACGCGCGGCGCCTCGGCATCGTCGCCGACCGGCAACACCCCGGCGTTGTCGCCGACCGGCGGTGCTCACACCGGCTCCCGGCCGGACGGCGGTCGGCCGATCGACCCGGCCGCCACCGCCCTCATCCCGGCGGTCACCGGCACCCGGCCGAGCACCCCGCCCGCGATGGAATCGACCGCCCTGATGGGCGCCGTGCCCCGACCGCCGAAGACCGAGGAGCCGGCCGACGGTGCCGACCCGGGCGCCGAGCCGCCCAAGCCGCGACGGGGCGATCGGGTGGTGCAGCTCCGGCCGCACCAGACCGGCGAGGGTTACAAGAGCGTCTACTCGGAGCTGACCCGGCCGTCCGCGTGGTCCCGGATCCGCACCGGCCTGCGCTTCAGCGGCGAGCTGCTGATCACGTTCGGCCTGGTGGTGCTCCTCTTCGCCGGCTACGAGATCTGGGGCAAGTCGGCGATCGTCGACGCACACCAGGGAGAGCTGAGCCAGCAGCTCGCGCAGGCGTGGGGTTCCGAGGGCGACCCGACGGTGGCCCCCTCGGCCAGCGCCGCCTCGCCGTCCGCGTCTCCGAAACCGGCGGTCAGCGGCAAGCCGATCGCCGGACTCTACATCCCTAAGTTCGACAAGGAGTGGATCGTCGTCGAGGGCGTCCGCCAGCAGGACATCCGGTACGCGCCGGGCCACTACCCGGACAGCGCCCTGCCGGGTCAGGTGGGCAACTTCTCCGTGGCCGGGCACCGCAACCGGGCCACCTTCTGGCGGCTGGACGAGTTGCGCGACGGTGACGCGATCGTCGTCGAGAGCCGCACCGAGTGGTACGTCTACCAGGTCACCGAGAACCACATCGTGAAGCCGTCGCAGGTGGAGGTGGTCGCGCCCGTGCCGGGGCGACCAGGGGCCCGGCCGTCCAAGCGGATGCTCACCCTGACCACCTGCAACCCCAAGTTCGACAACTACGAGCGGTTGATCATCCACGCCGAGTTGACCCGTACGCAGCCGAAGGCCGAGGGACGCCCGGCAGAGCTGGGAGCCTGACGATGTACGCCTGGATCTGGCGCAAGCTGCCCTTCGGGCTGCCCGGCAAGCTCGTCGGCAGCCTGCTGCTCGCCACCACCGCAGTGGCGCTGCTCTGGTACGTGGTCTTTCCCTGGGCCGGACCGCTGCTCCCGTTCACCGGCGAGGACGTCCAGGTCACCCAGCAGGACGACGGCCCCGGCGCACCCGGCGGCGACGTGGTGCCCGGCGAGGACCCGTCCGACGACGCCCCGCCCGGCGACGAGCACGACCTGCCGTACGACACCGACCGCAACAACACCCCGCCGCCGGACGAAGACGAGTGAGGCCGATGCGCGTTCTGGTGATCGACAACTACGACTCGTTCGTCTTCAACCTGGTGCAGTACCTCGGTCAGCTCGGCGTGGAGTGCGAGGTGCGGCGCAACGACGAGATCGACGTGGCCGAGGTGGGGCGGGTCGGTGCCGCCGGCATCCTGCTCTCACCAGGGCCGGGCAGTCCCGACCGGGCCGGCATCTGCCTCGACGTGATCCGCCAGTACGCGGGCGAGATCCCGATCATCGGCGTCTGCCTCGGTCACCAGGCGATCGGCGAGGCGTACGGCGCCACCGTCGCCCGTGCCCCGGAGCTGCTGCACGGAAAGACCTCGGAGGTACGCCACCACTCGGTCGGCGTACTCGCCGGTCTGCCCGACCCGTTCACGGCGACCCGCTACCACTCCCTCACCGTCCTGCCCGAGACGCTGCCGGAGGAGCTTGAGGTCACCGGCTGGACGGGATCCGGCGTGGTGATGGCGATGCGGCACCGGACACTGCCGATCGAGGGTGTGCAGTTCCACCCGGAGTCGGTGCTCACCGAGGGCGGCCACCTGATGCTGGCCAACTGGCTGGCCGGCTGCGGCCACCGGGAAGCGCTGGACCGTGCCCCCGCCCTGGCCGCCGAGGTCGACACCCGTCGCCGAGCCGCCTTCGCCACCACCTGACACCGACTCGCCCGGACCGCCGGGGCGGTCACCGGCCGCCCGGACCCACCGAAGCGGTCACCCCGCCCACTGGGACGTCACCGACGCCGCGCCTCGGTGACGCTCGGGTCGGCGGGCGAGCTGACGGCGGGCGGTCGACGGCGGATCGCGTCCAGGACCGCTTTGCCGCTGGCCAGGTAGTCGCGGGCCGCCTTCTGCGCGAGCAGGGTCAATCCGCAGCCCGTGCAGCGCGCGGTCACCCCGTCGGTGTCGATGCCGAGGTGCCGGCAGAGCGTCACGGCACGACCCACGTGGTAGGACTGGGTGACGATCAGGGCCCGTTCGATCCCGTAGACGTCCCGTCCCGTGCCCGCAGGCAACTGTCGTACGTGTCCAGGCCGTGCGGGTCCGCGACGACGCGCTGCGGGTCGACGCCGAGTTGCCCGGTCAGGTGGGCGGCCATCGCCGCCGGGTCGTCCCCGGACGTCCCGCCACCGTCACCCGACACCAGCACCACCCGGGCCCGCCCGCTGTGCACCAGTTCGGCGGCGGTCTCCAGCCGTCCGGCGAGCCGGATGCCGGGCCGCTGTCCGTTCTCGGTGACCGCCGTGCCCAGGACGATCACCACGTCGGCGGTCGGCGCGTCGGCTGCGGAGTACACGTGTCCACGCGCGGACACCGTCGTCCAGAGCCACGGCACGC
The DNA here is from genome assembly GCF_014764405.1 of Micromonospora craniellae. Taxonomy (NCBI): domain Bacteria; kingdom Bacillati; phylum Actinomycetota; class Actinomycetes; order Micromonosporales; family Micromonosporaceae; genus Micromonospora; species Micromonospora craniellae. The sequence continues at coordinate 3,174,354 of NZ_CP061725.1, read as the reverse complement.
TCACCAGCAGCAGCGCGACCGCGATGAGGGCGGTGACCCGGATCAGGCGGCGTCGCCACCCTGCCGGTGAACCGGCGGGGGCCGGGTCGGTCACTCGCCGGGGAAGCGGAACGGCGGGAAGCCCGGCGTCGGCACAACCTGGCCACCGCCGCCGCTGCCGCCACCGTCGTCGTCCTCGTCGGGCGGCGGTGTGGTCGGGGTACCGGGCGGCGGCGTCTGCGTCGTCGGGTCCGGATCCGGGTCTTCCGCCTCCGGCACCGAGACGACGATCTTCACCGTGCTGCCCCTGGTCCGCTGGGTGTTGGCGTTCGGGCTCTGGTCGAGTACCCGACCGGCCTGGTCGGCCGGCACCTCGCGGCCCTGATCGACGTCGACCTTGAAGCCGGCGTTCTCCAGCGCCTGCTTCGCCGCCTCCTCGGTGAGATCCTGCACGTTCGGCACCGGCACGACGTTGCCTCGCGACACCGTGATCTCGACCTCGGTGCCCTCCGCCACCGACTCTCCCGCAGCCGGGTCGATCTCCAACACCTGCCCCTTGGGCGCGGCGTTGTCCACTTCCTCGACCTCTACCTTGAGTTTGAGCTTCTCCAGCTCGGCCTCTGCGAAGTCGCGAGTGCTGCCGACGAGGTTCGGGATCTCCACGTCCGGCTTGCCGCCGCAGACCTCCACGGTCACCGCGCTGTTCGGCTGTACCCGCTCACCGGCAGCTGGGGTCTGGGTCACCACGGTGCCCTCTTTGCAGTCCGAGGTGAAGACCGGGTTGACTTCCGCTGTGAGGCCGTTCTGCTCGATCTCAGCGACCGCGTCCTGCTGGCTGAGCCCGGTGAGGGTGGGCACCGGAATGTCCTCGGGATCACGCTGGCCCAGCCACAACGCGGCGACCAGCGCGATCACCGCGAGCACGCCGAGCGCGGCGAACATGGCGATCAGCCAGGACGAGGCACGGCGCTGGCGTGGGTCGCCCACCCGGGCGGGGATCTGTCGCGTCTGCGTGGCACCTGCCGCACCCGACGAGTAGCCCGGGGACGGCGCCATCGCGACCGTCTCGTCCTCGCGCATCACCGGCGTCGCCATCACCGGACGACCGGCCGCCGCCCGGAGCATGTCGGCGCGCATCTCCCCGGCGCTCTGGTAACGGTTGAGCGGGTTCTTGGAGAGCGCCTTGAGCACGATCGCGTCGACCGCCGGGTTGACGTCCGGGTTCAGGTCGCTCGGCGTCGGCGGAGTCTCCCGCACGTGCTGATACGCGACGCTGACCGGACTGTCGCCGACGAACGGCGGGTGGCCGCAGATCAACTCGAAGAGGACGCAGCCGGCGGCGTACACGTCGGAGCGGGCGTCCACGGCCTCGCCGCGCGCCTGCTCCGGCGAGAGGTACTGGGCCGTGCCGATGACCGCGCTGGTCTGCGTCATCGTGGTGGCGCCGCTGGCCAGAGCCCGGGCGATACCGAAGTCCATCACCTTGACCTGGCCGGTCTGGGTGAGCATCACGTTGCCGGGCTTGATGTCGCGGTGGATGATGCCGTGCCGGTGGCTGAACTCCAGCGCCGCGCCGATGTCGGCGCAGATCTCCAGCGCCCGCCGGGGCTGGAGACGGCCCTCGGCGCCGAGCACCTCCTTGAGGGTGCGCCCGTTGACGAACTCCATCACGATAAACGGAAGGGTTTCGCCGGTCGGTGCCTGTTCCTCACCCGTGTCGTAGACCGCGACGATGGCCGGGTGGTTGAGCGAGGCGGCGTTCTGCGCCTCCCGACGGAAACGCATCTGGAATGTGGCGTCCCGGGCCAGATCGGTCCGGAGCATCTTGATCGCGACATCCCGGCCGAGCCGCAGGTCGCGCCCGCGATGCACCTCGGCCATGCCGCCATATCCGAGCAGCTCGCCGACCTGGTACCTGCCACCGAGCAGGCGGGCCTGCGCTGTCATCGCGTCCGTCGTCCTTCACTCGTCGTCGTCTCGTGGCTGCCCGCACCGGGCTGATCCAGTCGACGGTACGCCGTACCGGCCGGATCGTCTCGCCCGTCGAGCCCCGGCACGACGGACGACACCGCTTGCACGGAGACCCCCACCGGCAGGTGGGCGCTGTTTTTCAGCCGCATGTTGTAGGAAATCACGCCGGAACAGAGCAGGACCAGCACGCCCAGCATCACCGCCAGGAACAGCACTCCGGAACGTGACCTACCAGGCGCCGCCTGCGGTGGTGCTGGTCGTGGCGCGTAGCCGGGCGGCACGGCGGCAGCACGCGGGTAGTTGTTGGGCGGCGGCATCGGTCGACCGGCCGGCATCGCCGGCACGGCCGGGGCGACGGTCGTCGGGCGGAGCGGTTGCGCCGCCGGGGGACGCGGCGGCATCGGCGACACCGGCGGCCGGTGGCTCACCGCCGGTGGGCGGCCGGGCGGTGTCGAGTGCGGTGCCGCCGGGGGACGCGGCGGCTGCGGCGTCGGCACCTGAGCGCGTCCCGGAGCCGGTGACGCGGGGGCGGCCGAGATCGGGTTGGCCTGCTGCCCGGCCGCGCGAGCCTGCTGGGACAGCGCCGTCTTGAGCTGCCGGGCCACCCCCGCCAGCATGGCGGCGCTCTGCCAACGGTCCTTCGGATCCTTGGCCATGGCCCGCTCCACCAGGGCGCAGACCTGCGGCGGGATGTCGGACGGCAACTGTCGCGGGGTCTCCCGCACATGCCGCATGGCGATGTCGAGCGGGTTGTCGCCCTCGAAGGGTCGACGCCCGGCGAGACACTGGTACGCGACCACGCCGAGGGCGTACACGTCCGAGGCGGGGGTGGCGACCTGGCCGGTGGCCTGCTCCGGCGAGATGTACGAGGCGGTGCCGAGCACCGAACCGGCGGCGGTGAGCTGCCCGACGAGTTCCGAGCGGGCGATGCCGAAGTCGGTCAGCACCAGCGTGCCGTTGGGCCGGACCAGCAGGTTGCCGGGCTTCACGTCCCGGTGCACGATCCCCTTGAGGTGGGCCGCGTGCAGCGCGTCGGCGGCCTGCGCCACCAACGCCATCGTGCGGGCCGGGGTGAGTCGACCGACCCGGCTCAGCGTGGCCGAGAGCGGGTCGCCCTCCACGTACTCCATCACCAGGAAGGCGATCTCCTGGTCGTTGCCGAAGTCGTAGACGTCGACCACACCCGGGTGGTTGATCGTCGCCATGGTGCGTGCCTCGCCCCGGAAGCGCTCGGCGAAACCGGGCTCGTCCAGCAGTGCCGGGAGCAGGCTCTTGACCGCGACCGTACGGCCGAGGACCTGGTCCAGGCCGCGCCAGACGTCACCCATGCCACCGCTGGCGATCCGCTCGTCGAGACGGTAGCGGTTACCGAGCTGAACTCCCGGACTGAGCATGTCAACGCCCCCCACGGTCGGCGATGACGGCGCGCATGATCTGCCCGGAGATCCGGGCCGCCTCGGCGCTGCCGCCGCTGCCGGCCTCTTCGAGCAGTACGCATACCGCCGAGACCGGTTCCCCGTTGGAGTCGATGGCGAAGCCGATGAACCAGCCGTGGTCGGGCCGGTCGGGCGCCGACTGGGCGGTACCCGTCTTGCCGCCCACGGTGTAACCGTTGATCCGCGAGTTACGGCCGGTGCCGTTCTCCACCACGCTGACCATCATGTCCCGCAGGTCGGCGGCGACCTCCCGGCTGACCGAGCGGCGCAGTTCGCGCGGCTGAGCGGGGTCGTAGACGGTGGTGCGGTCCGGTCCGAGAAGCTGGCGTACCAGGTAGGGCCGCATCTGGCTGCCCTGGTTGGCGACCGCGGCGGCGATCATCGCCCCTTCCAGGGGGCTCATCCGTACGTCGCGCTGCCCGATGGAGGACTGGGCCAGCGCCGCCGGGTCGGCCCCGCCGTCGGGGTTCTGCATGTCGCCGGTACGGCTGGCCGCCACCGGCTGGCCGCCCTCGCCGAGCCGGCCGACTGTCAGATCCTCCTGCTCGAACCCGAACTGCCGGGCCTTCTCCTTGATCACGTCCGGGCCGAGCTGCACACCGAGCTTCGCGAAACCCGTGTTGCAGGAGTCGGTGACCGCCCTCATCAGGGTGACCTCGGACTGCGGGCAGATCGACGGCACCGCGTTGGTGATCGCCTCGCCAGAGGTGGGCGGAGTGTAGCTGGGACCCGCCGGGATGTTGGTGTCCTTGCCGATCCCGTTCTCCAGCGCGGCGGCGGCCACCACCATCTTGAAGGTGGACCCCGGCGGCAGCACCTCGGCCAGCGCCCGGTTGCGCAGCGGACGCTGCGGGTCCTGCTCCAGCTCGTTGTACGCCTTGCTCGCCTCGCTGGTGCTGTGGCTGGCCAGCGGGTTCGGGTCGAAGCTGGGCATGGAGACCAGCGCCTGCACCGCCCCAGTCTTCGGGTCGATGGCGATCGCCGCGCCCTTGCTCACCCCTCGGTTGTTGGTGCGCATCTGGTCGTACGCGACGTCCTGGGCCCGCCGGGAGAGGGTGAGCAACACGTTGCCGCCGGCGGTGCGGTCGCCGGTGAACATGTCCTTGATCCGGTTGGCGATGAGCTGGTCGCTGGTGCCGGCGAGGAAGTCGTTCTCGGACCGCTCGATCCCGGTGTCGGCGAGGTTGACCGGCTTGTAGCCGAGCACGTGGGCGTACTTCGCCCCACCCGGATAGGTCCGCAGGAACCTCAGCTCGCCGTCGGTCTCCTTGCTGACCGCCAGAGCCGTGCCGCCCGCCTCGATGTTGCCGCGACGGCGCTCGTACTCGGCGACCTGGACCCGGCCGTTGTAGTCGCTGGTGCGGTACTCGTCGGCCTTGTACGCCTGGATCCAGTTCAGGTTGGCGAAGAGCATGCCGAACAGAACGATGACGACGACGCCGACCCGGCGCAGGGGTGCGTTCACGGCTTGATCACCTCCGTGGGGGCACCGTGCAGTTGCTCGGGCGGCCCGCCGGACGGACGGTTCACCTTGCCGCCGACGCCGGTCACCGGGCGGCGCCCGGCGTCGGAGACTCGCAGCAACACCGCGACGAGCAGCCAGTTCGCCATCAGCGAGGAGCCACCGGCGGAGAGGAACGGGGTGGTCTGACCGGTGAGCGGGATGAGCCCGCTGATGCCACCGACGATCACGAAGACCTGCAGCGCGAGGGTGAAGGCCAGGCCACCGGCGAGCAGCTTGCCGAAGGAGTCGCGTACCGCGATCGCGGCCCGCAGCCCGCGCTCCACGATCAGCAGATAGATCACCAGCAGCGCGGAGAGGCCGAACAGGCCGATCTCCTCGCCGAGGCCGGCGAAGATGAAGTCGTTCTGCACCTCCGGGAGCAGCAGCGGCTGGCCGCCGCCCGGCCCGGCACCGAACATCCCGCCGGTGCCGAGCGCGAGCAGCCCCTGCACCAGTTGGTAACCGGAGTCGTACGGCTCGGCGAACGGGTCGAGCCAGATCTCCGCCCGCACGTAGAAGTTCGCGAACGGTCCACCGACCGCCTCCCCGAGCACGTACGCGAGGTAGGCGCCGCCGAAGAAGAGGACCAGACCGATGAGCAGCCAACTGACCCGTTCGGTGGCGATGTACACCGTCGCCACGAACATGCCGAAGTAGAGCAGCGAGGTGCCCAGGTCCTTCTCGAAGATCAGCACCAACAGGCTGATCACCCAGACCACGAGCACCGGGCCGAGGTCACGCCCGCGCGGGAAGTCGATGCCGAGGAACCGGTGACTGGCCAGCGAGAGCACCTCGCGCTTGCGGACCAGGTAGTAGGCGAAGAAGACCAGCAGGGCGAGCTTGGCGAACTCGCCGGGCTGGATCGAGAAGCTGCCGATGCGGACCCAGAGCTTGGCGCCGTTGATCTCGGAAATGCTGGCCGGCAGCACCGCCGGCAGCATGACCAGCACGATGCCCGCCAGGCCCAGGGTGTACGCGTACCGGGAGATCGAGCGGTGGTCCCGCATCAGGGCCAGCAGCCCGGCGGCGAGGATCACCGAGATCAGCGTCCAGGCCAACTGCCGCCCGCCGGTGCCGGCGAAGGTGGCCATGTCGACCCGCTCCTCGGGGGCCGACCGGGCCAGGTCCAGCCGGTGGAGGAAGCCGACGCCGAGCCCGTTGAGCAGGGCCACCGCCGGCAGCAGGGCCGGGTCGGCGAAGGGTGCCAGGAACCGGATGACCAGGTGCATGCCGAGGAACACCGCGGTGAGCGCGGCGGCCGGAACCCAGAAGGTCGGGGTGACCGTGTCGAGCACGTTCGCCTCGACCATCGCCCCGTACGCCGCGACCAGGGCCATCGCCAGCAACAGCAGCGACAGCTCGGCATTACGCCGGGACCGGGCCAGGCGTACGCCGGAACGCTCGCCCGCGTTGGCGGGCGAGGTTGCCGGGGTGGCCGCTGCGGTCACGATCGTCCTCGGTTCGAGTGCCGGTGCCTACTCGGGCGACCGGCAGGCCGCCGGGTCGACGGTGGGCGGGAAGGTGTCGGGCGGGCTGTCGGGTGTGTCGGTGGACGCGACCGCCGATCCGTTGTCGGACGGGCGCACCGGTGGGGTCGCGGCGCCGCCCGTGGCGGAGACCGACGCGCTGCCGACCGGAGTCGGCGAGCCGGCCGACGCATTCGGTGCCGGCGAGGGCCCGTCCGCGTCGGGGGTCGGGCTCGGGGTCGGGCTCGCCGTGGGCGGGCAGATGGGCTTGAGGTTGACGTTGGTCGGGCTGTCCATCGTCAGCTCGGCCAGCCGGCGCTCCGCGTCCGGCTCGCTCCGGGCCGGGATGCCCTGCTTGACCTGCTCCTGCGCGGCGAGGGTGAGATCGTCGAGCTGGGCGCTGCTCTCGGAGTGGACGGTGGAGAGGTCCATCCCGGCGATCTGGCCCTGGATGCCGCGGAACACCGCCACCTGGCCGTCCTGCGTCGCGCCGACGTAGTACTGCCGCTGGGTGTAGGTGTACCCGCCGTAGAGGCTGCCGCCGAGGATCACCGCCAGGGCGGTCGTCATCGCCAGTGCGCGCAGCGGGCGACGACGGGCCTCCGGCTCGTCGTCGGCGTTGCCGGCGGGTTCCTCCGGCACGGGCGGACGGGGGGCGGAGAGCGCCGAGGCCCGGGCGGCCGGGGTGGAGACGTCGGCGGAGGTCGCCATGCCACGGTCGCGGGCCGCCGCGCCGCCGACGATCGGTGCCGCCTCGACGATGTCCCGGTCGGTGGCGTCGGCGATGATCACCGTGATGTTGTCCGGGCCGCCACCGCGCAGGGCGAGCTGCACGAGTCGCTCGACGCACTGCTGCGGGTCGGTGTACTCACGCATGGTCTCGGCGATGGTCTCCGCACTGACCACGCCGGAGAGTCCGTCGGAGCAGATCAGGTAGCGGTCACCGGTGAGCACCTGGCGCACGGAGTACTCGGGGTCGATGTCCCGGCCGTCCAGGGCCCGGGTGAGCAGCGAGCGCTGGGGGTGGCTGCTCGCCTCCTCCGGGCTGATCCGGCCTTCGTCGACGAGCATCTGGACGTAGGTGTCGTCCTTGGTGATCTGCGCGAACTCACCGTCGCGCAGGAGGTAGGCCCGCGAGTCACCGATGTGGACCATACCCAGCTTGCTGCCGGAGAAGAGGGTCGCGGTGAGCGTGGTGCCCATCCCCTCCAGCTGTGGGTTGGCTTCCACGGTCTCGCGGAGCTGCTGGTTGGCGGTACCCACGGCGGAACGCAACGCGTCGACCAGGGCGTCACCGGGGACGTCCTCGTCGAGCGGCGCCATGGCACCGATGACAATGTTGCTGGCGACGTCACCGGCGGCCATGCCGCCCATGCCGTCGGCGACGGCGAGTAGCCGCGGTCCGGCGTAGACGGAATCCTGGTTACCGTCACGGATCAGACCGCGGTCGCTGTGGGCCGCGTAGCGCAGGGTCAGAGTCATGGCCGTAATTCGAGAGAGGTGCGGCCGATCCGGATCGGCACGCCGAGGGGAACGGGGGTCGGTCCGGTGACCTTAGCGCGATCGAGGTACGTCCCGTTAGTCGAACCCATGTCCTCGACGAACCACTGCCCGTCGCGCGGTACGAGCCGGGCGTGTCGCGCGGAGGCGTAGTCGTCGGTGATGACGAGGGTGGAGTCCTCGGCCCGGCCGATGGTTATCTGCGCCTCGCCCAACGTGATCCTGGTGCCGGCCAACTGTCCTGCGGTCACTACCAGTTGGTGTGCCGCCCGTCCCCGCTTCACCTTCGCCGGCTTCGCCGTCGCCTGGCCGGTCGACGCGCCGACCGCCCGGGGCGCGGCCACCAGCCGACCCGAACGGGCCCCCGCGAACAGGTCCCGACGGATGACGCCGACCACCGTGAACACGAAGATCCACAGCAAAACGAGGAATCCGAACCGGGCAACGGTGATGACGAGTTCCGGCAAGGCGGGTCAGCCGTCCACGCGGAAGGTCAGGGTGGTCGTACCGAGCTGGATCATGTCGCCGGGGTTCAGCGCGACGGCGGAGACCCGCTGGCCGTTGACCATCGTGCCGTTGGTCGAGCCGAGATCGGTCAGCACGACCTGGCCGCCGTCGAAGTCCAGCCGGGCGTGTCGCCGGGAGATGCCGACGTCGGGCAGGCGCAGGTTGGCCTGGTCGCCCCGACCGATCACGGTCGAGCCCATCTGGAGCGGGTAGGTGCGGCCGTCGCCGGAGACCAGCCGGACGTTGCGGCCACCGCCGTGACCCGGCGGGGGGCCGTAGCCGCCGCCCTGGTCGTACGAGGGGTATCCGGGCGGACCGGCGTCGTACCCGCCGCCGGGCGCCGAGACCGGAGCGACCTCGCCACCGGTGTAGACCTCGGCGGTGACCCGGAACATGCCGGTGTCCAGCCCTTCACCGCGCTCGATCTCGACGATCACGTCGCCGTAGACCGTCCAGGCCTGCTCGCCGATGAACTCCGCCTGCGACTGGGCCAACTCCTGGGCCAGCGCGGCGGCGTACGGCGCCAACCGACTGTGGTCGTAGGGCGAGAGATCGATCACGTAGCGGTTCGGCACCAACGTGCGCCCACCGGCCAGGATGGCCTTGTGCGCCTCGGCCTCCCGCTGCATGGCGTTGAGGATCTCCACGGGGTGCACGACCCCCTTGAAGACCTTGGCGAAGGCCCCCTCGACCAGGCCTTCCAGACGCTTCTCGAAGCGTTGCAGCACGCTCACCGGCTCCTCCTCGGGTCCCGAGGACATGATGGTATCCGTCCAGAGCGCACGCAGCTCACACGCCGCTCGGCCGGCAGGCCACGGCCCGTTCGGACGGCCTCGGATCGTCGTGCTACTCTTTCGTCCGCCACGAACGGTAACCGCTGGAAGCAGCGAATGCCATTCGCGGTCACGACCACAGGTCACGTAGCATTGCCAAGGTCCGCCGGAGACGGTGGAGACCACTCGGGCTACGCTGTCCGAGGTCATGCCACGGGGAAGTGGCGGAATGGCAGACGCGCACGGTTCAGGTCCGTGTGCCCGAAAGGGCGTGGGGGTTCAACTCCCCCCTTCCCCACCACAGACGAGGGCTTCGCGGCGACGCGGGGCCCTCGCTCCGTATCGAGACGTACCAAACGTCACGCTATGCTCCGATGGTTTCTGCCTCCGACGCACCAGGAGTGGCATGTGAGTGTCGCATTCGTGACCGGTTCGGGCGGGCTGATCGGCTCCGAGGCGGTCCGGCATTTCGCCGGCCTCGGTCTCGACGTCGTCGGCATCGACAACGACATGCGGCAAGAGTTCTTCGGCGAGGAGGCGTCCACCGCCTGGAACGTCCGCCGGCTGACCGACGAGCTGGGTGAGCGGTACTCGCACCACAGCATCGACATCCGCGACCGCAGTGCGCTCGGCGCGCTGTTCCAGCGGTACGGCCGGGACATCGCCGTGGTGATCCACACGGCCGCGCAGCCCTCGCACGACTGGGCGGTGCGCGACCCGTTCACCGACTTCGACGTGAACGCCGCCGGCACCCTGAACGTCCTGCAGAGCGTCCGGGAGCACTGCGTGGAGGCGCCCGTGATCCACTGCTCGACGAACAAGGTCTACGGCGACCGGCCGAACAGCCTGCCCCTGGTCGAGCAGGAGACCCGCTGGGAGATCGAGCCGGGCCACCCGTACGAGCAGGGCATCCGCGAGGACATGTCGATCGACGCCTGCCTGCACTCCATCTTCGGCGCCTCCAAGGTCGCCGCGGACGTGATGGTGCAGGAGTACGGCCGCTACTTCGACATGCGGACCGCCTGCTTCCGGGGCGGGACGCTGACCGGCCCGGCCCACTCGGCGACCGAGCTGCACGGCTTCCTGGCGTACGTGATGCGCTGCAACATGGAGCGCCGGACGTACAAGATCTACGGCTACCAGGGCAAGCAGGTGCGGGACGCGATCCACAGCTCGGACGTGGTGTCCGCGTTCGAGGCGTTCTTCCGCAACCCGCGCTCGGCAGCGGTGTACAACCTCGGCGGCGGCCGGCACTCGAACACCTCCATGCGCGAGGCGTTCACCGAGTCCGAGCGGATCACCGGGCAAGAGATGATCTCGGAGTACGTCGAGGCCAACCGGGTCGGCGACCACAAGTGGTGGATCGGCTCCAACGAGGCGTTCCAGGCCGACTACCCGGACTGGAAGCAGGTCTACGACGTACCCATGATCATGCGTGAGATCTACGAGGCCAACGTGGACAAGTGGGTGCCGGGAGCATGACCAAGAAGAACGTCCTCGGCGTCCTCGTCGACGCCACCGACTACGCCGAGGCGACCGAGCGGGTGGTGGCCGCCGCGCAGGAACGCCGCCCGATGGCGTTGACCGCGCTGGCCGTGCACGGCGTGATGACCGGCGTGCTGGACCCGCCGCACAACGCGCGACTCAACTCGTTCGACGTGGTGACCCCGGACGGCCAGCCGGTGCGCTGGGCGCTGAACCTGCTGCACGGCGCCGGCCTCACCGACCGGGTGTACGGGCCGCTGCTGACCCTGCACGTACTCTCCCGCTTCGCCGACGAGGGCCTGCCGGTCTACCTGTACGGCTCCACCGACGAGACCCTGGCCCGGCTGATCCCGGAGCTGGAGCGGATGTTCCCGGCGTTGAAGATCGCCGGAGTGGAGGCGTCGAAGTTCCGCGCCGTGCAGCCGGGCGAGGACGTCGAGATCGCCGACCGGATCAGGGCCAGCGGCGCCCGGCTCGTCCTGGTCGGCCTGGGCTGCCCGCGCCAGGAGGTCTTCGCGTACGCGATGCGCCCGCTGCTGGACATGCCGCTGATGGCGGTCGGGGCGGCCTTCGACTACCACGCCGGGCTGCTGCGTCAGCCGCCGCCGTGGATGCAGCGGGCCGGGCTGGAGTGGTTCTGGCGGCTCGGTCTGGAACCGAAGCGGCTCTGGCGCCGCTACGTGATCCTCAACCCGGCGTACCTCGGCCGGTTGTTCGCGCAGAAGACCGGGCTGTGGAAGGCGAGGCCGCCGGCCCCGGCCACCGAGCGTCCGAGCACGTTCGCGGTCTGACCCGATACGGTCACCGGGCCCCTGGCGCGATGCCGGGGGCCCGGTGCCGTTGCGGACGTCAGAGGGTCAGCGTCCAGGTGTTGATGTAGCCGGTGTCTCCGCCGTAGACGTCCCGCACCTGGAGCCGCCAGGTGCCGTTCGCCGCCTCGCTGGAGATGTTCACCGTGTAGGTGGTGTTCACGTTGTCCGCGCCATCGAAGATGCTGCTGTTCTTCAACCGGTAGGACGAGCCGTCCGGGGCGAGCAGGTCGACGACCAGGTCACCACGGTAGGTGTGCACGATGTTCACCGCGACGGTCGAGGTCGACGCGGCGTTCCGGTTGCAGCCGGAGATCGTGATCGAGCTGGTCACCGCCGAGCCGGCGTCCGGGATCGCCACGTCGGTGCCGTTGGTGCCCGAGCAGCCGCCGCTGCCGCTGCCGGTCACCGTCAGCGAGTACGTCGCGGTCCTGCTGCCGGACGCGGCGCTGCCGGTCACCGTCACCGGGTACGTGCCGGCGGGGGTGCTGGCCGAGGTGGTGACGGTCAGCGTCGACGACCCGCCGGAGGTGACGGTGGCCGGGCTGAACGAGGCGGTCGCCCCGGACGGCAGGCCGCTGGCCGAAAGGCTGACCGACTGGGCGGACCCGTTGGTGGTGGCGGTGGCCACGCTCGCGGTCACCGAGCCGCCGGGCGCGGTGGAACCGGAGGTCGGCGACACCGACACCGAGAAGTCGTTGGTCGGCGGCGGGGTGTCGCCGTTGACCACGTAGAGCAGCTGGTTCGGGGTTCCGGTACCGACGTTCGTCACCACGTTGGGGGTGGAGTTGGTGACCAGGTAGTCCCGGACCTGCTGCGGGCTCCACGACGGGTTGGCCGACAGCACCAGCGCGGCGGCGCCCGCCACGTGCGGTGACGCCATCGACGTACCGCTGATCGAGTTGGTCGCGGTGTCGCCGGTGTGCCAGGCCGACGTGATGCCCACGCCCGGAGCGAGAATGTCCACGCAGGTGCCGAAGTTCGAGAAGCTCGCGGCGGCGTCGTTGTTCTGGGTGGCCCCGACGGTGATCGCCGGAGCCGTCCGGGCCGGCGAGTAGTTGCAGGCGTTCTGCCGCTGGCCGAGGAGGTTGCCGTTACCGGCGGCCACCACGTAGGTGATGCCGGTGTTGATCGAGTTGATCACCGCGTTGTCGATCGCGCTGTTGGCCGCGCCGCCCAGGCTCATGTTGGCCACGGCCGGCCGGACCGCGTTCGCGGTCACCCAGTCGATGCCGCCGATGACTCCGGCGTTGGTGCCGCTGCCCTGACAGTTCAGCACCTTGACCGCCACCAACCGGGTGGCCTTGGCGACGCCGTACGCCGTACCGCCGACCGTGCCGGCGACGTGGGTGCCGTGGCCGTTGCAGTCGGTGTTGTTGGTGTCGGCGGTGTTGGTGCCCCAGGTCGCCCGGCCGCCGAAGTCGGAGTGGGTCGTCCTGATGCCGGTGTCGATGACGTACGAGGTGACGTCCGAGGCGGTGTTCGGGTAGGTGTAGGAGCTGTTCAGCGGCAGGTTCCGCTGGTCGATCCGGTCGAGGCCCCACGGGGGGTTCGCCTGGGTGCCGCTGATCGTGACGGTGTGGTTCTGCTCGACGTACGCCACCGCCGGGTCGGCGGCGATCCGCGCGGCGGCCGTGGCGCTGACCCGCAGTTCCGCGCCACGTAACGCCGTGGTGTAGGTACGGGCCGTGCTGCCGCCGTGTCGGCGCAGCAGCCGGTCCACCGAGGATCCGACGGCGTTGCGGCCCACCTCGGCGTTCTTGAACACGACGATGTAGCTGCCCTCGACGGCAGTGGCGCCGCCGGCACTCCTGATCGTGCCGACCGGCTCGGCCGCCATGGCCGGTGTGGCCGTGGCGACCATGGCCAGCGCGGCCAGGCCGACGAGTACGGACCTGTGTGGAAAAGCCATCTTCCTACCTCCCTCCGACCGGCACCGACCGTCTACCCACTCGTGGCAGATTGATCGATGAATGCCAATCGAGGTGAGAGTAGTTGGACGCCCGGAGGCAGAAAAACATGCCGGATCTCCCATCACATCGGTGCGATGACCCCCTACGGGGACCAGGTACGGGACGAGCGGGGGGCGGTCCCGGATTCGCGAGAGCGGAAATCGGGCAAGGCTGATGGTCATGCAGAGCCATCTCGCCCTCCTGCTCCCGGTCGCCACCGTCTGGTGGGTCGCCGGGTACCTCGCGGACGGGCTGCCCCGGATGACCCACGCACGTGGCCTGCGCCGGCACACCGGCTGGCTGCTCGGCCTGACCGGGGCCGGACTCGCCCTGACGGCGGCGCTGCCGATCGCCGGGCTGATCACCCGTGGTGCCACCCTGGCGGACCGGGCCGCGAGCGGACTCACGCTGGCCGCTGTCCCCGTCGCGGTGGTGGCGATCTGCACGGTCCGCCGGGTGCGCCGGCTGCTGGCCGGGGCCAGCGCGCTCGCCACGGCCTCCCGGACTCCGGCCCCGCACGGGTTGCGGGCCGCCGCCGCACACCCGCTGATCGGCCTGCCGTTGCAGGTGACCGGGCTGGCCCTGCTGCCGGCCCTGATCGCGGCGAGCGGCGCCGGTCAGCTCTTCGGGCCCGGGATGGCCGGGCCGGCGGTCACCGCCGGGGCGCTGGGCGTCGCCGCCATCGGCGTACGTCATGCGCTGCGACACAACCGGCTCGCCGAGTTGGCCATGCCGGAACGGCGGGCGACCTCAGCGCAACCGGCCGGAGCCCTGCACGTATAGCAGTTCCAGGATCGCCCTGGTCGCCTCGAACCAACGGTCCAGCCAGCCGGGCGGCGGCACACTGCCCCTCGGCGGCAACTCCATCATCAGACCGTGCAGCAGCGGGTGGCCCACCAGGGAGTTGTTCTCCGCCATCGGCCACCCCGGGGGCGGGAACGCCCCCTCGGTGAGCGGATTCGGGTCCAGCGACGGCGGCACGTGCTGCGACGGGGCCGCTTCGGCCGTGCTTTTGACGTCCCGCCCGCCGCGTTCACCCTCCGCCGGCACTTCGGTCAACATGCTGTCCCTGCGGGCGCCGCGGTACTGCCCGCCGAACCGCTCGGCCTTTGCCGGGCCGTTGCTCATGTTCTCTGAACCGATACTCGTCATTCCGTCTCGCCTGCCTCGCTCGGTTACCCGCCCTGCCGGGGGGATGTCGACCAGCGCGTACCGAGAGGTACAACGAGACGGGATCGATGTGGCGACGGCAGCCGGAGGGCCGCAACGCAACGCACGGTCCCCGTCCGGCCTGGCCGGACGGGGACCGATCGACACCGCTTACCGCCAATCAGCTCCGGCCGAATGCGCCGTCCCTGGTGCCGGCGACGAAGGCGTGCCAGTCACCCGGGGCGAAGACGAGGGCCGGACCGGCCTTGTCCTTCGAATCCCGGACGCCGATCGCCCCGGTCACGTACGCCACCTCCACGCAGTTGTCACAGTTCGGGCCACTTTTCGAGCTCTTGAACCATGTCGCCCGCGTCAGGTCTACGGGGAATCCTTGCGTCGCCACTTCCACAACGGCTCCTCTGCCAGTCTCGCGATGTACTCGACGGACTCCTCCGGACGCCTGGCCGCTGCTCGAATGTGATCGAAGATGAAGCTGTACTTCTGTAGTTCGTCGCTCTTCTCCAGGAAGAGCCCACCCGTGGCGTTCTCCGCGTACACGACATCCGGATCACCGGGTTCGGGGAAGCTGAGGATCGTGAAGGTGCCGTCCATTCCGGCGTGCGCCCCTACCTCGAACGGCAGGACCTGGAGCGTCACGTTCGGCAGTTGGGCTACCTCCGCCAACCGTTTGAGCTGGTCACGCATGACCGTGTCCCCGCCAACCGGACGGCTCAGCACCGCCTCATCGAGCACCACCCACAGATCGACCGGATCATCCTGGGTCAACAACGACTGACGGCCGAGTCGGACACGCACTCGTTGTCGTACCTGTTCGGGGGTGAAGTCCGGACGGGCGGCCTTGATCATCGTGCTGGCGTAATCCTCGGTCTCCAACAGCCCGGGTATCACCTGCTGTTCGTACGCACGGACCGAGCTGGCCGCCGCCTCCAGGCCGACGAACGCCCCGACCAACACCGTGCTGTACGGGTGCCACCAGCCCTTCTGTCGCGCCTCGCGGGCGATCTGCACCAGCTCGTCACTCTCCGCGCCCACCACCCCGTAGATCCGCAGCATGTCCCGCACATCGCGCGGCGTGGCGGAGGTGTGGCCCGTCTCGATGCGGGAGATCTTCGACGCGGAGCACTCCAACTGGTCGGCGACGGCTTCGATGGTGATGCCGGCGGCCTCGCGTTGGCGGCGCAGCTCCGCGCCGAGCCGGCGCCGCCGGATGGTCGGACTGCGGCGCTCGCTCACCCGATGTCACCTTTCACCTCGACGCGCCGCTGATTCGACACCCGCCTCGGGCGCGACCGTCGGGGCTGGCGAGCGTTCGCGGCATAGGGGTGGCGCCGGTCGTCGGCCGGCCGCGGCGGGCGAAACCGTTCCTCAGTGTGCCGCTCGGGTATGGGCACGTTCAAGCGCCCTTTCGTGCGAGCCGCTCACTTATCGGCAAAAGTCTACGTGCAACTTGCATGCAGCACGCCTCTGATGCACTCTGTCCGTATGACCTGGGTTACGCATCGTCCCTACGCCGTCTCCCCCCGTGATCTCTACGGCGGAGGCGCGGACGGGGCGTACACCCGACCGTCGGCCACGGGCCCGGATTCCCCGCGCGGGAACCGGCCGCCCACCCCCGGCGGCGGCTCCGGCGACACCACCTGAGCCCGCACCGGTCGAGCGGCACGCCACCAGCGTTCCCGGCACCGACCAATGCCCGCGCCACGAACCGGCACACGAGACACGACCTCGTCGCCGGAGCGGCATCTCCCCCCGATCGTCCCGCCGGCCTCCCCGCCGGCCAACCCTCCCAGGAGCCCATGTGCTTCCCCGCTCCGGTGACGTACTGCACGTGACTCGCGCGGCGAGTGTCCAGTTCCGCAAGCCCATCCAGTTCCGGGTGATCCGGGTACTCGACCGACCCACCTACGACGGCTGGCTGTGGCTCGAAGGCTACGAGTTGAACACGGCGGGGGACGCGGTCAACCGGCGTTCGATCTTCGTCCAGCGAGCGGGTCTGGAGCAGATCCAGGCCGCTCCGCAGCCTCGTCCGCACACCGTGCGCTCGGCCCGCCGGCCGGTCACCCGAACTCCGGTCCGGGTGAGCTGAGCATCTCGAACAGCCGCCGTGGGGGCATGCCGACGCCATAGAATCGGTATGCCCACCCCGGCAAGTCTCCACCCCGCGCGTCCTGGGCCCCGAACCTGGGATGGCCATGGTCAATCTGCCCGCGCGACAGCCCCACCGATCCCGTATCACCTACGCCTTCGGAGTCCTGGCGCTACTTGGTGCCGCCGCCACCATGCTGGTGCTGGTCCGGGACCCCGCCCTGTCCTCGACCCGGCTGGCCGAGCCCGTACCGGCACCGGAGATCACCGTGGTGGAGACCGACCCGGTCGGCCCGTACGGCGTGACCGGCGGCTGGCACGAGTTCGGCCCCGACGGCACGGCCGACCAGCCGGGCGACGACCCGGCCTCCGCGAACGGCGGTGACCCGTCGGGGGACACCGTCCCGACAACCCACGCCACCGGAGCGGATCCTCGCCAGGAACTCAGCCGTTCGCTGTTCTGGTCCGGCGTGTTCGGGTTGGCGATCTCGCTGGCCGGGTTGGGACTGGTCGGCACCAGACGCCGGTTGTGGTGACCGCCCTCAGGCGGTCGGGCTCACCGTGCCTCAGGCGGTCGGGCTCACCGTGACGGTCGGCTCGGTGGTCGGCGCACCGGTCGTCGGCGACGGGCTCGGGCTGGCCTCCGCCACCACCAGCCTGATCTCCCTGCCCGCCTCGACCAGTTCACCCCCACCGGGCTCGGTGGCGATCACCGTGCCAGAGGGCTGGTCCGACGGCCGGTACTCCACCTCGTACTCGAGATCGAGCTGGTCCAGCAGCGTCCGCGCCGCCGCCTCGGAGAGCCCGGTCAACGGCGGCACCGGAATCTGCGGCGGGGCGGCGCTGGTGGTCGGCGATGGCGACGGTGACCGGGTGGTCGGGGAGGGCGCGGCGGTGGTCGGTGGGGCCTGCGTCGTCGGCTGCGGGGACGGCGGCGTAGACCCGTCCTCGTCCAGCGCCTGCCGGGCCAGCCACAGGCCCACACCGAGCAGCGCGAGCAGGAGCAGCAGGACGACACCCCAGAGAATCGGCAGCCACCAGCGCCGGTTCGGCTGCTCGTCGGGGTACCAGTCGCCGCCGGCCGGCTCGCCGTCGAAACCCGGCCGCACCGACGGCACCTCCGCGCGCCCCGACCACGCCGCCGATCCGGACCGCTGCGTCGGAGGCAACGGAGCGGTCTCGTCGGGTCGTCCGGTGGCCGGTGGAATGTGGCGGGTCCGGTCGTCGGACCCGTCCTCAGGCGGCTGCTGGCGGTCGTCGCTCATCGCACGTCCTTTCCGCCGGTCCGGCGGGCGGCATGGCCCTCGACGGTCAACCTAACGGTTCGTCGGGCCATCGGCCGGCATCAGCGTGTCGGACGCGCGTCACTCCGGCTCGTCGCTGGACTCCGGGCTCGGGGTCGTGCCGCACCAGATCTGGACCACGTCGTTCCATCGCCCGACGGTGCCGGCGGTCGGCTGCTGGGTGGTGACCGTGCCGGACTTACCGGTGGGGTAGCGCGGATAGAAGCCGTCGTCGGCGAGTTCGTCCTGTGCCTCCCCGCACGAGTCGCCGACCAGGTCCGGTACCGAACTCTCCGGTGCGGCGCCGGCCACGGTGACCTTCACGCTGGTCCCGCGCTTCACCGGTGACCCGCCGGCCGGCTCGGTGCTGCGCACGCTGGAGCTGTCGCCGGTGCCGAAGACGAACTCCCAACGCAGTCCGCGATCCCGCAGCTCCTCCCGGGCCTCTTCGAAGTCCATGCCGACGAGTTCCGGCACCGTCAGATCGGTGCGGTTCGGCGCGGGTCGGGCGGGCTGGCTGCTGGTAGCCGTCGTCGGCTTCTCGCGTGGTGTCGGCTCGCCTTCGGACGTCGGCGCCCGACTGCCGCTCGCGTCCAGTGTCGTGGTGCCGGGCGGTTCCTGATCGCCGGCAAGCATCCATCCACCGGCCGCCCCGACGACGGCGAGGAGCACCGCCGCGAGCCCGCCGCCGATCACCACCCTCGTGCGGTCCGGGCCGGTGCCGACGCGCACCTCGCCCCGGTCCGTGGTTCCGTCCGTCATCTCCGCCCACCGCCCTATCACCGGCGACCGTAGCCACCGACGCCAAGCACCGTCCGTCACCGTTGCCGCCCGATGCCGCACACGACTCGCCGCACCGACCACAGGACGTTACGCTGCCCGGCATGGCCAGACAGGGCTGGGGAGGATCGATCGCCACCGCGGCTGGCGTGGCAGCCGGCGCCGGGGCCGCCCAACTGGGCTTCGGGTACGGCCTGGGCATCCTCAACTGGGCACCGACCCAGGCGACCGCCGGCACCGCAGCCTGGGTAGCGAGCCTGATCTGGGCCACCTGGATCGCCGCCACCTCCACGATCGTCGGCGCGGTCTGCGCGCAACGACTGCGCGACCGCCGCACCGACCCGCCCCCGGCGGCCGGTCCGACCGTCGCACCCTCCGACGCCGGTAGGCCCACCGACCCCGCCCTGCCGGCCGACCCCGTCCCGTCGGCCGCCAACGCCTCACAGACCGACACCGCCCGGTCCGGCACCGCCCGGCCGGGTGCCGCCATGTCGACCGATGCCCGCCGGGAGGTCGGTGACGGCGGTGGCCTCTGGCTGATCGCGCTCGCCGGTGCCGCCGGTCTGGGTGCACTGATCACCGTGCTGCTGGTCGCCGTGCCGGCGCGGATGGCGGTGGTGCCGGACACTCCGTCCCCACGGGACATGGCCGCCGCGTACGCCGCGATCGGCGTACTCGTCGGCGCGCTGGTGGCGGTCTGGGCCCTGCGATGCCGGGCCGCCGCGACCAACGTCATCGCCACCGCCGGTTGGCTCTGGCTGCTCGCGGTGGTCGCCGTGGTCGACTCGGTGCTCGCGGGTCGCGGACTGACCACGGCCCAGCTCGGCATCTGGCAACTCAGCTCGGACAACGCACAGTTCTGGATCCGCGACTACTTCTACTGGCCCGGTGCGGTCCTCTCGCTCGGCTCGGCGCTGTTGATCGGCGTGCTGGCCGCCCGCCACGGCGTACGCCCGGCGGACCGGCGGGTCGGTGCCACCGCCTCCGGCGCCGCCGGACCTCTGCTGGTGGCCGTCGCCTACTTCCTGGCCGTGCCGAGGCTGACCGCGATCAGCCCGGAGCAGGTGTCGGCCCACCTCATCGCCCCGTACGCGGTGATCGTCGGAATCGGCGGGTCAGTCCTGGTCGCGGCGCTCGCCCAGCGGGCGGCTCGGCGCAGGCAGGAGTTGCCGCCCAGCGGGGAGACGCCCCGGCTGCCCCGGCAGCGCGGGGCGGCCGACGACCCCGGCACCGCACCGGCCATGGGCGACACCGGCGCGGCCGGGCCGAGTGGCGCTGTCGGTGACGACGGCACGCCCGCCGCTCCGGCACCCACGGGCGGTTCACCGACCCCCGGCGGCGCATCGACGCCACTCACCTCCGCCACGTCACCGACGGACGACGGCTCGGCCGGCACCGACACCTCGCCGGGGGAAACCGGCAGCCGGCGGAACCGCCGCAGCCGCTGACGGTCAGTCGATCGGCCAGGTGTGCACCGGCTCGTTGGTGCGCTGCAACTCCGCGTAGCGCTGAAGCATGTGGTGCAGGGCGGCGGCCCGGTCCAGGCCGTGTTGCCGTTCGGCGGCCCACACCGCCGCGGTCTGCCAGACCGCGCCGTTGCGTCCGGTGCGGCAGCGCTGCTCGATGATGCCGAGCAGCCGGTCCCGCTCCGCCGGGGAGACCCCGAACCCGTCGAGCCCGGCGGCGGCGATCGGCAGCAGCACGTCCAGCACCAGCGTGGTCACCGGCACCTCACCGAGCCGTGGCCAGTGCAGCACGGCGTCCATGCCCCGGCGGGCAGCGGCGTGGAAGTTCTCCTCGGCGGAGCTGAAAGTGAGCTGGCTCCAGATCGGCCGGTCGGCCTCGGCCAGGCCACGGGCCAGCCCGAAGTAGAAGGCCGCGTTGGCCAGCATGTCCACCACGGTCGGCCCGGCCGGCAGCACCCGGTTCTCCACCCGCAGATGAGGGCGGCCGTCCATGATGTCGTACACCGGCCGGTTCCATCGGTAGACGGTGCCGTTGTGCAGGCGCAATTCCGCAAGCTCCGGTACGCCGCCCGCGTGCAGCACCTCCACCGGGTCCTCGGTCTCGCAGATTGGCAGCAGCGGCGGGAAGTAGCGAACGTTCTCCTCGAACAGGTCGAAGATGGACGTGATCCAGCGTTCGCCGAACCAGACCCGGGGCCGTACGCCCTGCGCCTTCAGCTCGTCCGGCCGAGTGTCGGTGGCCTGCTCGAACAGGGCGATCCGGGTTTCCGCCCAGAGTTGGCGGCCGTACAGGAAGGGCGAGTTGGCACCCACCGCCACCTGCACTCCGGCGATGGCCTGTGAGGCGTTCCAGTAGTCGGCGAAGCTGTCCGGCGCGACCTGGAGGTGGAACTGGAGACTGGTGCAGGCGGCCTCCGGCGCAATCGAGTCGGTGTGCGTACGCAGGCGCTCGACGCCCCGGATGTCGAGCTCGATGTCCTCGCCCCGGGCACCGACGATCTGGTCGTTGAGGACTCGGTACCGCTCGTTGGTGGAGAGGTTGTCCGCGATCAGGTGGCGCTCGGTCAGCGTAGGCAGGATGCCGACCAGGACGATCCGGGTGTCCGAGCGGGCCGCCCGCTCGTCCGCCCGGTCCAGGCTGCCGCGCAGGTCCCGCTCGTAGTCGGCGAACCCACCGTTGGAGATGAGTCGCGGGTTGGCGTTCAACTCCAGGTTGAACTGGCCCAACTCGGTTTGGAACAGCGGATCGGCGATGGCGGCGAGGATCTCCTCGTTGCGCATGGCCGGCTCGGCGAGCGGGTCGACGAGGTTGAGCTCGATCTCCAGTCCGGTCATCGGCCGGTCGGCGTCGAATCCGAAGTCGTCCAGCATCAACGCGAAGACGTCCAGACACCGGCGGACCTTCTGGCGGTACCGCATCCGATCCTCACGGGAGAAGGCGGCTCGGCCGACGTCCCTGCCCATGTTTCCTCCCGGCGCGCGACGCGACGGAACGGTGCCGTTCCGCAGCGCAGTGTGAACCATACTCGGTGAAAGCGCCGAACCGGATGGCCCGAAGATCGGTCCGTTGCCGCAGTCCACCCGCCTTGCGGGCGGGTCGGACCCATCGACAGGGCGGGTGAGCCGCTCCCGTGGGCATTCCTACCCGGAAGGGTCCGTCGCGCCACCCGCGCTCCTGCGAACAGCCTGTGACAAACCGCATTGCGATCGTCACCGGAACGTTGACGGGCCCGCGCGGTGTGCGCGGGCCCGTCAACGTATACGGGGATCAGGACTGGCGGATGGCCTCGCCCTCGATCTCGATCTTGATCTTCTTGCCGACCAGCACGCCACCGGACTCCAGGGCGACGTTCCAGGTCAGACCGAAGTCCTCCCGGTCGATCTCCGTGCTCGCCGAGAAGCCGAAGATGTCCTGGCCGAACGGGCTGCGCCCGACGCCCTCGAACTCGACCGTCAGCTCCACCGGACGCGTCACGCCCTTGATGGTCAGCTCACCGGTGAGCACGAACTCGTTGCCCTCGTGCGACTTCACGCCGGTGCTGCGGTATTCCAGGGTGGGGAACTGCTCGGCGTCGAGGAACTCCGAGCTGCGCAGGTGCGCGTCCCGGTCGGCCTGCGCGGTGTTGATGCTGGCGGCCTGGATGGTGGCGTTGACCGTGGACTCCAGGGGCTCCTCGGCGATGGTGACGGTGGCGGCGGCGTCGGCGAACTCACCGCGAACCTTGCTTACCATCATGTGCCGGGCGACGAAGCCCACGCGCTTGTGCGCCGCGTCCAGCAGGTAGGTGCCGGCCGCCGGGATGGTGAGGCCGTTCCACTCGCGGGTAACCGGCTCGGTGCTGCTGGTCATGAGAGACTGCCCTCCGGAAGAGATTGTTTAGCAGCCCAACGACTGCGACAGAAACTATAGTCACAACAATATTCCGTGTGTCAAGTACTGATAGGATGGGCCGGTGAACCCGAACGTGTTCGACGACCCTCGGATCACCGCCGTCGGCCTGCTCTTCGAGGTGCATGCGGGACTCTCCGCACGCTTCGCCACGCAACTCGACGAGCACGGGCTGTCAGCGGTGGAGTTCGAGGTGCTGACCCGGCTCACCCGCTCGCCCGGCAACCAGCTGCGGATGACCGACCTCGCCGCGCAGACGTCGCTCTCCACCAGCGGCGTCACCCGGGTCGTGGACCGGATGGAGCGCGACGGTCTGATCACCCGGCGCGCCTGCCCCTCCGACCGACGCAGTTCGTACGCCGTGGTTACCCCCGCCGGCCTGCGCCGGCTCGACGAGAGCCTGCCCGGCCATCTCCAACTCATCGAGGACTGGTTCACCGGCCAACTCGACCCGGCGGCGCTGCACGCACTGCTGGACGGCCTGCGCCGGGTACGCGACGCCGTCCACCCGTGCGCGACCGCCGGCAGCAGCGACACCGCCCCGGACGAGGAGCCGGCCCCGAAAACGGCCGAATCCACCCGGTGCTGAGTGGCGCGGCGACCGCCGAACACACCCGCCCGACCCTCGGTGCCGGTCTGCACACCCGAGCGTGACGCCCACCGGCAGAAGGACCGGCAGAACCATGCGGGCAACCGGCGATAGCGCCGCAAAGCAGACAGAACTCGCAGTGGTCGCTCGCTAATCTCGCTGCAGCGGGGGCGCATTGGGGGGAATCGGCGCGGGCGATGAGCGAGGGGTGGTAACAGGGGGCTTCCTCGCCCGCGCCACCCCTGTTTCCGCCGCCGGTCGGCCGGGCCACG
Source organism: Micromonospora craniellae (assembly GCF_014764405.1). NCBI lineage: Bacteria > Bacillati > Actinomycetota > Actinomycetes > Micromonosporales > Micromonosporaceae > Micromonospora > Micromonospora craniellae. Next base: position 3,150,938 of record NZ_CP061725.1, on the reverse strand, counting down.
TGCCCGGCCCGCCGTGCTTCCCGGCACCGTCCGTGCCGTTCCCGCTCGCCGTCGACGCCCGACGGCCGGCCGACAACGCGTACAGCAGTTCCTGCTCCTGCGACAGCAGCCGGACGCCGCCCGCGCGGCAGGCGAGGTCCAGTCGATCGAGCACCTCCGGGTCCGCCGTGCTCGCCGCGAGCCCGACCAACGCCTCCACCACCCGGCGCCGGTCCTGGTCCTCCCCGTTCATCTCGGCCGCGGCGGCGAACCACTCCACCGCGACCTCCCGGTCACCCCGGTGCCGGGCCAGGTGCCCCTCGATCAGCGCACCGGTCCCGTCCAACGGCCGTAGCTCGACGAGCACCTCGGCGGCCTCGGTCGCGCGGCCGTCCTGAGCGAGCGCCAGTCCCAGCGTGCCCAGCACCCGACGGCGGTGCCGGGGCACCCCCACGTCGGCCAGCGCCGCGAGGACCCGCCGGGCCTCGTCGACCGCGTCGGCGTACCGGCCCTCCAGGCGGAACACCTCCGCGACCGTGCCCCGGGCCAGCACCCGGAGCCGCTGCTCCCCGCACTGCCCACCGAGACGGTCCACAGTGGCGAGTCGCCGCCGGGCGGCAGCGAGGTCGGCCACCCGCATCTCGTGCCAGGCCAGGTGGTGCTGCGCGATCGCCATCTGCCGGACCAGACCGGCCTCGGTCGCCACCGCCAGCACCGCTTCCGCCTGCTCCCGGGCCTGCCCCGGCCGGCCCGTCGCGGACAGCAGCGCACCCAGCACGTTCCGCGCCTCCAACTCGCCCGGCACGTCACCGAGACGCCGGAACGCCGCCAGGGCGGCCTGCGCCGTCGGCAGCTCCTCAGCCGCCGCGCCGTGCTCACCGGCCAGCATCGCGACGCCGAGCGACGCCCACGCCCGCAACGCCGGATCGGCGTCGGCGGTACGCGGATCGGCGAGCAGCCGCAGCAGCCACTGCCGCCCCAGGACGTCCCGACCTCGCAGCCGCCACCATCGGGACAGCGCCGCCGCCAGGCGCAGTGCGGTCAGCGGGTCGTCCACCGCCGCGTAGGCCAGTGCCGAACTGATGTCGCCGGTGACCTCGTCCAGCCGGTGTGCCGCGACGGTCGCACCGGCACCACTGAGCGCCGGGACGGTCCGCTCCACCAGCCGGGTCACCACCCGGCCGTGCCGGCGACGGATCACGGTCGACTCACCGGCACCGGACGCCTGCTCGACCGCGTAGTCACGAACGGCGTCGACCAGCCGGAACCGGAACGCCCCGGTGCCGCGTACGCTCAGCAGCCCCAGATCGAGGAAGCGGTTCAGCAGCGGCACCGGATCGGAGGTGGCCCCGGTGCCGGCGAGCATCTCCTCGGCCATCTCGACCGACCAGCGGTTGCCGAACGCGGCCAACCGGCGCAGCGCGGCCCGTTCCTCGGCGGCGAGCAGCCGATAGCTGGTGGCCACCGCGTCGCGGAGTGTCTCCGCGACGGCCGCCCGCACGTCGTCGCCCCGGCTCGGCCCCGCCTCCCACCCACCACGCGCCGCGCCCGAGGTGTCCAGGTCCAGCACCCGGTCGCCGTACCGGTCCAGCAGTTCGGTGAGATCGAGCAGCCGTCCGCGCGCCGCCATCAACTCGATCGCCAGCGGCAGTCCGCCCAGCCGGCGGACCAGCGCGGCCAGCGCCGGCAGCTCGGCGTCGGACGGCGGCTCCGGGCGCACCTGGGCCAGCCGCGCGGTGAACAACGCGACCGCCGGGTAGGTGGCCAGCGTCCCGGGGTCGGTGTCGCCCGGCGGCGGTACGTCCAGCGGCGACACCGGGCGCACCCGCTCCCCCGGTAGCCCGACCGGATGCCGGCCGGTGACCAGCACCCGCAGCGACGGCACCGAAGCGACGAGCCGTTGCAGGGTGGCCGTCACCGGGCCCGGTGCCCGTTCCGCCGCGTCGACCAGCAGCACCGCCCGCCGGTCGCCGAGCCGGGCGGCCAGTTCCGTGAGCCGAGCCGCACCGAAGACCGCCACCGAGGCGGCCAGCACGTCGGTGACGTCCGACCCGGCACCGATGAGCACACCGGCCACACCACCCGGATAGGCCGGTGCGACGGCGTGCACCGCCGCCAACGCCAGTGCCGTCTTGCCGACCCCGGCCAGCCCCACCAGGCTGATCACCCGAGGGCCGCGCGGATCGGTCAACATCGCGGTCAACTCGGCCAGATCCGGCTCCCGGCCGATCAGGTCCGGAGGAGGCGGCAGACCCAGAGCCGGACCCGGGTCGGGTGGCGCGCTCGTGTTGCCCGTCCTCCGCGCGGCGGTCAGGAACGCGGCGCGGGCGTCACCGGTCAGTTCGAGCGCTCCGGCGAGCAGTTCGACGGTGGTGCGCTGCGGGCGTACGGATCGTCCCCGTTCCAGGTCACGAACCGTCCGGATGCCGACACCGGCGCGTACCGCCAGCTCGGCCTGGGTGAGGCCGGCGGCCAGGCGGTGCGACCGCAACAGTTCCGGGAGACCGGCGTGCGTGGCCGGCCCGACCCGACGATCATGACCCGGAGGCATGGCCACGGACACTACGGGCCACACCCGACACTGGACACGGGATCGTCGGCCACCCGACCCGACCGCGAAGAAAGCCGACAGCGACCGACCGGCCGACAGCACTGGACGATCGGCCATTGATCGAGGTCACCGGCAACGGTCACAATGCGCGGCTCCTGTCCCGCGACCGGTGGTCGGTGATGATGACGCGGGCGGCGAGGATCAGCCGGTCACGAACCTGCGCGAGTGTCCACACCATGCGCCTCCAACCAGGCCCGACGCGCCGCCCGGTGTTCGTCGAGCACCACCGACGCCCATCCGATGCGGGGGCAGCCGTCGGGGGTGCAGTCGGCGCAGCGCAGCCCATGCACCTCCACGGTGATGGCCGCGACCGTCACGACCGGCGGCGCCGACCACTCGCGTACGTCGGTCACCAGCCACTCCGCCGATTCTGCGCCGGTGTGTAGAACGGCAGCAGTTGTGTGTCGGCGTACCACCGGTGCCCGGCCCGCGCTTCCGGCTCACCGGTCGGGACGGAACGGAACGCCCCCGCCTGGTTATGGAAGCGGGTGGCCGCCCCCGTCCGGTCGATGGGCGTCACCTCGCGGCGACGGTTGAACGGCCACACCCGCATCACGCACCTCCCAGCGGCGATCGCCACCACTCATGAGCATCATGTGGTTGCGGTCCGTCACCAGGGCAGGGCGGAGGTGTCCGGCATCCCGTCCGGAACCGGTCGCGGACACGTCAGCCGGCGGCGACCGCCAACGCGGACCGGTACTCCTGTGCCCAGAGCGCATCCTGCTGGTCCGGCGGCAACCCGGCCAGCCCGGCCCGCAGGTTGTCGATGCCAGCCGTGGTGTCGCCGAGAGCCAGATAGGCCAGCCCGAGACCCATCCTGCTGAAGGTCGGCGTCAACCAGTAGGCCAACACCGGCGCCTGCTCGTTCTCAGCCGCCTCAGTGAGGTCGCTCGCCTCACCGAGCAGCCGCGCGGCGGCGTCCCGGTCGCCGAGCAACGCGTACCCATGGGCTGCCTGCACGGCGTCCCCGACTCGTTGCAGGGCCGTCGCACCCGGGGTCTGGTAGGCGGCGAGGAAGTGCCTGACGATGCCGCGCGGGTTACCTCGCTGGCGTTCCAGGTAGCCACGGAAATTCTCCACCTGCGCCGCGAGAGGTCCGCTGTCGACGGCGTCGGCCTGGTCGGCGGCCTCGGTCAGCACCCGTACCGCCTCACCGTCGTTGCGGGCCTCGGCGTGCAGCCAGCCGACGAACTGCGTCCACTCCGCCACCACCTCGTGCAGCAGGTCGGCGTGTGGTCCGCCGGCCTGCTCGGCGAGCATGTGCGCCGTGCGCCACTGCGCCACCACCCCGGGCAGGGTGACCGATGCCGACAGCACGTCGTCTAGACGCCGCTGCGCGGCCAGCACGTCACCCAGGATCCGCACCGTGGAGGCGTCGAGTCGGGACGGCGCGGCGACCACGTACGCGAGTCGCTCATCGTCGTCGAGAGTGGTCACCTTCGGCACGGCGACAACCAGAGCCGCAAGTGTCCCACCAGCGCGCAGGGCACCGTCCAGGTGCTCAGCGAGTTCCCGAGAGGGTTTCGTCCGGCCTGTCTCCAGGTCGTGTACGTAGCTTTTCCCGACGTACGCCAGTCGTGCCACGTCGCGCAGCGACAGGCCACGCTCACGGCGCATCCGGGCCAACTCGGCGGGGAATCGTGGGTCAACGAGAGTGTGTGCGCGTGGCGGCATCGGTGCTCCCAGGTAGCGGTCTGGGTGGCGGTCCGCTGGCCGCAATAACCGGCGGACCGCTCGACCTCGACGGTACGCCGCAGACACGCCGAGGGGCACCCGCACAGTGGGGTACCCCTTCGGGTCGTAGCGGTCAGACGGTGACACGCCCCAAAGGTGCGTCGGCGCTCACATGCCCAGGTCGCGAGCGATGATCATGCGTTGCACCTCGGAGGTACCCTCGCCGATCTCCAGGATCTTGGAGTCCCGCCAGAACCGGGCCACCGGGTACTCGTTCATGAAGCCGTAGCCGCCGTGGATCTGGGTCGCCTCCCGGGCGTTGTCCACCGCGACGGTGCTGGCGTGCAGCTTGGCGATCGCGGCCTGCCGCTTGAACGGCTCACCGGCCAGCATCCGGGCCGCCGCGTCGTAGTACGCCAGGCGGGCGGTGTGCGCCCCCAGCTCCATGTCGGCGATCTTGAACTGGATCGCCTGGTAGTTGCCGATCGGCTGGCCGAAGGCGTGCCGATCGGCGGCGTACTTCACCGACTCGTCGACGCAGCCCTGAGCGAGCCCGACGGCCAGCGCGGCGATCGCGATCCGGCCCTCGTCGAGGATGCGCAGGAACTGGGCGAAGCCCCGGCCGCGCTCGCCGAGCAGGTTCTCCGCCGGCACCCGACAGTCGTCGAAGGTCAGCTCGTGGGTGTCCGAGGCGTTCCAACCCACCTTCGAGTAGCCCGGCGCGACGGTGAAGCCCGGCGTACCGCTCGGCACGATGATGGTGGAGAGCTCCTTCGCGCCGTCCGGGCGGGTGCCGGTGACGGCGGTGACGGTGACCAGCGCGGTGATGTCGGTGCCGGAGTTCGTGATGAACGCCTTCGAGCCGTTGATCACCCACTCGCCGGCCGTCTCGTCCAGCACCGCCCGGGTCTCGGTGCCACCGGCGTCCGAGCCGAAACCGGGCTCGGTGAGCCCGAAGCCGGCCAGTGCCTCACCGCTGAGCAGCTTCGGCAGCCACTGCGCCTTCTGCTCGGCGGTGCCGAACCGGTAGATCGGCATCGCGCCCAGGGAGACCGCCGCCTCCAGGGTGATCGCCACGCTGGAGTCGACCCGGGCCAGTTCCTCCAGGGCCAGGCAGAGCGCGAAGTAGTCGCCGCCCATGCCGCCGTACTCCTCGGAGAAGGGCAGGCCGAACAGGCCCATCTTGCCCATCTGCCGGACCACCTCGTACGGGAAGGTGTGCTGCTCGTAGTGCTCGGCGATGACCGGCGCGACCACCTCGCGGGCGAATTCCCGCACGCTCTCGCGCAGCGCCTCGTGTTCCTCGGTGAGCCGGAAGTCCATCGGGTTCCTCCTGTGCGGACGTGCCCGCCGGGCGCTCGTGACGCCGGGGCGGTGCCGGTGCTGGCTGGTGCCGGTGCGACGGTTCAGACGGGGGTGACGCCGTGCCGACGGCGGGAGAAGTGCCGCTCCTTGCCCCGGGCGGCGGTGAACCGGCGGACCAGTTCGGCGCGGAGCTGATGCGGTTCCACGATCGTGTCGACCACCAGCTCGCTGGCCAGCCGCACGATGTCGATGTCCCGCTCGTACTCCTCGCGCTTCGCGGCGACGAAGGCGGCCCGCTCGGCCTCGTCCTCGATCGCGGCGATCTTGTTGGCGTAGACCGCGTTCACCGCGGCCTCGGCTCCCATCACCGCGATCTTCGCGGTGGGCAGGGCGATGGTGGCGTCCGGCTCGAAGCCCGGACCGGCCATGGCGTAGAGCCCGGCACCGTACGCCTTGCGGACCACCACGCAGATCTTGGGTACGGTCGCCTCGGAGATCGCGGTGATCATCTTCGCGCCGTGCCGGATGATGCCCTGCTTCTCCACCGCGCTGCCGACCATGAAGCCGGGTACGTCGCTCAGGAACAGCAGCGGCACGTTGAACGCGTCGCAGAGCTGCACGAAACGGGTCGCCTTGTCGGCCGAGTCGACGAAGAGCACGCCACCCTTGAACATCGAGTTGTTGCCGACCACGCCGACGACCTCGCCGTTCAGCCGGCCGAAGCCGATGGTCAGCTCCTTGGCCCAGAGCGCCTGGATCTCGAAGAAGGAGCCGTCGTCGAGCAGTCCCTTGACGTACCGCCGCATGTCGAACGCCTGGCGCTCGCTCGCCGGCACCAGCGCGGCCAGGTCCGCCTTCGCGGGTGCCTCGACCGCCTCGGCGGCCGGTGGGCGCTGCGTCCAGTTCGCCGGCAGGTAGGACAGGTAGCGCTTCACCACGTCGAGCGCCTCGGCCTCGGACTTGCAGAGGAAGTGCCCCACACCGGACTCGGCACAGTGCACCTTGGCCCCGCCCATCGCCTCCAGCGTGGTCTTCTCGCCGGTGACCATCTCGACCATCCGGTCGGAGCCGAGGTACATGCTGGCGTTGCCGTCCACCATCGCCACCACGTCGCAGAACGCCGGGATGTAGGCACCGCCGGCCGCGCTCGGCCCGAACAGCGCGCAGACCTGCGGGATCGAGCCGGAGGCGCGTACCTGGTTCCAGAAGATCTTGCCTGCGCCGCGTCGGCCCGGGAACAGGTCGACCTGGTCGGTGATCCGGGCGCCGGCCGAGTCGACCAGATAGACCATCGGCACGCCGGTGTCGTACGCCCGCTCGATGGTCCGGATGATCTTTTCGACGGTCCGCGCGCCCCAACTGCCGGCCTTCACCGTCGAGTCGTTGGCCATCAGGCAGACCTGGCGGCCGTCGATGGTGGCGGTGCCGGTGACCACGCCGTCGGCCGGCAGGCCATCGGCGAGCGCGTTCGCGTAGAGCCCGTCCTCGACGAACGATCCCTCGTCCACCAGCAGTGCGACCCGTTCCCGGGCGAACAACTTGCCCTTGGCCGCGTTCGCCGCGTGGTACCTCTCCGCGCCACCGGCCCGGACCCGCTTGCGTAGCTGTTCCAGAGCCTCACCGTCGAGCGTCACGCCGCCCCCTCGCCGCCATCCCGACGCCGGCACTCCGGCGCAGGCAACCAGCCTGAACGATCGTTAGGCTAGCGCATCGAGGGCGGCACCGGCGACCTGGCAGCCACCGGAAGCGGAGCCACCGGAAGCCGGTCAGCCCGAGGATGCGGTCAGCCGGGTACGCGGGCCGGCGCGCAGCACGCCGGAGGGCAGGCGTCGACCGGTCAGTTCCTCGGCCAGCTCGGCCACCTCGATCAGGGCGTCCAGGTCGATGTCGGTGTCGATGCCCATGTCGTGCAGCATGTGCACGGCCTCCTCGGTGGCCAGGTTGCCGCTGGCACCGGGCGCATAGGGGCACCCGCCCAGACCACCCACGCTGGCGTCGAACTCGGTGACGCCCAGTTCCAGGGCGGTCAGCAGGTTGGCCAGCGCGGTGCCCCGGGTGTTGTGGAAGTGCAGCAGCACCGGGATGTCCGCGTCGCGGTCGCGCACGGCGGTGATCAGGCCACGGACCCGTCGGGGCGTGCCCATGCCGGTGGTGTCGCCGAACGCGACGCGGTCGGCGCCGTCGCGGACCGCGCGGTCGACGATGGCGGCGACGCGGGCCGGGTCGACGTCCCCCTCGTAGGGGCAGCCGAAGCTGGTCGCGATGATCACCTCTGCGGTGGCTCCGGCCTGGTGCAGCAGGTCGATCAGCTCGGCGATGTCGTCCAACGACTCGTCGGTGCCCCGGTTGACGTTGCGGCGGTTGTGCGTGTCGCTGGCCGAGACGACCACCTCGATCTCGGTGAAGCCGGCGGCCAGGGCGCGCTGCGCACCCTTCGAGTTGGGCACCAGCGCCGAGTAGCGGACCCCGTCGACCTTCGCCGCCCGCTGCCACACCTCGTCGGCGTCGGCCATCTGCGGGATCGCCCGGGGGTGCACGAACGACACCGCCTCGATCCGCCGCACGCCGGTGCGGGAGAGCGCGTCGAGCAGCCGCACCTTGGCCTCGGTCGGGATCGGATCCTCGTTCTGGAGTCCGTCGCGCGGTCCGACCTCGCGGATGGACACGGACTTCGGCAGCTCCGCCATCACGGCATCACCTCACTGTGACACGCTCCTGTCGCTGACCGTCCAAGTGTGTCACGTCGGGCGGTGACCGCAACGGTCCCGAGGTACCCGCCCCCGGCGTCCGGCGGGGCACCTCGGGACCGGCGGGGTCAGCGCATCCGGGAGACGATGCCGGTGTCGTAGTCGCCGGAGACGAACTCCGGGTTCTCCAGCAACTCGGCGAAGAACGGCAGGTTGTTCTTCGGCCCGGCCAGCTCGAAACCGGCCACCGCGGCCCGGGCGCGGTCGATCGCCTCGGCGCGGGTGGGCGCGTCGACCACGAGCTTGGCCATCAGGCTGTCGTAGAACGGGGTCACGGTGTTGCCGGCGACGTAGCCGGAGTCGACGCGTACTCCGGCACCGGTCGGCTCCACCCAGGTCTTGACCACTCCGGGGCCGGGCAGGAAACGCTTCGGGTCCTCGGCGTTGATCCGCAGCTCGATGGCGTGCCCGCGCGGCGTCGACGCGTCCGGGTCGAAGGTCGGCGCCACACCGGCGGCCACCCTGAGCTGCTCCTCGACCAGGTCGAGGCCGTAGACCAGCTCGGTGACCGGGTGCTCCACCTGAAGCCGGGTATTCATCTCCAGGAAGAAGAACTCCCCCGAAGCAGGATCGAGAAGGCACTCCACCGTGCCCGCGTTGCGGTACTTCACCGCCTCGCCGGCCCGTACCGCCGCTGCCAGCAGGCGCGTACGCAGCTCCGGTGAGACCGCCGGTGACGGCGACTCCTCGACGAGCTTCTGGTTGCGGCGTTGCACCGAGCACTCCCGCTCGCCCAACGCCACCACCCGGCCGTCGGCCAGCCCGAGGATCTGCACCTCGACGTGACGTACCCGGGGGAAGTAGCGCTCGATCAGCACCGAGCCGTCGCCGAACATCCGCTCGGCGAACGCGCGCACCTTGTCGTACTCGGTGTCCAACACGGCCTCGTCGGCGGCCACGCCCATGCCCATGCCGCCGCCACCTGCGGCGGCCTTCACCATCACCGGGTAGCCGATCTCGGCCGCCGCGGCGCGCGCCGCCGGCAGGTCCGCCGCCGGCTCGGTGGTGCCGGGCGCCACCGGCACACCGGCGGCGGCCATCAGGTTCCGCGCGTTGATCTTGTCACCCATCGCGCTGATCGCGTCCGCGCCGGGTCCGACCCAGATCAGACCCGCCGCCTCGACCGTACGGGCGAAGTCGGCGTTCTCCGACAGGAAGCCGTAGCCGGGGTGGATCGCCTGCGCACCGGTCGACTCGGCGGCGGCGAGGATGGCCTCGGCGTTGCGGTAGCTCTGCGCCGGGTTGGCCGGTCCGACACAGATCGCCTGGTCGGCCTCGGTGACGAACGGCAGGTCGGTGTCGGCCTCCGAGTGCACCGCGATCGCGCGTACCCCGAGCCGCTTGGCGGTACGGATGATCCGGCGAGCTATCTCACCCCGGTTGGCGACCAGCAACGACTCGATCATGCTTCCTCCGCGTTCCATCTTGTGGGACGCGGGCAAGCCAACCACGCCGCCCTGGATGTAAGGAAGGGTCCCCTGCTAACGCCTGCGGTATAGCAGGGGACCCTTCCTAACATCCAGGCCGGAGAAGGACGCGGGGTGCGCGAGGGTGCGGTTCAGGCCGGGTCGGTCGGAGCGAGCAGGGCGGCCAGGGTGGCGGCGCGCAGCAACTCGGCCCGGCGGCGACGGTCGACCTCACCACCGAGGAACGGGGTGGAGTTCATCAGGCCGAAGGCGGCGTGCGCGAGAACCCGCGCCTCGCCTGCCGGCAGGCCCGGGTGCAGCGCGATCAGCACGGTGACCCACTCCTCGACATAGAGGCGCTGGAGTCGCCGGATACGCCGCCGAGGCTCCTCGGGCAACCGGTCCAGCTCGTGCAGGTGCAACGCGATGACAGCCGGGTTGGCCAACGCGAAGTCGACGTGGAAGTCGATCAGCGACTCCAGGACCGCCCGAGGGTCGCCGGGGTGCGCGGCGGACCGCTGCCGGCCGCCCTCCAGCAGACCCTCGCTCACCGGCACCAGCGCGGCGACCAGCATCGCCTCCTTGCCGGCGAAGTGGTGGTAGAGCGCCGGGCCGGTCACCCCGGCGGCCGCGCCGATGTCGTCCATCGATACGCCGTGGTAGCCGCGGGAGGCGAACAGCCCCACCGCGATCTCCAGAATCTCGTCCTTGCGGGACCGGCGCCGCCCCGCCCCCGTGGCCCCGCTGCTCCCGCCCCGGGCCTGCTGCTCCACCGTCACCGGGCCAGCGTAGACCCACGGGGGAAGGGACGTGGACCCTCGGTTACCCGCCAGTCCGATTACCGGGAACGGCCCCCGTTTCCGCAGTTCGTCAGTGGTCGTGGTCCAGGCCGTGCTGCTGCCGCAGGTCGGTCGCCTCCGCCGAACGACCCAGCTCGTCCAGAGCCCGGGCGAGCAGCCAGGCGGTCTGGGCCGACGGCCTCGACCGGGCCGGCAGACCGCCCAGGACCTCGCGCAGCACCGGCTCCGCCTCGGCCGGGCGTCCCCGCCGCAGCAGCAGCTCGCCGGTGAGGATCTCCACCTGCGCCGCCTCGCCGAACGCCTCCACGGACCGCAGCCGGTGCGCCACCCCGGCCAGCCGGTCCAGCGCCTCGTCCTCCCGATCGTCTCCGGCCAGCACCCGCGCCGCATTCTCGGCCGCCAGCGACACCTCGTAGATCACCGGCGGCTCGTCGGCGGCAGTGGCGGTCAACTCACCGGCAAGCCGGTCGGTCACCTCGACCGCGCGCAGCGCACTGGCCGTCTCGCCTGCGTAGTGGTGCGCGGACGCCTCCCGACGACGCGCCCGCAGTTCGTCCAGGTGCCGACCGGCGAGTTGGTACGCCGAGGCGGCCGCCGCGAACTTCTGCGCGGCCGCCGCGTCCCGGTCGGCCTGGTAGAGGATGTCCCCGGCGTCTTCGAGCACCTGCGCCCGGTGCGGGAGATTGTCCGGACCGTCGAGGTTCTCGGCGAGCCGGTCCAGCAGGGCGAGCGCCGGATCGATCTCGCCGAGCCCCTGGTAGATGCCGGCCAGCAGGTGTCGGGCCGCGTCGGCGTCCGCCTGGTGACCGAGCCGGTCCAGACCGGTCACCGCCTCCTCGGCCACCTCGGCGGCCTCGCCGAGCCGCCCGGCCATCCGGTACGCGTTGGCCAACTCCCAGCGCAGGTAGGCGTCTCCGGCCTCGCCCCGCTCGACGCAGAGCGCCACCGCCTCGGCGTAGTCCTCCACCGCCTCTTCGGCCCGTCGGGCTGTCACCAGCGCGCGGGCGCGAGCGACACGAACCGCCAGGAGCGACGGTTCGGTGGCGTGGGAGAACGCCTCGTCGCAGGCGCCGACCGCTTCGGCCGGATCCTCGACGGCACCCGCGTACACCAAAGCGGTGGCGACGATCAGATCGTCCGCCCCCGCTTCGCGGGCGAGCTGGCGGGCCCGCTCCACATCGGACAGGAAATCCTCATGGTCGTCCAGGTGTTCGAGGATGTGCACCCGATGCAACGCGATCCGGGCGGTCAGGAATCGGTCCGTGGTGGCAGCGGCGGCCCGATCGGACGCCGCCAGCGCCTCCGTCCAGCGTTCCCGGGTCGTCAGCGCCACCGCCAGCCGGTCGTAGGCGGCGGACCGCTGCCGGTCGTCACCGTGCACGTCGAGGAATTCCGCAGCGGCGCGGACCAGCGCGAACCCCTCCTCGTTGGGCTCGTCGACCTCATCGAGCAGCACCCCGAGTCGGCTGGCGATGACCTGGACGCGGGCCGGGTCGGGCAACTCCTCGTACGCCGCCATCGCCACCCGGTTGGCCGTCACCGCCCCGGCGACGTCGTTGGCGTCGATCAGCTCGGTGGCACGCAGCTCCAGCCGGCGGGCACGCTGGCGGGGCGACAGCTCCACCGCACCGTACCGCTCGTCGAAGGCGGCCAGCGCCGTACGCATTCCCGCCCGATCGTGGGCGGCCCACCGCTGCTCGGCCAGTTCCAGCAGTTCCTCCGTGCTCGCCTCGGCCGGTACGACGAACTCAGCCGGCCGGCGTGGTCCGGGCACCGTGACCTCGCGCGCCGGAACGGCCTCGGACTCCGACCCGTCAGCGGGGGCCGGGCGGGTGGCCGGCACCAGGCGACGCCGCAGGCTCGCCGAGAGGGGCAGGTGGTCGCCGACCGGCGTCACGGCCAGTCGCCGGGCGATTCCCTCGGACTGGTGGCTGTTGCCGTTGCGGGCGTCGAACCGGGCGGCGATCGCGGTCGCCGTCTCGGTCAGCTCGGCGACGAGCGTACCCAGCGTCACCTCGGCGGCCGGCCGCTCCCCGAAGGCGCGGCGGTGCACGGTCAGCGTCTGGTCGTCCACCTGGCGCAGCGCGGCGGCGGCCGACGTGGCGAAGTGCATCGCGGCACCCGGCGAGGGGGCCCGGTCCAGCCAGTCCAGGTGCCGCTCGACGATCTCCAGCGCCCGTGCCTCGTTGCCGGTCAACGTGCAGAACTCGATGTGTTCGCTGACGTCCCACAGGTCGGCGATGCTGCCCCGGTGCCGGCGGTACGCCTCCCGGTGCGCGTTGCGCGCCTCGTCCCGCCGACCGCTGTGCAGATACGCCGGCAGCAGCGCGGTGAGGATCCCCTGCGGCTGCTCGGTGCAGCTCAGCCGCCCACTCAGCACCGGCTCGGCCAGCGCCACCGCCTCGTCGTGGCGGCCGGTCCGGCTCAGGTGGTTGACCTGGGTGGTCGGGTCACAGCCGGCGCAGTCGGAGAGCTGGTCGCGGGGCGTGGTGAGCCACCGGCGGTACCACTCCCCGGCCTGTTCGCGGTCGCCCAGGTGGTCGGCCACCCGGTAGCGGTACTTGTACACGGCCTGGAGGCTGTGCCCGCCCTCGCGGTAGCGCCGTTCCATGTCGTCGAGCACCGCGTGGGTGCGGTCCAACGGCACCTCGGGGAAGGTCAGCATCCCGTTGACCATGTGCTTGAAGTGCCAGAGCAGGTGCTGGGCGTACCGCTGGTGGTAGGGCTGCGGGTCCTTGTCGAACTCGGCCAGGCACCAGGCGAAGACGACGAACGACTTGGCCGGCTCGCCGCCGTAGATGTACGTGGTGATGCCCTGGATGCGGACTGCGAAGGCGAGGTGTCGATCGTCACCGGCGTCCGCCCGGCGCAGCAACTGCTCAAGCGCGGCGATCTGACCGATGCCGTACGGCATCTCGCCGGTCTGGCGCAGCATCCGCCACAGGTCCTCGTCGGCCACGACGCTCACTCCTGTCCAGGGACGGCCCGACCCAGCAGGCCGAGGAAGGAACTGTTCAGCAGGGCGGCGTCCGCCGCCCGGATGGGGTGGTGCCCGAGCAGCAGCGCCTGGCCATAGAGCGCCTCGACGGCGAGCCCGACCAGCTCCGGGTCACCGAGCGCGGTGATCCGACGCACCAGCGGGTTGCGATGGTTGAGCACGAGTTGCGGGCGGTCCGCGGGGGCGGAGGCGGCCAGCGCGTCGAGTACGCCGCCCCACAGCTCGTCGGCCTTGTCCCGGCTGGCGGTGAGCTGGTCGGTGAACGCGGCCGAGCGACTGAGAAGGTAGAGCGCCGGTAGCGAGGCCGGATCGTAGGCCCGGATCAGCACCTCGCAGCCGAGCCGTTCCAGGGCCCGGCCGGCGGCGGTGAGAAACGGTCGCAGCGCCAACTCGACGTGCGGTTCGAGGGCGTGGAAGCGGGTGGTCAGGTCGCTCGGTTCGAGCCGTTCGATGAGCACCGTACGGTCCACCGTCGGCAGCCGCTCGATCAGCTCGCTGTCGTACGTGTAGCCGCCGTTGACCACGGCCAGGTCCTGCGCGGCGGCGACGGCCGCGAGCTGGCGGAACTCGTCCAGGCTGGCGGCGTACCGGACCAGTCCGTAACGCTGCCGGAACTCGGCGAGGGTGAGCGTGCCGACGTTGGTGTCCATCGGCCACCACTGGTCGACCAGGTTGAGCATCTCGTCGTCGTGCAGGGCGAGCGCCTTGACGCCCAGGTGGTGCACCTGGAGGAACTCGGCCAGCCGGCCCGGCTGGTGCTTGGCGAGCCGGACCAGCCAGCCACGGATCTGTGCGCCGAGCGACTCGCGGGTGCTGGTGAGCAGGGAGTCCTCGTACAGCGCCTCGCGGCTGGCGGTGGGCCGCAGCTCGCTGGTGTCGACCACGCAGTGCGCGAAGAAGGCCCAGTCCGGCAGGAGGCCGTCGGCGTGCTCGGTGAGCAGCATCCGCTTGAGGTAGACCCGGTGGCCGGCGCGGGCGGCCGGGTTCACGGCGGTGGGCAGGATGAACGCCACCCCGGTCAGCCCGGCCTCCGGCACCCGCAGCGGCACCACGTCGAACGGGTCGACGCCGAGCGTCTCGCGGGCGTACCCGATCAGGGCGGCGCGGTCCACGGGCGCGCCGGGGCTGGTCGGCCAGGGCGGTTCCCCGGCGGTGGTCACCACGCTGCCGACCCGGACGGTCACCGGCAGCAGGCTGCCGTAGAGGCGGGCCAGCTCGGTGACGGTGGCGGTGGCGTACCACTGGTCGGCGTCGTGGCGCGGCACCAGGGTGACCGTGGTGCCGACCTCGGCGCGTGCCTCCTGCGGCGGGGCCAGGCGCACCGCGTAGCGGCCGTCGGCGTAGCCGGTCCAGTGCACGGTGGGGTGGTCGCCGTTGCGGGTGACCACCCGGATCTCGTCGGCGACGAGGAAGCAGGAGAGCAGCCCGATGCCGAACTGGCCGAGGAACTCGTGGCGGGAGAAGCCCAGTACATCCCTTTTGGAGCTACGACCGATGGTGGCCAGCAACTCGTGTACCTGCGCCTCGGTCAGCCCGATGCCGGTGTCGTGCACGCGCAGCGTGCCGTCGCCGGTCAACTCGGGCGGCTCGATCCGGACCAGCGCCGGCGCGTCCGGCTCGGCGTTCCGACGCGCGGTGATCGCGTCCACCGCGTTCTGCATCAGCTCCCGGACATAGACCCGTGGGCTGCCATAGAGGTGATGGCTGAGCAGGTCGACCACGCCACGCAGGTCCACCTGGAAGGTACGGTCCACGCCTTGTCCGCTCCCCGCTCCCGGATGCCGGCGCTCACCGTACCGGCCACGACCGACATCTGCCTGCCCGGTTTCTCAGCGAGACGTCGCCGGGTGGGACACCCTATCGGACGGCCGTTGACTGAGCCCGGACAGCCGCAGGGCGACCCGTCGGCGTACCGGTGGCAGCGCCGAGACCAGGCGCAGCAACGCGTCCCGGGCGGGACGCCCGGCGGACGGCACGGTGGCGAGCCGGGTCAGCCGGTCGGCGAAACCGGCCACCTCGTGGGCGAGGGGGCGACGCCGCGCCGCGTACTCGTCCAGGATGGTGTCGGGGCCCCCGGCCAGCACCGCCGACAGGGTCTCGCCGAGGTCGACGGCATCGCAGATGCCGAGGTTCATGCCCTGCCCGCCGGCCGGGCTGTGCACGTGCCCGGCATCCCCGGCGAGCAGCACCGGGCCCGCGCGGAAGGTCTCCGCGACGCGGCGGTGCAGCCGGAACCGCGAGGACCAGAGGACTTCCCGGACCTGGTCCGGTTCCCGTCGCAGGCCCCGCTCGTCGAGCAGTCGTTGCAGGTAGGGCAGGTCCGGCTCGGCGGGCGGGTCGGTCACGGTGGCGACCAGCCGGACCCGGTCGTCGGGCAGCGGGGCCCAGACCAGCGGACCACCCCGGGCGAGGAAGATCGACGCGCCGTCGCGGGGCAGCGCGCTGTCCACACGTACGTCGGCCAGGACGAACGACTCCGCCGACCCGTCCGGGCCGGTGAAGGGGATACCGGCCAGCTCACGGACGGTGCTGCGGATGCCGTCGGCGCCGACGACCCAGCGCGCCCGGACGGTCGTGTCACCGAACTGCGCCACCGCGCCGTCGGGCTCCTGGCGCAGCCCGGTCAGCCGGTACGGTCGCAGCACCCGCCCGCCCGCCTCGGCCAGCCGCTCGGTGAGCACCTCCTCGGTGACCGACTGGGACACCATCAACGCGTACCGGTGTCGACTGGGCAACCGGTCGAACGGCACGGTGATCAGCACCCGGTCCCGGTCGCGGACACTGAACCGGGCCGACCGCAGGCCCCGCTCGACCAGCGGCGCACCCGCGCCGACCCGGTCCAGCACCTCCAGGGTGTACGCGTGCACAACCGCCGCCCGTGAGGTCACCGCCGGCGTCTCCCGCTGCTCGACCAGGGTGACGTCGACCCCCCGGCGGGCCAGGGTGAGCGCAGCGGTCAGGCCGGTCGGACCGGCTCCGACGATCAGGACGTCCGTGGTTCCGGGCAGCATGACGGCCTCCCCCGTTCCTCTTTGCCAACAACTGTTGGCAAACGCTTGTTGGCAACGCTACGCGCCCCCGATCGGAGAAGTCAACACGTGTTGGCATACCGTCGTGCACATGACGGAAGGCGTGCCGCAGACCGAGCCGACACCCGGCGGCGGCCGGCCGCGCAACGCGGACGCGACCCGCGCGGCCATCCTGCGGGCCGCCCGCGAGCGCTTCGCGGCCGACGGTTACGACCGGGCGACGATCCGGGCCATCGCCGCCGACGCGCGCATCGACCCGTCCATGGTGATGCGCTACTACGGCAGCAAGGAGGGCCTGTTCGCGGCGGCGGCCGAGTTCGACCTGCGGCTACCGGACCTGAGCGGCACACCGGCCGACCGCCTCGGTGAGACACTGGTCAGCTTCTTCTTCACCCGCTGGGAGGAAGACACCACGCTGCCAGCGCTGCTACGCACGGCCAGCACCAACCCGAGCGGCGCCGAGCGGGTACGCGACATCTTCGCCACCCAGCTCGGCACGGCCGTGGCCCGGGTGGTCGCCGACCCGACGGAAGCCCCGCACCGAGCCGGCCTGGTCGCCAGCCAACTACTCGGCGTGGCCCTGACCCGGTACGTCCTCCGCCTGCCTCCCATGGTCGACCTCTCCCCACCCGCCCTGGCCGCCTGGCTGGCCCCCACCATCCAGCGCTACCTGCGCGACCCGACCCCCCGCTGATCCCAAGGTGGCGGGCACCCCGATCGCCAAGTCGATCAAGAAGTACTGGTCAGGATCGGACGGTGGGAGCCACCAAACTTCTTGATCATCCCGGTCGACGGCTCACTTCGGGTCGGGGCCCTTGACGACGGGAGCCCGGACCAGATTGCCCCACTCGGTCCACGAGCCGTCGTAGTTGCGGACGCGCGGGTAGCCCAGCAGGTGACGCAGCACGAACCAGGTGTGGCTGGACCGCTCACCGATCCGGCAGTACGCGATCACGTCGTCGTCCGGGCTCAACCCGAGCTGGTCGGCGTAGATCGTCCGCAGCTCGTCGGCCGACTTGAACGTGCCGTCGTCGTTGGCGGCGGACTTCCACGGCTTGCTCACCGCACCCGGGATGTGCCCGCCGCGCAGCGCACCCTCCTGCGGGTAGTCCGGCATGTGCAGCATCTCGCCGGTGTACTCACCCGGCGACCGCACGTCCACCAGCGGCCGGTCGGCGTCGACGTGCGCCGACACGTCCTCCCGGAACGCGCGCACCGGCGCGTCGTCCCGCTGCGGCACCGGGTACTCCGCCCTCGGCCGGACCGGCTTGTCCCGGGTCAGCTCCCGCCCCTCGGCGATCCACTTCTGCCGGCCGCCGTCGAGCAGCCGCACGTCCCGGTGGCCGAAGAGCGTGAAGACCCAGAGGGCGTACGCGGCCCACCAGTTGAAGTTGTCGCCGTAGAAGACGACCGTGTCGTCGCGGCCGATGCCCTTGGCCGCACACAACTCGGCGAACCGCTCGGCATCCAGGTAGTCCCGGGTCACCTGGTCGTTCAGCTCCAGATGCCAGTCGACCTTCACGGCGCCCGGGATGTGGCCGGTGTCATAGAGCAGCACGTCCTCGTCGGACTCGACCACGACGAGACCCTCGTCGCCGAGGCGCTCCGCCAGCCATTCGGTGGTCACCAGCCGTTGCGGGTCCGCGTACGACTGGAGTCGGGGATCGGGATCACTGGGCACAGACATGAGCCCCAAGGTACGCCGAGCAGCCGCGTCCGCGCGGGGTTGTGTGCAAGGAGGGGTCCCCTGCTAACGCCTCCGGCATAGCAGGGGACCCCTGCTAACAAACATGCAGCGAGCGGCAGCACCGCCTGGAGCACCCAGTCGGCCTTTGCCCGTCGATCATGGAATTGTGGTGCGGCCAAAGCCACTTATCCGCCCATACTGTCGACCACAACTCCATGATCGACGGGGCTGAGCGGGATGGGGCTGGGCAGGGTGGGGATCAGTCGGGGAGGGGGCTGAGGGTGGGGCGTTTGGCGGTGCAGGTGTCGCCGGAGGAGCGGCCGGTGAGGCGGCGCTTTAGCCAGGGGGCCAGGTGTTGGCCGGCCCAGCGCAGGTCGGCGGTACGGGCGGCCAGCCACGGGCTCGGCGTCGGCCTCGGCGGTACGAGCAGCCACTCCTCGTCGCAGCCGACGCCCAGTGCACCGAGCACCTGGGCGGCGACCCGGCGGTGGCCGACCGGCGACAGGTGCAGCCGGTCGGTGCTCCACAGCAGCGGATTGAGGTACGTGTCGTCGGCGTACAGGTCGACCAGGATCGCGCCGTGCCGCTCGGCGGTCTCGCCGACGGCGCGGTTGAGCAACTCGACCCGGGGTGCGATCAGCCGCTGCCCCGGCAGTCGGGCCATCACGTCGGCGAACCGGAACAGCACCACGTCGGCACCGCCCGAGCGCAGCTCGCCGACGACCTTGTCGAAGCGGCTGACCAGTGCGTCCGGGTCGAAGTTGCGGCGCAGCACGTCGTTGCCACCGGCAGCGAAGCTGATCAGGTCGGGCTTCATGGCCAGCGCGGCCGGCACCTGTTCGGCCACCACGCCCGGGAAGAGTCGGCCGCGGATGGCCAGGTTGGCGTACCGGAACTCGGGGCCGGCCTCGGCGGCCAACCGGGTGGCCACCAGATCGGCCCAGCCCCGGAACGTGCCGTCCGGGTACGCGTCGTCCAGGCCCTCGGTGAAGCTGTCCCCGACCGCGACGTAACTGCGCCAGCGCACTGCTCACTCCTCGAAGCTGCGGGTAAGGCTGCGGTGTAAGGAAGGGCACCTTATTAACGCCTGCGGTATAGCAGGGGTCCCCTCCTAACACCTGGGAGTCTGGCACCGGCCGCATTCACCGGTCTGCCCCGCGCTGGCCGAACGTGGCAGACGTCATCCCTCCGGCGACGCGGCGGGCAGGCGGCAACGGCCGGTACAGGCGCGTGTCGGGTCAACCGCCGATCGACGGTACGGCCCTTAGGCCACAAACCGGGCGAACAGCTCAGGCGGTGTCGGGCCGCCGTCCGGGTCGAGCCGGAACAGGTCATGTGTCGCCTCGAAGTACAGCCCGGACAGGTAGACGGCCAGGTCGAGCCAGCGGTTGTCGTACTCGACACGGAGCAGCAGCCGCGCCTCGGCGCAGGGCCACGAGTGGCCGCAGGCCCGACACAGCCAGAGCGGGCGCAGCGGCAGATGCTGCGGGCCGGACATCGGGTGCTGCCGGGGCCGCTCGGCCACCGGGCCACGACGCGGCACCGGGTACGACTTCGGGTGGGACATCTCGACCTCCGCCTCCGGGTGGGGCCGTCCCCGGTGGATGGGAGCAGGACCGCCGGGTGACAGTGTGCTGATCGGACGACTACCGTTGGAAGGCATCGACACCGGCCGTGGCGATGGTGACGCCGGGCCGGGCAGCCATCCGAGCGGCCGAGAATTCGTGGAGGCAGCGTGGAATCCGAGCCGACCGCCGAACTGATCCGGGCCCAGTTGCGCAGGCTGCGGCTGTCCGCCGACCTGACCCAGGAGGATTTCGGCAAGTTGGTGCACTTCTCCGGCTCGCAGATCTCCGCGATCGAGCTGGGGCAACGCCCGTTCGACCGACTCTTCCTCAAGCGGGCCGACGAGGTGCTGAACAGCGACGGCCTGCTGTCGGGGCTGCTGCGCATCGCCGAACTGCACGGCCAGCCGAACTGGCTACGCCCCTAGCTGGACGCCGAGCGCAACGCGCGGCAGTTGCGCTGCTACCACCCGACGCTGATCCCCGGCCTGCTCCAGACCGAGCACTACGCCCGCGCGGTGATCCAGTCCGACGACATGCTCAACGACGAAGAGATCGAACGGCGGTTGGCGGTACGGATGGATCGTCAGGCGATCCTGACCCGACCGGACCCGCCGATCCTCGTCGCGGTGATCGAGGAGACCACGCTGCACCGGGCCGACGAGGGTTTCCGAGGCGTCATGACTCAGCAGATCGGTCACCTGCTCGAATGCGTCAAGCGCGGGGGCGTGCTGGTGCATCTGATTCCGGCCGAGGTGAGCGTACATGTTGGGCTCATCAGCCCGCTCACTCTGGCCCGGGGCGCCGATGGTGATTGGCTAGGACACCTGGAGAACCACATCGGCGGCACAACCATCGACAGGGACGAGGAAATCGCTACGCTGCTCACGAGGTGGGAGAGCGTCCGCAGCGTCGCCCTCCCTAAGGGACCGTCAGAGCTGCTGATGAAGGAAGTGATGGAGTCATGGTCCACGATCTGACGGGCGCAGACTGGCGCAAGTCCACCCGCAGCGGCAGCGGTGAGTGCGTCGAAGTCGCCGCCAATCTGCCCGGCGTCGTCGGCGTGCGCGACAGCAAGGACGTCACCGGCCCAGCGCTCGCCTTCAGCCCATCCGCCTGGTGCGCCTTTATCGCCGAGGCCAAGCGCCCCTGACCCGCGCTAGAGTCCCGCGTCGCGGCTACCCCGCAGCAGGTCGAGCAGCCCGTGACCGTCTTCGATCCAGGCGTCCGGCGACAGCTCGGGCGCGTCGGGCTCACGGTCGGTGCGCGGCGAGCGCATCAGGATCGCCGCCCCGATCCCGGCCCGCCGGGCGCAGGCCACGTCCCGGTGCAGGCTGTCGCCGACGAACCAACACTCCTGCACCGGTACGCCGATGGCGTCGGCGGCCAGCTCGGCGAAGCGCGGGTTCGGTTTCCGCAGCCCGGTCTCGTCGCTGTAGAACTCGGCGACGAACCGGCCGGACAGTCCGGCGGCGGCCAGGAAGTCACGGTGGGCGGCACCGCAGAGGGCGTTGCTGACCACGGCCATCGGCACTCCCGCCTCAGCGGCGGCCGCCAACGCCTCGGGGATTCCGGGCCGCACCTGCCACTCGGTGCGCCACGTCGACGCGTACGCCAGCGGAGTGGCCTGCCGCGCGACGGCGGCGCGGGCCGGTTCGGGCCAGGTGTGGGTGACGAAGTCCCCCCACACCCGGTCGTGCGTCAGCTCGACCGGTTCGGCCGAGACGCCGGTCTCGTCCCGCCACCGCCCGTACGCCCGCGCGCCCTCGGCCAGGTCGGCCGCGATCCGCTCGTCCGGCAGGGCACCGTCGATCACCTC
This sequence comes from Micromonospora craniellae, assembly GCF_014764405.1. Classification (NCBI taxonomy): domain Bacteria; kingdom Bacillati; phylum Actinomycetota; class Actinomycetes; order Micromonosporales; family Micromonosporaceae; genus Micromonospora; species Micromonospora craniellae. Next base: position 3,129,318 of record NZ_CP061725.1, on the reverse strand, counting down.
GGACATCCGCCGGACGACGTCCGGTGCCGCCCATCCGTTCCCCGGTGCGTCCGCCAGCACGCCCCCGAAATCCAGCAACAGCCCGCCTGGTGCCCGCATCATGCCCCCCATCCTCGCCCAGACCCGGATCGGGCGACGGACCTGGTGCGGTGTTCAAGCGACCCTATTCGGATCGCTGTCCCACACCTCGGGTCGTACGCTGCGGCAATGCTGCTGCGCATGTCGACCACGCTGATCCGGACGCTGCGCGAGGATCCGGCCGACGCGGAGGTGCCGAGTCACCGGCTGCTGCTGCGCGCCGGTTACCTGCGCCGAGCCGCCCCGGGCGGGTACACCTGGCTGCCGCTGGGCAAGCTGGTGCTGGACCGGGTCACCGAGATCGTCCAAGCCGAGATGACCGCGATCGGTGACCAGGAGGTGCACTTCCCGGCACTGCTGCCCGCCGAGCCGTACCGCACCAGCGGACGGTGGACCGAGTACGGCGACGACATCTTCACGCTGGCCGACCGGCGTGGCGCCGAGCACCTGCTCGCCCCCACCCACGAGGAGCTGGCCGCGCTGCTGGTGAAGGACCTGTTCACCTCGTACCGCGACTTCCCGGTGACGCTGTTCCAGATCCAGACCAAGTTCCGCGACGAGGCCCGGCCGCGCGCCGGACTGCTGCGCGGACGCGAGTTCCTGATGAAGGACGCGTACTCCTTCGACCTGGACGAGGCGGGGCTGCGCGCGGCGTACGACCGGCACCGGGACGCGTACCGGCGGGTCTTCGACCGGCTGGGCCTGGCGTACACGGTGGTGCACGCGACGTCGGGGGCGATGGGCGGTTCCGCCTCGGAGGAGTTCCTGGCCATCGCGCCGGTCGGCGAGGACACCTTCGTGGGCTGCACGGACTGTCACTACGCGGCCAACACCGAGGCGGTGACGACGCCCGCCCCGGCGGCCGGTGACCCGTTGGCCCGGCCGCCCGTCGGGGTGCACGACACCCCGGAGACGCCCACCATCGCCACCCTGGTCGCGCTGGCCAACGAGCGGCGCCTCGCCGGACGTGACGACTGGACCGCCGCCGACACCCTCAAGAACGTCGTGCTGACCGTACGCCGACCCGGCGTCGACGAGACCGAACTGCTCGTCGTCGGGGTGCCCGGTGACCGCGAGGTGGACCTCAAGCGGCTGGCCGCGGTGCTGGCACCGGCCACCGTGGACGTCTTCGACGCCTGGGGCGAGCGCCCCGACCTGGTCCGGGGCTACATCGGGCCGCAGGTCTTCGACAAACTCGGCATCCGCTATCTGGTCGACCCCCGGGTGGTGCCCGGCACCGCCTGGCTGACCGGGGCGAACGAGCCGGGACGGCACGCCACGAACGTGGTCTGTGGCCGCGACTTCACCCCGAACGGCACCGTCGAGGCCGCCGACGTCCGCCCCGGCGACCCCTGCCCCGCCTGCGTCGGCGGGAGCCTGACCATGCGCCGGGGCATCGAGATCGGACACATCTTCCAGCTCGGCCGCCGCTACACCGACGCTTTCGCCGTGGACGTCCTCGGGCCGCAGGGCAAACCGGTGCGCCCCACCATGGGCTGCTACGGCATCGGGGTGTCCCGGGCGGTGGCCGCGATCGCCGAGCAGCACCACGACGACCGGGGACTGGTCTGGCCGGCGGCGATCGCGCCCTGCGACGTACACCTGGTGGCGGCCGGCAAGGGTCCGCAGGTCGAGGCGGCGCTCGACCTCGGCGCCCGACTCTCCGCAGCCGGCCTGCGGGTGCTGGTGGACGACCGGGCCGGAGTCTCCGCCGGGGTGAAGTTCACCGACGCCGAACTGATCGGCATCCCGCGCACCATCGTGGTCGGCCGCCGCCTGGCCGACGGGTACGTCGAGCTGCGCGACCGTTCCACCGGGGAACGTGCCGAGATCCTGGTGAAAAACCTGGCGGACCGTCTCGTCGAGGAGGTAGGCAGGAACGTGGTGTAGCGGTCACGTAACGGGGTACGGCATCCCGATCGGCAGATGGTGTTCTGGAGGCTCTCATGACCGAGTATCGGGTCGTCGACGTGATGACCAAGCAGGTGATCTACCTGCCGGCGGAGACCACACTGGACGAGGCCGCCCGCGTGATGCGGGACGCCGACATCGGCGACGTGGTGGTGACCGACGGCGCCGAACTGGCCGGCATCCTCACCGACCGCGACATCGTGGTCCGCGCGGTGGCCGAGAACGCCAACGCCACGACCGCCACCATCGGCTCGATCCTCACCCGCGAAGTCGTGATGATCGAGCAGTTCTGCACCGCCGCGAAGGCCGCCGCCCTGATGCGCGAACGCGGCATCCGCCGCATCCTCGTCTGCGACCACGAACGCAAGCTGGTCGGCATCGTCTCCCTAGGCGACCTGGCGATGCAGCTCGACCCCACGTCCGCCCTCAGCGAGATCAGCGAACAGGCCCCCCAGGTGTAGGGGCCGGTGTAAGGAAGGGCCCCTTCTTAACGCCTACGGTAGAGAAGGGGTCCCCTATTAACACCCCACCACGCACCGCGAGCCGCACCGCACATCCGCGCACCGCACGTCCGCGCCCGCGACCACGCACCGCGCGACCACGCCCGCGCCCGCGCCCGCGCACCGCGCGCACCGTGAGCCGCACCGCGCATCCACGCACCCCCGCCCCCGCGCTCACGCCCGCGCACCGAGCGCGACACGCGCACGGAACCATGCGCGACCGCGCTCACCGCACCACACCGCCACCGCGGTCGCGGCCGTACTCCGGCCGCGACCGCAGCGCCGAGCACGCCGCCGGTAGCCTGGCGGAATGCCCGAGATGCCGAGCAAGCTGGCGGAGATCGTCGACGAGTTCGCCTCCGCGCCCCGTGACGTGGTGCTGGAGATGCTGCTGGAGTACTCCGACGCCGTGCCGCCGCTGCCCGCCGACCAGACCGGACACGAGGGCATGGAGCAGGTGCCGGAGTGCCAGACGTCGTTCTTCCTGCGTGCCGAGGTGACGCCCAAGGGCACCGTACGCACCCTGTTCGACTGCCCGCCGGAGGCGCCCACCACCCGCGCGTTCGCCGGCATCCTCGCCGAAGGGCTGGCCGGTGCGAGCCCGGAGCAGGTGCTCGCGGTCCCGGACGACCTGTACCAACGGATGGGTCTGGCGCAGGCGATCAGCCCGCTGCGGGTACGCGGCGGCAACGCCATCCTCGCCCGCCTCAAGCGCCAGGTCCGCGAACAGGCCGGCTGAGCACGCCGGTAGGTCGACTCGCTCACCCGCCAGGTGCGGGAACAGATCGGCGTACCGGCGGGTTGTCCCCGGTCATGGAGATCGACATCTACGCGGACGTGGTCTGCCCCTGGTGCTGGATCGGCCTGCGCCGCCTGGAGGAGGCCCTCGGCTCGTACGACGGTGAGGTTACCGTCCGGCATCGCCCCTTCCAGCTCGACCCGTCCCCGGTGGCCGCGCCGGTGCCGCTGCTCGACGCGCTGGCCGCCAAGTTCGGCGGTCCGGAGCGGGCCCAGCAGATGGCCGCCCAGGTCACCGAGATCGGGGCGAGCGTCGGGCTGGAACTGAACTTCTCGCGAGCGATCGCGGCCAACACGTTCGAGGCGCACCGGCTGATCGACTGGGCGACCGAGCGATGTCGCGGCACCGAGACGGTGAACGCCCTGCACAAGGCGCACTTCACCGACGGCGTCGACATCGGTGACCGAAAGGCGCTCGCCGAGATCGCCGCCGGTGTCGGGCTGGACGGCGCGGAAGCCCGCCGCTTTCTCGACTCCGACGAGGGCATCGCCACGCTCGACGCGGAGCTGACCGAGGCACGGCAGCTCGGCATCGCCAGCGTGCCGACCTTCGTGTTCGCCGGGAAGTACGCGGTCTCCGGCGCCCAGGAACCGGCCACCCTCCTCGCCGCGCTCACCGAGGTCGCGGAGCGTGAGGCCGCCGACTCCTGACCCATCGACGGCGGCGATGTTTCACGTGCAACCACATCGACGCCGTTCGACAGTCAGACCGACTTGGCCAGGCCCTCCACCACCCGCGCGCCGGGCAACGCGGCCAACGCCGGGCCCGGCAGGGCGATTTTGCTGTGCCGCACACCCGACCCGATGATCACGTAAGGTGCGGCCACCACCCGGGCGTCGACCAGGATCGGCCACTCCGGCGGCAACCCGATCGGGGTGATGCCGCCGTACTCCATGCCGGTCGACTCGACCGCGTCGGCCATCGGAGCGAAGCTCGCCTTGCGTACGTCCAGCGCCCGCCGGGCCACCCCGTTCACGTCGGCCCGGGTGGTGGCCAGCACCACGCAGGCCGCATACCGGACGACGCCCTCCCGCTTGCCCGCGACCACCACGCAGTTCGCCGACTCGTCCAGCCCCACCTGGTACGCGTCGCAGAAGGCGGCGGTGTCGGCGAGTTCGGCGTCGATCGCCGCGACCACGACCGCGTCGACGTCCACTGGCGCGTCGGCGGGCCACTGTGCCAGCGCGTCGGCGACCGGTGCGGCCACCAGGTCGGGGCGACCACGGGCGGGCTCGGTGTGCAAGGTTCCCATCACGGGTGCGATCGTCCCATCCGGGGCGGGTGCGTTGGTCACCGAGGGCCCCGGTCAGCCGTGGAGCGACCGGCAACGGGACACGCCAGTCCCATAGCCGGTCAGCCGTTGGTGAGGAAGCCGTGCTCCTGGAGCATCGCCCGGTCCCGGGCGACGGCCATCTCCTCCGCCCGCTCCGCCTGCACGCGGCGCGCCTCGATGTCCTCCAACGCGTGTCGGACCGCGAGCCGGATCACCCCGTAGAGGAAGACGAAGCCGCAGACGTACAGGAGGCAGGTGACGACGAACGTGAGCATGAGCCGACGGTAGGGCGAACGTGAACGAGAGCGAGCGTCATCTTGTCGTCGTTCCCCCGTACGTGTCGGCCAGGTAGTCCGCCCAGGTCCGTCGGCCCGTCGGGTGGGCCTCGGTGACCAGTCCACCGTCGCGCAGTTCGCGACCGAGGCGGCCGGGGAACCGCACCGGCAGCATCGGTCGGCGGGACTTCCGCGCCTGCCGCCAGGTGCGTACCGCGTCGTCGAACCGCAGCACCTCGGGGCCGCCGTACTCCACGATGTCGTCGCGCGGACCGGCGCGCAGCAGCTCGATCAGCTTGTCCGCCACCTCACCGGGATCGACCGGCTGGGCCACCACCGCCCGGTCGGCGATCACCGGGCCGAGCTTGCTCGACGTCTGCAGCAGCTCGTCGAGGAACTGCGGGAACTGGGTGTCCCGCAGCACCGTCCACGGCACCCCACCGGCGGCCACCACCTGCTCGGCGGCGAGCTTGTGCCGGTAGTACACGTACGGCACGCGGTCCACGCCCACGATCGAGATGTAGACCAGGTGGGCCGCGCCCGCCCCGGCCGCCGCAGTGACCAGCCGGCGGGTGCCGAGCACGTCGATCTCGTGGGTACGCCGGGTCGGCGAGGACGCCAGGTGCAGGATCGCATTCACCCCGGCCACCGCCGCCGCGACGCCCGCGCCGGTCGCCAGGTCCGCCACCACCCACTCGACACCCGATCCGGTACGCGCCCGCCGGCTGGTGGCCCGCACCTGGAACCCCTCGGCGACCAGCCGGGGCAGCACCGCCCCGCCGAGTCGGCCGCCCGCTCCGGTGACCAGTACCCGCATGTCAACCTCCTTCATCGACTACTCCGACGACGGGTCGAGGACCGGGTGGCGTGACAGTTATGGGCCACCTCACCGGGCCAGGTCCAGCACGGTGAGTACGACGAAGAACACGATCACCGCCTCGCTGACCAGCCAGGCGTGGCTGTCGGCCCAGTCCCGGATCCGGGGCAGCACCGCCGCCGCCCGACGGCCCAGGAGCAGCAACGCCAGCAGGGGCAGAGCCAGCAGGGTCAGGGTGAGCAGCATGAACGGCAGCAGGTGCCACCACGGCAGACCGTGCCGGGCGGCGCTGGCACCGACCGTGAGCATGGTCAGGTCGTCCGCCGGCATGGCCAGGAAGAGCAGCACGCCGACTCGGAGCGCATACCGGGGGGTGGCGTGTTGGAGCCGACCCATCCAGGTGGGTGGCCCGGAGTGGCGCCGCAGGAACACCACCACCGCCAGGACGGCCAGCAGCACCAGGACGAGCCAGTCGACGATCCGTTCGAACCGGCCGCCATGGTCGTCGACGCTGATCCGGAACAGGTGGGTGACCAGCCAGGCCAATGTCGTGCCACCGCACACCACGATGGCCGCGCCGGCCAGGTAGCCCAGCGAGGCGGCCCGGGGCCGGTCGGAGGAGGCGAAGAAGACCGCCGCCACCAACTGGGTCCCGGCGATCATGACCACGGCCAGCGGCAGGAGAGTCAGGAAGTTCATCGCGTGACCATCCTCCCGGCTGCCTCCGGCCCGCACTCCGGATTCGGCGGATGCGCTTGTCAGTCGGGCTCAGGCGGCCCCGACCCGTACGCCGGGCACCACCCGACCGGCGAGCAGCGCGCCGACCAACGCCAGCCCGGCCGCCGCCGCGAGGGTCACCCCGTAGCTGCCCGGGCCCGGTGCCGCGCCCGCCGCCAGCACCGCACCGGTCAGCGCCAGCACGGCGGCGGCGGCGAGCGAGTCGCACAACTGCAACGACGAACTGTTGCGCCCCTGCTCGCCGGGGGCCGACAACTCCAGGGTCAGCACCGACAGCGACGGATAGAGCAGACCCATGCCGGTCCCGGCCACCGCCCAGCCGGCCACGCCCACCCCGACCGGTACGGCCGGCAGCACCGTCAGGCCCACCACCGCGACACCGACGGTGATGCAGGCCAGGCCGGTTCTCGGCAGGGTGGCACGGCTGCGTGGCGCGCGGACCCGGCCCTGTAGCCACGAGCCGAACGACCAGGCGACCGCACCGGTGGTCAGCACCAGGCCGGCTGCGGTGGGCGAGAATCCGCGTTCCCGGGAGAGCATCAGCGGGATCACCACCTCCGCGCCGACGAACGCGCCGGAGGCCAGCCCGCGCAGCCCGACCACGGTGGGCAGGCCCCGCCCGGCCCGGAGGAAACCGCCGGGCAGCAGGCGCGGGGCGCAGACCAGCAGACCGACCAGGGCCGACGCGACCAACGCCACGGCGGTGGCGCCGCGCTGCTGACCCCCGATGTGCAGCAGTGCGGCGCTCACCCCCGCCCCGCACGCCCAGCCGATCCGCGTCAGCGGACCGGACGGGTCACGCCTCGGACGCACCGGACCGTCGACGCCGGGCTCCGGCCCGTCCGGCGAACGGCCCGCTACGGTAGCCCGGCCCGCGCCGATCGACCGCAGGCCCGGATGGACCAGCAGGACCGCCGGCACCGCCACCACCGGCACCGCCAGGAAGACCCACCGCCAGCCGACGTGCTCCACCACCAGGCCCGCCAGCAGCGGCCCCACCAGTGACGGCACCACCCACGCGGCGGCGAACGCGGCGAAGATCCGCCGGTGCAGGTGTTCCGGGTACGCCTTCGCGACGATCACGTACAACGCGACCGACAGCAGCCCGGCGCCGAATCCCTGCACGATCCGGCCCACCACCAGCGTGCCCATCGTGATCGCGCTCCCGGCGAGCAGCAGCCCGACGACGAAGCCACCGAGACCGGACCACATCGGCCAGCGCGGTCCCCGGGCGTCGCACCAGATGCCGGAGATCACCATGGCCACCACACCCGCCGCGAACGGGCCACCGAAGGCGATCCCGTACAGGGCCAGACCGTCCAGGGCACGGGCCACAGTCGGCATGGCGGTGCCCACCGCGAGCGCCTCGAAGGCCAGCAACGAGACCAGCGCCACGCTGCCCACCGTCATCGCCCGCAGCCGAGCGGCAAAGATCGTCTCCACCGTCGCCCGATCCGGAGCCGAGGCGGTGGCGGTCACCGGACGTCCCCATGGCAGGACGGAACACCGACGCAACGCCGGAACGGGACGATCAGCATGACCTGAGCCTGCGACCTCAACCCATGTTCAGGTCAAGGGTGACGCCGCTTACCTCAGGCCGACTCCAGTGCCTCCCCGACGCCCTTCGCCAGCCCTGACAGGTGCTGATCGGCAAGCAGGTGCCCGGCGGTGATCACCAGCGCCAGCGGCCACTCGATCACCTGGAGCGCGGTGAGCACCCCGATTCCCGCATAGTAGGCGAGCTTGTCCGGCGGTGGTACGGCCACCATGCCGAGCCACGGGATCTCCACCCGGTGGGTGAACGCCCGCAGCGTCTCCTCCGTCCCGCTGAGTTCTCGTGTCAACGCACTCATCTCGGCCTCCCCGTGGACGACGACGCGCACCCCGGATTCCACCGTCGAGGCCGTCTATGCCCGTCGAGCCGAGAAACTTCCCCGCGCCGACGGGCATAAGGGACGCCCCGCCGGGAAGCCAGGCCGCCGGGCCCGACCGGTAGGAGGCTAGATGCGGCGAACCGTGTCCGTACCGCCGCTGGTGGGCGACGCCTCGCGTAGCGTCGGTGCCGCCGCCACCCGGTTCGCCCGGGCCGTGGGTCTGTCCAGCCGTCGGGTGTGGTCCCGGCCGGGACGCCACCACATCGAGGTGCACGGCGTCTGCCAGGACGGCGGCGACACGCTGGCCCGGCAGGTCGAGGCGGCCCTGGAACGGATGCCCGGCGTGCTCTGGGCCCGGGTCAACGCTCCCTCCGGACGGGTGGTCGTCGCCGTCGACACACCCGGGCCGAAGGTACGCGAGCTGATCGCCACCATCTCCCGGGTCGAACGCACCTGCCCACACGAGCCCGACCCGGAGATCCCGCCCCCGCACCCACCCGAGGAGGGGCCGCGTACCGCCCGTACCCTCGGTGCGCTCGCCTCCGACGCGCTCGGCCTGACCATCTCCGCGGCCACCCGGATCCTGCCCGTGACCCCGGTGCCCGCCGAGGTCTCCGGCCTGCTCAGCGCCATCGACCTGCACCCGAAGCTGCACGCCCTCGCCGGTTTCGGCCTACGCCGCGACCCCCGCGCCGAGGTCATCTTCCCGCTCGCCGAAGCGGTGGTGCAGGGCCTCACCGGCGGCTGGACGGGCATCGTGCTGGACGGTGCCCAGCGCATCGTCCAGTGGGGCGAGGGGCTCGCCCAGCTGCACGCCTGGGAGAAGGCCGAACCTCGGCTCACCGGTGAGCCGGACCGGGCCGTGGCCCGTTCGCCGGTCGGCGAACGTCCCTGCCCGAAACCGGACGGCGCCCCGGAGCGGTACGTCACCCGGATGCTCGGCACCGGCGCGGCGGCCTTCGCCGCCGCCACACCCGTCGTCGGTCCGAAACGCGCCGCCGCGCTGGGGCTCTCCACGCTGCCCAAGGCACCCGGCAGCGGCCGTGAGGGGTACGCCGCCCACCTCGGCCGCATCCTCGCCCGGCGGGGCGTCATCGCAATGGACCGGAGCGTGCTGCGCGAACTCGACCGGATCGACACGCTGGTCCTCGACGCCCGGGTGCTCGGCTCCGACCGGGGGATCCTGGCCGACCTGGCCCCGCTGCCCGGCGCCGACACCTCCCAGGTGACGGCACGGGCGTTCGCCCTGTTCGAACCGGCCGCCCCGACCGACGTACGCCGACTCGACGGGTGGCGACTCGGCCCCCTCGACCACCTCGACGTCCACGATCCCGGCGACACCGACGACAGCCGCCGGCTGCGCGAACGCGGCGGCACGCTGCTCGGCCTGGTGCAGGGCGACACCCTGGCGTCCGTACTGCGGGTGGAACCGGAACCCGCGCCCGGCGTCGACACCCTGCCCGCCGTCGCCCGACAGGCCGGCCTGCGGCTCGTCGTGGCCGGCGACGGCACCGAGCGGTACGCCTCCGCCGACGCGCTGCTGCCCGGCGACGACCGGCTGGCCGAATCGGTCCGCACCCTGCAACGCGAGGGAGCGGTGGTGATGGTCGTCTCCGGCGACCGCGCGGCGCTCGCTGCGGCGGACTGCGGACTGGGCGTCGCCGACCCGGAGGCCACCCCACCCTGGGGCGCACACCTGCTGGTCGGCACCGACCTGCGATCGGTCGCACTGATCATCGAGGCGGCCGGGGTGGCCCGCCGGATGACCGCCCAGAACATGCGCATCGGGCTGGCCGGCAGCGGTCTCGGCGCACTCGCGGCCTTCACCGCCGACCCCGCGCTACTGCCCGGCCGTTCCCTCGCCTCGGTCAACGGCGCGGCGGCACTGGCCTTCGCGCACGGCATGTGGCGCGCCGGCCGACTCTCCGCCCGCACCGAATCGGCGGCCCCGGCCATCACCGCCTGGCACCTGATGCCGGTCCCGACCGTCCTCGACCAGCTCGGCACCGGTCGCGGCGGACTGACCGAGACCGAGGCCGAACGCCGACGCGCCGCCGGACCGGGCGAGACCTCCGGCCCCGGCGGGCTGCTACGGGCCTTCGTCGACGAACTGGCCAACCCGCTCACACCGGTGCTCGCCGCCGGAGCGGTCCTCTCCGCAAGCTTCGGCTCACTCGTCGACGCCGCCCTGGTCGGTGGCGTGGTCGGCGCGTCCGCGCTGGTCGGCGCGGTACACCAGCGCAACACCGAGAAGTCGCTGGCCGCGTTGCTGTCCCGCTCGGCGGTCACCGCCCGGGTCTGCCGGGACGGCACGGAACGGGTGATCCCGGCCGAGGACCTCGTGCCCGGAGACGTGATCGTGCTCGAATCCGGCGACGCCGTACCCGCCGACTGCCGGGTGCTGGACAGCGTCGGTCTGGAGACCGACGAGTCCTCCCTGACCGGCGAGTCGCTGCCGGTCGCCAAGACCGACCAACCCGTGGTGGCCGCCGCCGTCGCCGACCGCCGGTCGATGCTCTACGAGGGCACCACCATCGCCGCCGGACGCGGCGTCGCCGTGGTGGTCGCCACCGGCACCGACACCGAGGCCGGACGCAGCCTCGCCCTCGCCCGGCAGGCCCCGCCCGCCAGCGGCGTCGAGGCCCGGCTCGGACGACTGACCCGGGCCGCGGTCCCGCTGGCCGCCGGGTCGGCCCTGGCCGTCGTCGGTGCCGGGCTGCTACGCGGCGTACCCCTGGCGCAGACCGCCGCCACCGCCGCGAACCTGGCCGTCGCCTCCGTACCGGAGGGTCTGCCGTTCCTGGTCAGCGCCGCCCAACTCGCCGCCGCCCGGCGGCTCGCCGAACACGGCGCGTTGGTCCGCAACCCGCGCACCATCGAGGCGCTCGGCCGGGTCGACGTTCTCTGCTTCGACAAGACCGGCACCCTCACCGAGGGACACCTGCTGCTGGCGGGGGTGGGCGACGCCGACGGGTACGCCCCGGCCGACCGACTCGACGACCGGCTCCGGCGGATCCTCGCCACCGCGCTACGCGCCACCCCCGCCGCCGACGATCCCGAGGACCTGTCCATGCAGACCGACCGCGCGGTGCTGCGCGGTGCCACCTCCGCCGACATCCCCGAGCAGTACGCGGCCCCGGGCTGGCGGGCGATCGGCGGCCTGCCGTTCGAGCCGTCCCGGGGCTACCACGCCACCGTGGGCGAGACCGAGGGGCGGACACTGCTCAACGTGAAGGGCGCGCCGGAGAGCGTGCTGCCCCGCTGCGCCACCCGCCGCACGAACGGCCGCGACGAACCACTGGACGACGCGGGCCGGGCCGAACTGCACCGGCTGCTCGGTGAGCGTGCCGGGGCCGGACACCGCATCCTGGCCGTCGCCGAATGCGGCGTGAGCAACCCCGACCTCACCGACGACGACGTACGCGGCCTGGTCTTCACCGGCTTCCTGGCCATCGCCGACGGCGTACGCGACAGCGCCGCCCCCGCCGTCCGCCGGATCCGGCAGGCCGGCGTGCACACCATCATGATCACCGGTGACCATCCGGCGACCGCCGAGGCCATCGCCGCCACCATCAGCGCGGGTGACGCCCAGCGCGTGGTCACCGCCACCGAACTCGACACGCTCGACGACGACGCCCTCGCCGACCGGCTCGCCGCCACCGACGTGGTGGCCCGCTGCACCCCCGCCCACAAGGTCCGGATCATCCAGGCGTTGCAGAAGTGCGGCCGGACCGTCGCGATGACCGGCGACGGCGCCAACGACGCGCCCGCCATTCGGCTGGCCGACGTGGGCATCGCCCTCGGCCAACGGGGCACCCCGGCGGCCCGCGCCGCCGCCGACCTGGTGGTCACCGACGACCGGCTGGAGACCATCATCGCCACCCTGGTCGAAGGCCGGGCGATGTGGTCCTCGGTACGCCACGCGCTGAGCATCCTGGTCGGCGGCAACCTCGGCGAGATCGCGTTCAGCGTGCTGACCGCCGCCGCCACCGGTCAGGCCGCCCTCAACGGACGCCAACTGCTGCTGGTCAACCTGCTCACCGACATGGCTCCCGCACTGGCCATCGCCGTCCGCCCACCTGGCGACGGCGACCACACCGACGGCCTGCTCCGCGAAGGCCCCGACACCTCCCTCGGCGAGACCATGACCCGCGAGATCGGGCTACGCGCCGCCGCCACCACCCTCGGCGCCACCGCCGGCTGGACGCTGGCCCGCCGTATCGGCAGCCGTCGACGCGCCGGCACCGTAGCCCTGGTCTCCCTGGTCGGTACCCAGCTCGGCCAGACCGTGCTGGCCGGTGGCACCAGCCCGTCCGTCCTCGCCTCCACCGCCGCCTCGGTCGGTGTCCTGGCCGCCGTGGTGCAGACTCCCGGGCTGAGCCAGTTCTTCGGATGCACCCCGCTCGGGCCGGTCGGCTGGACCATCGCGACCGGCTCCGCACTCGGCGCAACCTTCGCCAACGGTGCCCTCACCAAGCTGGTCGCCCGCCTACCGCAGATCGACCCCGGGCCGCAGGAGTCGTGACCGTCAGTTCGTAACGTGCCAGGTGGCGGCGGCGCGGCGGAGCCGGTCGTTGACCGCCCGCCCCACCCCGCTTTCCGGCACCGGCTCGGCGATGATCTCGGTGACCCCGGCGGCGTCCAGCCGGTGCAGCGCGTCGAAGAGTCGGGACGCCGCCTCGGTCAGGTCACCGGTGGCCGACAGCACCTCCACGGCGGCCCAACCGTCCGCCGGCCGGTCCCGGAACGCCAGGTAACCACACCGAACACCGTCCTGCGCCGGCAGCGCTCCTGCGTCGCGCAGTCGCAGCGGCGTACGCGGCGCGTAATGCGCGGCCAACGTGCCCGGCGCGACCGGCTGCCCCGAACTCCCCTGACGCACCGTCACCGGGCCGGTGACCTTCTCCAACTCCTCGACCGGCAACGCGCCCAGACGCAACACCACCGGACGGTCGCCCCGGGCGTCCACGATCGTCGACTCGATCCCGCACCGGGTCGGCCCACCGTCGAGCACCACGTCCACCGCGCCACCCAGCCCGCGTACCACGTGCTCCGCCCGGGTCGGACTGAGCTGACCGAACCGGTTGGCACTCGGCGCCGCCACCGGCACCCCCGCCGTGGCGATCAGCCGCCGCGCATACTCGTTGTCCGGCACGCGTACCGCCATCGTCGCCAACCCGGAGGTGACGATCGACGGGATCACCTCCGGCCGGTCCACGATCAGCGTCAACGGGCCCGGCCAGAACCGGCCCGCCAGCGCCGCCACGTCCGCCGGGACCGCCCCGACCAGCGCCTCCAGGTCAGCGGCGTCGGCAAGATGAGTAATCAACGGATCGAAGCTCGGTCGCGCCTTCGCCTCGAAGATCCGCGCCGCCGCCCGCGCGTCCAACGCGTTCGCCCCCAGGCCGTAGACGGTCTCGGTGGGAAAGGCCACCAGCCCGCCGGTACGCAGCACCGAGGCGGCCTCGGTCAGGTCACCGCCGGCGGGCAGGACACGCGGAGATCCAGTGCTCATACCGTCGACGCTAACCGTCAGGAGCTGGGTCACGCGAGCCGGTCAGCGCCTCCCTCATCGGTGGCACAACCACCGACCTTGATCCAGGTCCCGGGTGCGGTGACCTGCCGGGCGAGGGCCTTGACGGGATGGAGCGCTTCCCCTGTCGCCACTGGCGCATAGGGTGGACCGATGCTGAGGTCAGAACACGCCGCCGCCTTCGACCATCTCATCCACTGGGTCGGTGACCTCGACGCCACCATGGCGTCGTACGACGCCATCGGTCTGCCGACCCAGGTAGCACTCACCATGCCCGGCTTCCGGAACGCTGCTTGGGGCGTGGACGATGAACGGTACGTCGAACTGGCCACGGTGGATGACTGGGATGCCGTAGCGACCTCAAAGTACGCGGGGAGCTTGAAGCTCCTCAGGTCCGGCATCGACGCGCTCGATGGGCCCGGGTTGTTGACTTTCGCCGTTGACGTGCCCGACGCGCGGGCGATTGCAGCCCGACTGCGCGAAGCCGGCCGGGAGGTGGACGAGATCGAGGTGCGGTTCGAGGAGCACGACGCAGGGTTCGTCGAGGTCTTCGTCCGCGACGCGCCAACGTACTTTCCTTTCTTCATCACCTACGATCCCCTGCGTGCAGAGATCGCCCGGATGCGTGCTGCGCACCGGGCAGCCGAGGGCATCACCTTCGAGGGGCGTCCCGACCTGATCGCCCTCCTGATCCGGACCCACGATCCTGACGCCGAGGCGCGTCTCCTCGCCGACCTCGTTGGTTGTCCCGCAGTCGGTTCCACGGTCGCTCTACCCGGTGCCGAGGTGCGTTTCGAGGAAGGCACCCCGACCGGCCTTTACGGCATCGTGGTTCGTGGTCTCGACCAGGCGGCTGAGCCGACCAAGGTGGCGGGAATGACCGTGGTCTCGGAAAGCTGACGGTGACGGCAAAACTTCCGCGTCACGACACATCCACGTAGTCGTGGCAGATCCAGCGAAGGAGACGAGGTTCTTCGACCAGTCTGGACGCCCGCTGGTGTCAGTTGCCGACATCGACCCTCCACCCGAGGCTCGCGTTCTTCTCGCTCCAGAACCGTTGGTAGGTCGGGCTGAAGCTCAACAGGTCGGCGTGGCTCCCGGTGGCCTCGATGCCGCCCCGACCGTCGAGGACGACGATCTGATCGGCGTTGAGCACGGTCTGTAGGCGGTGGGCGATCACAATCATGGTCTTGTCCCCGGCCAGGTCCCGCAGTCCTCGCCGTCAGCGTCAACACGCCGATGTAGGTGGGAGCAGCGATCTGCTCAGCCACGACCAGCCACGTCGCGAGGCCGAAGATCACGAGCAGCGAGGCGAAGATCGACGTGCTCATGCGTGAGTGGGCTTGGCTCGTCGTGCGTTGTAGGTGTTTGGCACTACTCAACTGGACCGGCGATGTTGGCCGACAGCAGTAGCGCAGGGATCAGGGCGATCGGATCCAGGCCGCCGTACACGATCAGCAGAGTTGCTCCGAGCCCCGACACGGCGAGCGCGAACCCACGCGAGGTCAAGACGAGCAGCAGAGCCGGGGCACGTACGGTCGATTGAACCCAGTCGAGGTAGAACCTGGCGAACTCGCGCGACCGATTATGGAACCTCTGGTATCCCTTGTCATCCGTGGCGAACACCTTGATCGGGCCGATGCCACGGACGAACTCGACGATCGCCGTGTTGATCTCGTGCAGGCTCGCCTCGTACCTCTGGAACTGCGCATCGGCGTCGCGCATCATGAACGGCGCAGTGACCAGGCAGGCAACCACGGGTATGCACGCGACGAGGCCATCCTCCAGTCCAACCAGAACAGGTAGCCCAAGCTCGCCACGGGCACCACGACTGCGCTGGTGATATCCGGCACGGCGTGAGCAATCAACTGGTGGGTCTTGGCGACATCGTCCTGCACGACCTTCTTCACGCGCCCCGAAGAGGTCCGCGTGAACCAGTTCAGGGGCAGCGTCAACAGGTGACCGACCTGTCGTTGCCGCAGATCCTCCGACAGTTTCGCGTCGGCGTCGTGGCTGACACCGTACCCCCACCCGGAGAGCATCGAGCCGACGACGACCCCGACGACAAGCCCACCGACGAGCAACCACACACGCGCAGCGTCGATCTCGATTCCCTGCGTCAGTGGGAGCACAGCGCGAGCGAGTTCGACTGCGAAGATCACGGGGAGCAGGCCAGTCACCGCACCCAAGGCGTTGAGCAGGCCGGCGAGCCAGACCGAGCCCCGGACCGGTCTCGCCAGATGCCAGAAGGTCGTTCGGGCCCCGCACGGGCATCACGTCAGAGCAGATCATGGACGCCGCCATGACCTTGACACGTGAGCGAGGGCTCTACGGCTGGTCGATCCGCGACCTGGTGGCGGCTGTCGGTACGTCGCCGACCGTGGTGTATCGGCGCGTCGGCGGGCGGGATGCCCTGTGTAGACGAGTCGTCGAAGCGGTCCTGAAGATGATCGAGGAACCTGACGACTTCGACGTCATCGCCGTCGACGCGGACCGGCGAGGTGACGGTGACTGGGGACAACCCCGAGGCCCTCGACGACTCACTGGGAATGCTCCGCCGGATCGGCTTCGGTGACGACGCACCGCTCGTCTTCGCACTCGTGTTCAACAGTGTGATGACCACCATCATGATGGCCGACGAACGTCGGGCGCACAGCGACGACGGGGCGCGAGACCACGCCGCCATCATCGAGGTACTCCGGAGCGCCGCGCCCACTCGGAGCGCCAGAGAGATGGTCTCCTTCGTTGAGCCCTTCACCTACCACAACGAAGAGTCCGAGCGGGCGCAGGACGCCTATTACGTGCTCTCCTCGACGCTGTGCTCGACGGACTGGAAGCTCGCCGCCGCACGCTCTCCTAGTACGGCAGCCGCTGGTTCCACCACCTTACCGATCAGCGTCAACGGCCCCGGCCAGAACCGGCCAGAAGATCCGCCGTGGCGCGCACAAAAGCGTCCAGGCACTGGAAACCGACATCCGAGCATGGACCGCGTCTACCGTCGCCACGCCAGCCCGGACAGGGACCATCAGGCGTTCCTGCGGGTGGCATGACCATCCAGCGGGATCGAAGCTGGCTGGTCGGTGTCGGGCCGGGTGGGGCCGGCCCACCGTTGGGAGTCCCGGAGTCGTGCCGGTACGGGAGCATGGCAGATGTGTGAACGGTAGCCTTCGGGATGCTTCTGCGGTAGCGTTGCAGTATGCTGCCGTATCAGCTGCGGTCCGTCGATCAAGAGCTGGATGAGCTGCTCGGCGGTTTGCCTGCCATCAGTCTCGAGGGGCCGAAGGGCGTCGGGAAAACCGCGACGGCCCAGCGTCGCGCCGCCACCGTCTTCGCCATGGACGACGCGACACAGCGGGAGCTGCTCACCGCCGATCCGCAGCGCCTCGACCGAGCCCCGGCGCCGGTCCTCGTCGACGAGTGGCAGCGCGAACCGGCGGTCTGGGACTTCGTGCGGCGCAGCGTCGACCGTAATCCCGTACCGGCCCGGTTCCTGTTGACCGGCAGCGCCACCCCCACGTCCGCGCCGACACATTCCGGAGCCGGGCGCATCGTCCAGCTCCGGATGCGACCGATGAGCCTCGCCGAGCGGGCCCTGGCCGAGCCGACGGTCAGTCTTCGGGAGTTGCTTACCGGACGGCGGCTGGCCGTGAGCGGAGGCAGCGCGCTGAGCCTGGTCGACTACGCCGAAGAGATCGCGCGCTCCGGATTCCCCGCCATCCGCCAACTGCCGCCCCGCGCTCGCAGGGCACAGCTCGACGGCTACCTGAACCGAATCGTCGAACGAGACTTCCCCGAGCAAGGCCACCTGGTACGCCGACCCGACACCCTGCGCGGGTGGCTGGCCGCGTACGCCGCCGCGACGGCAACCACCAGTTCCTACAACGCCATCCTGGACGCAGCCACCCCGGGCGAGACCAACAAGCCCGCCAAGACGACAACGACCGTGTACCGCGACGTGCTGTCGCAACTGTGGCTGCTCGATCCCGTGCCCGGCTGGCTGCCCAGCCGCAGCGCCTTCAGCAGACTCGGCGCCGCACCGAAACACCACCTCGCCGACCCGGCCCTCGCCGCCCGACTCCTCGGTGTGGACGTACCCGCACTGCTCCACGATTCAGCACCGGACACACCCGTCCGCCGGCCCGGTCCCCTGCTGGGCGCCTTGTTCGAGTCGCTGGTGACACTCAGCGTGCGGGTCTACGCGCAGGCAGCCGAAGCCACGGTTCATCACCTACGTACCTGGGACAGTCGCCACGAGGTGGATCTCATCATCCAACGCGCCGATCAACGAATCGTGGCACTCGAAGTCAAGCTGTCCCCGTCGGTGAGCGACGACGACGTCCGTCACCTCACCTGGCTGCGTGGACAACTCGGCGACGACCTACTCGATGCGGCGGTCATCACCACCGGGCCTGAGGCATACCGCCGCGCTGACGGAATCGCGGTGATCCCGCTCTGCTTGCTCGAACCCTGACAACCCCGTGCCATCCCGTCCACCCCACGATCCACCTGGGGCAGAAGGAGCGACAGCCGTCACATGGCCACTTCTGCCGGGTCATGGATCCCCGTCCGAGGTCGAACGGGGGTCAAATGATCAAGGGCCCGCTCGCCACGATCAGCGAACAAGCCCTTGACCTGCTACTTAAGGGTGGAGCCCAGGGGACTTGAACCCCTAACCCCTGCCTTGCAAAGGCAGTGCTCTGCCAGTTGAGCTAGGGCCCCGTACGCGGGCGAGGTCGCCCGCCGGTCGGAACGGTGACGGTCAGCGCAGGTCCGGCGAGGTGGTGGCCTCGTGCCAGAGCGCGCGCTCGTCGTTCGCTTCCTTGATCTTCATGGCCACCACGGCGGCCACACCGACGACGCCGGCCAGGATCAACAGCTTCTTGAACATGGGGCCTGCCCCTTACGCTCGACGTGCCGTCGGACCATTGCGGTGGGGCTAGCTGGAATCGAACCAGCGACCTCAGAGTTATCAGCTCTGCGCTCTAACCGACTGAGCTATAGCCCCGCGTAGCGACGAGCAAGGTTAACCCATCCGCTCACGCCGCCCCAAATCGGGGTAGGCCCTCGGGCTGCCCCGACAGCGTCGTCCTCGAACCTACCCGAGAGCTGGTGACGAGCCCACTGAGATACCGGGACGACCCGCGTCGGAGCCGGAAACGGCAACCGGGCCGGCCGCGGAGAGCGGCCGGCCCGGAGGCGGTGTCCCTGGGGCGTCAGTCACGCTCGGCGAGCGTCAACTCGATACCGCCGACCAGGTCGGCGCAGACGTTGTAGACGAACGCTCCGAGCGTGGCCAGCGCGGTGAACAGGACGACGTTGACCAGGCCGATCAGCGCCGAACTGAAGATCACGCCGCGTGCGGTGATCTGGAAGCCATTGGTGCTCTGCCCACCACCCGCGTTGACCAGGTCGGCCAGGCTGTCGTTCACGCTGGTGAAGACGCCCATCGCGTCCAGCGCGAGGTAGAGCACCGACGTCGACACCACGATGACGATGAACAGCACCACCGACACGGCGAACGCGAACTTCATCACGGACCACGGGTCGATCCGCTTGAGGTTCAGTCGGGCCCGGCGCGGTCCGCGCGACGCGGCCGAGCTGACCGACGTACGCGCGGCGCGTACCGCCTCGCCCACCCGCGCGGCACCGACGGCCGGCGTGCCGACTCCCGGAGGCAGGCCGCCCCCGTTCGTCGGACGACCCGTGCCGAGCGGACGGGTGGTGTCCGGCTTCGCTCCGAGCCCGCTGATCCGTGGCTGGGTACCTGTCGTTCCGGTGCTCACCGCCGGCAGCACGCCGGTGGCGCCCGGCAAGGACTGACCTGGACGAGGTCCGGTCGGCGGTGAGGTCGACGGCTTGCCGGCGACGCTGGCGGCAGTTGTCGGTGTGCCCGGGGAGGCGGTGGCCTCAGCACCGGGCTTGTCGCCGGACGCCTCGGCGTCCTTCTCGTCTGTGGGCTTGTCGGGCGGCGGAGCCATACCGGGTGCCCGAGTGAACTTCGGGGCAGGCGCGTCGGCGGGGACAGTCGCCCGGCCCACGGCCGCGCGGCCGGTCGCTGGCGTGCCGGTCTTCGCGGCGTCCTCGTCGACCGGGTTGGCCGAGGTCCCCGCGTTCCCCGACTTCGCCTGTGTCTCCGTCATTCAACTAGTCCTGTTCGTCAGGCTCGTCGGCATTGCGAGCAATCGCCACGATAGTCACGCCATCCGGGAGGTCCATCAGCTTGACCCCCATTGTGTTCCGGTCGCGTGTACGGCGTACAGGCTTCACCGGAGTCCGGATAACGCCACCGTTGCTGGTGATGGCGAACAGCTCGTCGTCCGGGTCGATCACCACAGCACCGACCAGACCACCGCGCCGTTCGGTGATCTTCGCAGTCAGTACGCCCTTACCTCCCCGGCCCTGGACCGGGTATTCCTCGATCGGGGTACGTTTCGCGTATCCCCCGTTCGTGGCGACGAGCACG